>JAWXBV010000232.1:0-4759 GCA_034440335.1 Nitrospirota bacterium | reverse complement strand
AGTCGAGGGACGAAATCGCCTGAAAGCGCGTTCCTCGTGAAGCGTATCTCGTGTAAGTGTTTCGAGTTTCATGTTTCTGGTTTCAAGTTGTTTGAGTCGCATTGGTGAATTTCAGAGGTCGAACTTGAAACTTGGAACCTGAAACTAGAAACCTGAAACTAGAAACCTGAAACTAGAAACCTGAAACCTGAAACTAGAAACCAGCAACTCCACTCCCGAATGCCGCTTCACGCCCAAGAGCAGCGGATCGGCGATTGCCGCAGACCTGTTCATGAATCATGCGGGTGAAGCAAGTCCTCTTCGTTCCCAAGCAAGACATCCCCAAGTCAGCGAAGAAGCCCACAAAAAGTAAGGATGATTAGAATAGGGAGGCTGGATAACTGTTCGCACCCTAATGATTGTAGTATGTTACTGCACGTTGCGCGTCACCTTTTCAGGCTGCCGTGGGTGATGAATTGTGACCGGCTTAAATTTACGCACCTTCAATCTCACACCTCATTTTTCTCGCCACCCCCTTACTTAACACGCACTGCACGCTTAGGATAGGGATAATCCAGCAGGCACAGGAGGACATCGCAATGGCTCAGAATGAACAGATCGAACGTCTTATCAAGGCTGAACCCTGGAACCCCTATGAATTGCTCGGACCCCATCAGACCTCTGTTGATGGCAAACAGGCCTTCTCGGTCAGAGCCTTCGCCCCCTATGCTCAGGAGGCGCGAGTCATCTCGGATGTATCGGGCAACAGACCCCAAGCCATGAGCCAAATCCACGAAGTGGGGTTGTTCGAAGCGATCCTGCCTGCTTCGATGGGGACGTCATCCTATCGCATCCAGGTGACGGATTCGGAGGGGGCCGTCACCGAACGCCACGATCCCTACGCGTTCCAGCCCCTGCTCACGGAGTTCGATCTCCATCTGTTTGCCGAAGGACGTCTCTATAAGGCCTATGAGACCATGGGCGCGCATCTGAAAACGGTGAACGGTGTGTCCGGGGTCCATTTCGTCGTCTGGGCCCCCAACGCCTCGCGCATGAGCGTCGTCGGCGAGTTCAATCGTTGGGATGGACGCTGTCACCAGATGACCAACCGGGGCGCCACGGGCTTGTGGGAATTGTTCATCCCGGACCTTCCCGAAGGCACGCTCTATAAATATGAGGTTCGCGCGAGGAACCAAGAAGCGCCCTTCCTGAAAGCCGATCCCTACGCCTTCGCCGGAGAATTACGGCCTCGAACGGCCTCGGTCGTTCGAGACCTCTCGACCTATCGTTGGAACGACCGTGACTGGATGGAGGCTCGATCGCGCCTCAACCCCTTGACCGCGCCGATGTCCATCTACGAAGTCCACCTCGGTTCCTGGATGCGGGTACCGGAAGAAGAGGGACGCTGGCTGACCTATCGCGAACTGGCCGACCAACTCATAGAGTATGTGACACATATGGGCTACACCCACATCGAGCTGATGCCGATCACCGAACATCCGTTCGACGGATCCTGGGGATATCAGACCACCGGATACTTTGCCGCCACCTGTCGATTCGGCCGGCAGGAAGATTTCATGGCCTTCATCGATGCCGCGCATCACGCAGGCATCGGCGTCCTCATCGACTGGGCTCCGGCCCATTTCCCGGACGATCCGCACGGGTTGGCGTGGTTCGATGGCACGCATCTCTACGACCACGAGGACCCGCGCCTCGGGTATCACCCCGAATGGAAGAGCCGGATCTTCAATTATGGACGGGTGGAGGTCAGGAACTTCTTGCTGAACAGCGCTCTGTTCTGGTTGGACAAGTACCACATCGACGGTCTACGCGTAGATGCCGTGGCCTCGATGTTGTATCTCGACTATGGGAGAAAATCCGGCGAATGGATTCCCAACCAGTTCGGCGGAAACGAAAACCTGGCCGCAGTCGACTTCATCAAAGAGCTCAACGTGCTCGTCCACCAGGAACATCCTGGCGCCGTCACCATCGCCGAAGAATCCACCTCCTGGCCGGGCGTCTCCAGGCCGACCTATACCGGAGGGCTCGGCTTTACCTTCAAGTGGAACATGGGTTGGATGCACGACAACTTGGAGTATTTTTCCCTCGATCCCGTGCATCGCAAGCATCATCAGAACAAGATCACGTTCGGGTTGGTGTACGCGTTTCATGAAAACTTCGTGCTTGTGCTGTCGCACGATGAAGTGGTGCACGGCAAGAAGGCCCTGCTCGACAAGATGCCGGGCGACGATTGGCAACGGTTCGCCAACCTCCGCGCACTCTATGGCTTCATGTATGGCCATCCAGGCAAGAAGATGCTCTTCATGGGAGGAGAAATCGGCCAATGGTGGGAATGGAACCATGACGACAGCCTGCAATGGCATCTCTGCCGGTACGAGTCGCACCTGGGACTGCAACGGTACGTCCACGATCTCAATTGGCTCTATCGAGACGAGCCCGCGCTCTACGAGGTGGATTTCGCTTGGACGGGTTTCCAGTGGATCGACTTCCACGACGCCGAGAATTCGGTGATTGCCTTCCTGCGGAAAGCTCAGGACCAGACCCGTTCAATCGTCTGCGTCTGCAATTTCACGCCGGTTCCACGACATCAGTACCGCATCGGCGTCCCTGCACTGGGGAGGTACCGAGAGGTTCTGAACAGCGACGCGTCCATCTATGGCGGCAGTAACCAGGGTAACGGCGGAGGCGTGATGGCGGAGCCGATTGCATGCCATGGATACGTCAACTCGATTTCGTTGACCCTGCCCCCGCTGTCGGTGCTCTTTCTCAAAACAGACTAGCAGGATGCTGAAAAAGTCTGCCGGCTTCGTTCTCGCGTCGCTCAGAGGCTCAACGAGGGTCTTCGGAAGCCGGAATCACTGGAGGGGCTTTTCCGTTCACCAAGATCTATGACAAGGGCGAACGGCCCCACGAAGTGCGGTCCGTACCTCCTCGCCTCTTCGCTCGCTGCGGCCTTGCTGGAGAGCCTTTTTGAGCATCCTGCAGGCAATACGGCACTCTCAACCTACGTATCATCAGAGGACCTTGCCGCGCAAAAACTTAGTTTTTCAGCAAACTGCTAAACGGAACAGGGCTGGTCACTCGCCGACCCGACTGGGCAGCGAGACGGTGCGATCGGTAGGGATGACAGGAGGTGCCGGCGTAAACTCAAACCGAGGATGCGCTGCAGCAGGGCCTCACAGGAAAGGCCTGCCCGTTCGGCGGAATCGGCGAAGTCCTCACTTTTCGCGATCTGCTGGTTCGGATTCGCCTCCAGCACGTACAGTTCTCCAGCCGGATCGAGCCGTAAGTCGATCCGGGCATAGCCGCTGAGCCAGAGGAAACTATAGGTTCGACGGGCAATCCCAACGCAACCAGCTCCTGAAGCTTCCTGTCGTCGACGATGACGTTCTCCACTCATCGACGACCTTCCGAATCACAACGAGATCATCGCTCACGCCGACCGCACGCACGTCAGGTCCCACCTGACGGAATCCCGTCACGACATCGTATTCCGTCTTCGATTCCATCGCTGTCAGATCTACCCCTTCCACGAATCAGGAGGGATCAGATCGGCATGCGCCGGCACCATGACACGGCGTTTTCTCGTCATAGCGCCACCCGATGACGCCCGCTATGAAGATAGTTCATCGTCTGCAAGGTCAACAGCACCGTAAACTCCAGCCTCACCTGATCTTCCGGCCCTGTCACATGGAGATCGAGCTCACGGCAGCGCCGCATCATGTCTTCCAGCAGTCGGTCGATCGTGTATTGATATTCACCGGTCCACTTCGCCACGTGCCGACGGATCTGTTTGCGAAGACGATTGATAAAACTTGCCGCAGTCGGATGCGTCTTGAAGGCAGCCTGGTCGGAGAAGAGGCGGCGTAGATCACGATCGTAAAAAGTCGGATGGTCTACACCGAATCGTTTGCGTTTCTCGGCATAGTACTCTCTCAGCGTCTTTCGAAGATCGGAGATCGGATCCACCTGCTCTTTCGTGCTCACCGCCGGGCGAGCGCCGGCCAGACTCGTCATCACAGCGTCCATGTACTCGAGCTTCTTCAAGGCAGGCCAATCCGCATAGCGTTCTCGCCACTGAGATTGCGGAGTCAGCCAGACGGCGAAGGTTTCGGCGAAATCCTCATCGGGATGGCTCTGCGCGTACCACATGTCGAGATGCAGCACGTAGCTCTTGCTGTACGGTTTGGGCGTGTAATATCTCGGATAGGACTGGGTCGACCGGCCGAACGCCGCCTGGCGATCCCGGCGACGTCGTAGGCGATAGGCGTTCTCCAACGCATGCCCGGCTTCGTGCCGGAGAATGCGGAGACATGCGTCCGGTGTTCCGCCTTCCACCTCCAACATTTGGGCGAGTTCCAACCGAGCCAACCGAGGGTGGGCCAAATAAAACGGCACGGCGATGCCCGGCACTCCGTCGGGGGAAAACCATTCGCTGGACAGCCACAAGTGAGGGCGAAAGAGAAGACCGCGCCCTGCCAACTCATCGTTGAGCTGGCGAATGTGCCCCGCAATCTGGCTCCCTTCCACAGTCAGCTGAAGATCGCAGAGCCGCAGGTCAAGCAGTTTCTCATCCGGCCAATCAGCCCATTCTGGAAGCCCGGACTGAGACGCCTCGACGCTGTCATCCAACAATTCGAATCCTCCCATATCCACCCCCCTAGTGTAGTGTCTCGTGCAAAGCTTTATATTTTATCGCGCCGCACCAACGGCGGCATGTTCAGCGCCGCTCTGCCGCGGTTGATCTTGAGGATGAGGT
>JAWXBV010000231.1:0-13456 GCA_034440335.1 Nitrospirota bacterium | reverse complement strand
TGTTTCAGTTGCTTACCGATATGGCGCCGGCGGAAACATCCCCCGCCAACCCCAACCAACTGATTTTGCTATGAATCCTGTCGGACGCTATTGATATGGCAGATTACCTTACAAAGCTGTAACAGCCTAGGAGCTGACGCAGATGTCGAAGCATAAGTATGGTTCGGGCCTTGCAATCCAACATGTCTCATTTGTTTTGTATCCCCCTTCTCGTGATTACCCCTTCGCCTTCCCCTGCCGCGCCTCGCGCAGACTGACCAATACTTGCTGAATCTGCTGGTGCAATCGGGCCAGCACATCGATCCCCATCGCAACGCGGGTGACGAGGGCGCCTTCCAAACCTTTCGGCGCCGCCGGACCATCCTTCGCCGTCTTGGCGATGGCGGCTAATAATGTGGGCTCAATGAAGCCGAAGTCCAGATAGGCAATGCCCTGCGCCACGCCGACGTTCGTGTAGTTCGTGGCGCGTGGATGGGCCGAGGACTCGCTGGGCTTCAAACGGACATTCAAGGCAAGGGTCTTATCGAGGGTCTGGTCGTTGGATGCACTCATGCTCGTGGGCTCCTTGTATGGTTCATGCGCATGTGGGTACACAAACGGACACAATGTATGAATAACAGACTGTGTCCGCAGATTCTGAGGATAATCGCTCGCACGATACTTTATGTTGGTAGGTATGATGAGAACGCTTGCCAGTCTCGTGTATCGTAGGCCAAACGTTGAAGGTCACAAGAGAAAAGCAAGATATGCACCATCACTGCTCCATGCCCGCAACTTAGAGAAAAAATACAACGGGCGGATATTTCACGATGCCACCAGTTTCTCTAGGCCTCCAATCGATCGATTGTTCCCAATTTGAATGTGATGATCAATCTTCAGGAACCCGGTGTGGGTCGCGGTGCCATCGCTCCCCTCGCCCAGCCGCTAAATCCCAAACTGGTCGGCGCTACAACGCGAGACCGTCCGTAGCCCGGAGTCAGTCCTGACCAAATTGACCCTATTTTTGTATCCATGATCGCTCCGTCGGCGCTGTGATGCACACCTGTCCCTCTCCCTCCCATGCTAAAACCTTGTTGGCAATCGCCCCGTTCTAGCGTAAGATTTGCCCACGATCAGACATCGCCCATTGTTCACGTCTCCCCTATGACACCACTGGACCCAATAGTACTCGCGCGCCTTGCGCAAAAGTATGTCTGGTGGACGACACCGAATGTCGCCGTGACCATGCCGGAGCGTGTTGTGGCACATGTGATGAATATCGGCGATTACGACGATGTGCAGACCCTGGCGACACTTGTGGGAGATACCTATCTCCGCACGGTGCTGCAACAGGCGGAAATCGGCCAATTCACACCCCGTTCATGGGCCTACTGGCATTATCGGCTTGGTCTGGCGGCGCCGGGTCATCTACCTGCCATGCCTAGGCGGATGTTCGCATGATCGGCATCTTTACGCCTTGCTTGGATATTTTACCGAGTGCGCAACGACAAGTGTGGCCTCTGCTCCACCCTGCATCGCGCTTGGGGTTTGTGCTCTACGGCGGCACGGCGATTGCTTTGCGACTCGGCCATCGTTCGTCCGTCGATTATGACTTTTTCACGGACCAGCCGTTGAATGCGCACGCATTGTATGCAGCCTTTCCCTTTCTACACCAGTCCACGATCCTCCAAGACTTGCCAGATACCCTTACGGCCCTTGTACCCCCGAGCGCATCGACTGATCAACACGTGAAGATCTCCTTCTTTGGAACGCTGTCGTTTGGGCGAGTGGGTGTGCCGGAGCTGACCGATGATAGGATCGTCCAAGTGGCTGCACTCGATGATCTGATGGCCACCAAAGTCAAGGTGATCTTGCAACGGATCGAAGCCAAAGACTACCAAGACATCGCCGCGATGATCAGATCAGGGATAGGACTTTCACAGGGGCTTGGCAGCGCCCGCGCCTTGTTTGGATCGGCGTTTCAGCCAAGCGAGAGCTTGAAAGCCCTTGTGTATTTTGAAGGTGGTGATCTTCATCGGCTCACACAAGAAGAGCGGACGCTTCTCATTGAGGCTGCCAGTGCGGTGCGTGCGCTGCCGACGGTGAGCATCCGAGAACATACGCTAGCCCTCTCCGATGCCACGTAAGACCGCTGTGCCTCTCCCCCCACATCATCATTGTACAGAAGCGTTCACCAGCGATGTGGGCCAGGCAAGAAGTGTGGGATAATGGTCGCGAAGATTTTCTCTGAGTGAACAGTCATGATGGTATTGAAGGAATGGTGGAGGTGGTTTGGGCGGCAAAGCCGACTCAACAAGGTGATCATCGTTGGATTTTCGTCCTCGTTGGTGCTGTTTCTCGCTCCTCTGATCGTCTCCTGGTTCAAGCCAACCCCGGTTCATGTCGGCGTCGCCTTCTACATGTATGAGCGCGCCTTTCTCCTGGAGGGGGACAGTAAGACCTATTTTTATGAAAACCGGAACCTGGTGTCCGGTTGCCGTCTCCGGCGCATCGAACAGACATTGCCGAAAGGTCGGGCCAAGACCCTTGATCCACAGTCCTGGGTCATGATCAAGTTCCTCATTGAAAATGTGTCGGACCACCGCCTCACCAATCTCCGTTTCGATATCAAATCCCCTCTCTTGCGCCCTAGCACCGCACTGTTTACAACCTCGAACCTGGAGGCCACAGGAATGTTGGACGCGACGGCGACGGATACGTTAGGCAAATATATGATCACGGTTCCAGTCATCGAGCCGACGGTCTCAGCTGTTGTGAGCCTGAAGACACCTATCGACGACACCTTGCGCCAGGTGATTTATATGGACCGTAGCCGGATGACGGTTCAGGTGCTCCATCTGTCAGGGGATCAATTCGGGACGTTTCCCCTCAAGGTGTCTCGCCTCAATGCGATGAAGATTTTGAATCGGGAAAGCGTGTTGCGAACGGGCGAGGAAACGTTTGCGAATGAAAAGATGGAGCTGACGATGCTTCGCCCCGATGAACCAGACCTGAAGGATGACGCCGTGTCGTATCAACCGCTGTCGATGGCGCGCGACTGCCCGGAGGGGACCGCGGGCGACTGGTAGGGTTCTCCTTCAAGGTTTCTCCGTGCTACACTGCGGCATGCCCACTCAGCCACTCATGGAAAGACCTGTGCCCCCACTTCTACTGTTACCGGCCTATTTAGGCACGAGTGCAATCGGCGAGGCGATTGAGACGGAGCGGGGGCGACGGATGCTGTGGCTCGAAATTCTCGTGAACGATCGGCTCGATCTTGCGCCGTGGCAATCTGAGCCGGAGGTTCAGGTCGCCTACCGAACGGCTTGCCGATGGTACACACGGTACCGACGTCTTATCACGTTTCTTGGTGGCCGAGCGCCGCTTCCTGTCGATGCGGGTCCTATCGACGACCGGGATTATCGCGCCTTTGCCGAGGCTCTCTCTTTTGTCTACGCTCACAGCTGATCACGTTATTGCACTCCTAAAGGATTACACCAGACAGACTGGTGCGACGGTCGATGTCTTGCTCGTGGGGGCGCTAGCGCTCCAGGCTTACGGATATCAGGATCGATTGACGCGCGATGTGGATGCGGAAGTGGTGGGTTCGGTCGAGGCGTTGGCTGGATTCTTCAGCCAGCACCAGCTTCCAGCAGACCTCACGGAAAACTTCTCTGGGTGGTCCATTGTGGCGATGCCGCCAGGGTATCGTGAGCGTGCAACCGACCTTGTTCACCAGGCTCAATTGCGAGTGAAACTGTTGGCGCCTGTGGATTTCATTATCTCGAAGCTGCGTCGCGGGACCGATCTGGATCTTGATGATGCACGCTTTGTGGTTACTCGATTTGGAATCACCACAGATCCTATTCGGCACGCCGCTGCGGCGGCTGTCGCTGCCTCTCCACAGGACACCGCGCTCTTTCTTTTTCGAAAGACAGTGGACCTCTTTTGCCAAAGCCTTCCACCTGTCAAACCCTAGTGGCTGTGTCTGATCGCGTGACTGATGAGGCACACTCAAGAGTGTATGTCTGCTTTTCGACAGGCACAAGGCGAAGGGACTGCAGGGTTACAGTTGGTGGTAAGCTTGTCGAATCATGACGACAGCAGACGCACGATGTATCGGCTGGCGTTGTCTGTCTCTCAAGTCGGTGTGCACCATGCCGCGAAGATAGTTGACACTCGGAGGGGTTCAGGACTACACAACACCTATGGCCATTCATCCTCTCGCAGGAACTCCTGCACCGACATCGATGCTGATCGATGTCTCGAAGCTGATGGCATTCTACTTTTCAGAACAGCCTGACGTACAGGTACTAGAGCAACGAGTATCCTTTGGTACATCTGGACATCGGGGCTCTGCCTTCAAGCAAAGCTTTAATGAATGGCATATTCTGGCCATCGCGCAGGCGATCTGTGAATATCGAGCCGGTCAGGGCACAGTCGGGCCGCTCTATCTCGGCAAAGACACCCACGCACTCTCGGGACCTGCTTGTGCCAGTGCGCTTGAGGTGTTGGCAGCGAACGGCGTTGAGGTGATGATCGATCAGGATGGTGGCTACACCCCCACCCCGGTCATCTCTCACGCGATCCTCACCTATAATCGAGGAAGAACATCAGGGCTCGCCGACGGCATCGTCATCACTCCCTCCCACAATCCGCCGGAGGACGGCGGCATCAAGTACAACCCATCTCATGGTGGGCCGGCTGATACCGTGGTCACGAAGTGGATTGAGGATCGAGCCAATGCCCTCCTCGCCAGTGATCTGCGAGGGGTCAAGCGTCTGTCGTCCAACCAGGCTCGCCGTGCGAACACCACCCACCAGCATGATTACCTTGGTGCCTACATCGGCGATCTTGCAGAGATCATCGATATGGATGTGATTCGGACAGCCGGGTTGACACTCGGCATCGATCCGCTCGGCGGGTCCGGTGTGGCCTACTGGCAGCCGATTGCAGAGCGGTATGGCTTCAATATCGAGATGGTGAATCCTTCCGTTGATCCGACCTTCCGCTTCATGCCGCTCGATTGGGACGGCAAGATTCGTATGGACTGTTCCTCTCCCTATGCGATGACGAACCTCATTGCGCTGAAAGATCGCTTCGATGTCGCCTTCGGCAACGATGCCGACAACGACCGACACGGCATCGTCACCCGCTCTGCCGGCCTGATGAATCCCAATCACTACCTCGCGGTCTCGATCTCCTACCTCTTTGCTCACCGACCTGGGTGGAAGCCAGACGCAGGGATCGGGAAGACGCTGGTGAGCAGCAGTTTAATCGACCGTGTGGCAACCAAGCTCGGACACACACTTGTCGAAGTGCCGGTCGGCTTCAAATGGTTCGTCAATGGCTTGCTCAACGGCTCACTCGGGTTCGGCGGTGAAGAAAGCGCGGGGGCCTCGTTCCTTCGTCGAGATGGATCGGTCTGGACGACTGATAAGGACGGCATCATCATGAATCTTTTGGCCGCGGAGATGATGGCCAAGACCGGTCGCGATCCTGGTGAACTGTATCGAGAGCTGACCAACGAACTCGGAGAACCGCGGTACGAACGGATCGATGCGGCTGCGACGCCAGAACAGAAAACCATCCTCTCAAAGCTCTCACCGGACCAGGTGCAGGCATCAGAATTGGCTGGCGACGCCATCGTCGCCAAACTGACGACCGCCCCTGGTAATGGCGCATCGATCGGCGGATTGAAAGTCGTGACTGAGCAAGGCTGGTTCGCCGCGCGCCCCTCCGGCACCGAAGACGTCTATAAACTCTACGCCGAAAGCTTCAGAGGAAAAGACCATCTCAAGCGGATTCAAGAAGAGGGACAAGCGATTATCCTCAAGGCGCTTGCAGGTGCGAAGCCAGTCTAAGTGTGGGAAGGGTACGGCAACCCACTGCGGGCTTAAGTTGACGCCGAGGCTCCGATGTATTACAGTCTGTATGACATTTGAGCGAAAGGAGGAGTTTCATGGGTCTCCGAACCGTTCGTCTAGACGATGAAACCGAGAAAGTGCTCAAGCAGGTCACACTGAAAACAGGGTGGTCTGTGTCCACTGCGCTCAAGCGCGGCGTGCTGGTCCTTCGAGATGAGGTGGGCCGTACCAGTCAGCAGTCAGCCTTCGACATTTACCGCCGCCTCGACCTTGGGCCGGGCGGGTACGCACTTGCACCTTCGACTGAAACCCGGCGTGGAATGCAGATTGCCTTGCGCCGGAAGTCGCGCCGATGATCTTGGTCGATACTGGCCCCTTCGTCGCGCTGTTCGATCCTCAAGATGCCGAACATACCCGGTGCAAAGACATCCTCAGTATCACACGAGCCCCCCTGTTCACAACCATCCCAGTCCTAACCGAAGCGTTCCACCTATTAACGCCGAACAGCATAGGCGCTGACCGGCTGCGTGACTTCATCCTTAATGGCGGAGTGTCCCTCTGGTTTCTGGATCAGGTATCGACGGCGCGAGCGTTCGAATTGATGGAACAGTATGGCGATCACCCAATGGATCTGGCAGACGCTTCTGTCATTGTCGCTGCGGAATCGTTACGTACCACTAAAGTATTCACGCTCGACCTTGCCGACTTTCGGCGATACCGGATTCGCCGGGGCCACCGCCACATGAAAATCGATATCCTGGGATGAGAGTGTGACGAGCTGAAGTGTTGGTCGCGCAAGGCTGGTTGGCCGACTGCCCTTCCGGTACCAAAGACGTCTATAAACTCTACGACGAAAGCTTCCGAGGAAAAGGACATCTCAGTCAGATTCAAGAAGAAGCGCAGGCGCTGATTGGACATGTTCTCGCCGCAAACAAGTAAGAGAACCCAGGCGCTTCACATGGGTAAAGAAACAGAATTTATGAGGAAAGAGGAGAGAGCTTGACCCGTCGAAAGACTTCCGCATACTGACCTGCCGGGGCGCTGGCCTTGGGATCGGCGAAGACGGCTCGCCAGCGGTTCAACCCCAGCACTCCTTCTCCATAGGGTATCGTGGCCACCTGACTTCGATGCTCCGCAATGGCGGCCATCTTCTTGGTGACCTGGCGGTCGATGTACTCAAGGCGGTCCCAGGTCGCGAAGGGACCCCAAATTTCGTAGGCCCAGAGGCCTCCGCTCAGCGCAATGCCGGATTCAAGAACACTTTCTCTCGCCAACTTGCCGGCCACACGATGGGCCGGATGTCGGTCGAGTTCTTCATCCAGTGTATAGACCTCGGTCGGTCTGAGGCGGGCCAGTATCTCGACGAGCCTTCGCCCCACCGATGCCGTATCGATCGCCTCCGGCGCGTCCGGTTCGTCGCAAAAGATCACCTCGTTGACGCCCAAGATGTCGGCGGCACGAAGCGCCTCTTCTCTTCTTATGTCGATCATCCGTTGCTCCGTCAACGCGAAGGGATTGGACGACCGGCCACCGTTTGTGACGACGACAGAGGTTATCACCGCCGTACCCTCCACCAATTTGGCCACCGTTCCCCCCATGCCGATTTCCATATCGTCAGGATGCGCGCTGATGATGAGGATGTTGTTGTGGCTCATGGCTGAGAGGTATCCATTCGGACCGCACCTATTCTGAACAACCAAGACAGATTGTGCCGTCGCACGGATAGATATCTACTGTACCGATTGAAATTGTACGCGTGAACGATGGGAATGCAAGGCCTCTCTCGGTTCAAGTCTGCTTGATTCTCTTTCGCCGAATACCCGTAGTCTCCGGCCTTCACGGTCGAAGCGGCTGCCTCGACAGCGTAGGCAAGACGATAAGAACCATGCGGGTGACGGGTCGATCCGATATTGAGGTGGGAATCATCCTGGACAGAGCGGGCTCACGTATGATCGCAGGTATGTTCAGCGAGTCGTCAAGATCGATTCCATGTTGTTCTCAAGGTCGTTCACGACGACCCACTCGGTCGCGCCGGCCTTGCGCACCTTGGCTTCCCAGCGGGCCAGACGATCGAGATAGAGCCGAGGGTCGGCGTTGTCCGTGCCCAACTTGGTCACGTTCAACGCGACAATACGAAACCCATCAAGATTGATCGGAAAATCGCGGATCGTGCCCTTGCCCAATTCCTCCTGCATATCTGAGAAAATGACGATGGTCTTGATGCCGGCCTTGGTCTCGTTCAGATATTCCGCGCCCTGTATCAAGCCCCCGGTAATATCGGTATAGGCGCTACCTTTTACTTGCGTGGCAAACTCTTCAATACTGTTCTTGAAGGCGCGCTTTTGCGAGGTGGCCTGCGACGGGCGTTTGTCGAACGTCACCTTGGCCACGATATCTTTTTCAGTGAAGCTGCGCGTTTCCACCTTGGCGACAGCCAACGAATCCCCTGGGTTCAACGTCGCCAGTAGGTAATTGATAATCTTAGACGCCTTCCCCATCTCCCGCGCATAGGTACCGGACGTGTCCACCAGCATATAGACGCCATGGCTGTGCATACGGCCATCGCCACAGGCGGTGGCGAGTACTACGCTGAACGACAGGATTAGGAGGGTCAGATATTTCTTCATGCCGCCCTCCTGGATTTGGACCGTTCCTTTTCTCCCCTGTCTTCCGTCGAGCCTGTACGCATTCCGATCACCCAGCGTTCGATCATCAGCGGCACGACGATCGCGATGTCATAGGTCGATTCGAGCACGTTGGCGAGCCGCTTGGACAACAGACCGGCGAACCTGAGCACCACACCCAGGCCGCGCATACCCTGAACGAGCAATACACCAAGGACCGTGCGCAGCGAATGCACGGCATTTTCGAACGGGATCGCCACGAACGCCAAGGCGAACGGAAGCACGAAGCCCATGACCATTTGTCCGATCATCGGGATGCTGGAGAGCGCGCCGTCCGACGCAGCCGGTGCGGCAGAGGCAAGATCCCGCATCAGCGACGCCTTGTCGGAGATCAGCATATCGCGCATCAGCGCGAGGGACGATTCGATGGCGGCCAGGATGACCAAAAACACCAGTGATGCGATCATCAAACGATGGCGCATCGTGTCGTCCATGCTGGCAATCCTGGGAAACAGTTGCGTAATGCGCAGCGATTCGAGCAGGAACAGGCCCATAGAGGCTTCCATCAGAATAATCACCAAGGCCGCGACATCCGACGTCTTCATGTTGCTGGTGATGTAATCGCTGGCGCCCACCATCTCCGACATCGGCAGGGCAATCAGTTTGTTGTTGATAAACGCCCCGCCCATCGCAATCGCCAGAACCAGCCAGGAGATCGCCAATTGCACGAACGACGATGTCGTCAATGCAAGCTCCGTCTTGCTGTCCTTAGCGCGTATGCCCTCGAGCTTTCCCATATGGCCATCGATCTGCTTCGCGTTGGTCTGCAGCGTGAGCATCTTCTTATCCATCTCGCCGATCAGCTTCTCCACAGCGCGCCATGATGGCTGCATCGCTTTCAAGATCTTGTGTCGTTCTTCATAGGACCGTCGGAACTCGGCCACTGTCTGGTCATGGATTTTCTGGATGGATTTATTGATTTCTTCCAGCAGTTTGCGTGGAATGTCGCCGCCCGATTTGATCTGTGCGACCGATTCGAGCGCGCTTACCCATTCCGGAGGGGGCGGCGGGACTATTCCACACTTGCGGTAGTCATCTTCGATGCGCGTCGCTTCTTCCATCATTTTTCGCTGCAAGGCAGGAAACTCCTGCATATCCTTGCGAATGATCGTGCCCACTCGCTCGAATTCCCGATCGATCACGACCGCTTCGCTCTCCTGCCCCTCTGCCAGCAGCACTGACTGGTTACGCACTCCCATCTGTTCCGCAGCCTGGAACAACCAGCGGGAAATGAACCGCATCGAGTGGGATATCAGCCCGCACACCGAGTGAATGACCCCATGCATCGGCTTGCGCGCGGCATAGAGGAACAGCATCGCCAGTACACCCATGACAAACACAGATAGGGCTACGCTATTGGGCCAAAACAACCATGCATTCCAGGTCGACATGACGAGTTCCCCCCTTAACGATCCCGCTGCTGTTCTCATATTGTTTCGATGCACCAAGGATGGGATCAGGCCGCAATGGATAGGCATCAGGATGACGAGTACGGCCTGCCATCACACCGGTGCGCGCCTCACGCTCGATCATCTCCACCTCGGAAGTGTAGCCTCGATCGGCTGGAACGCAAGGCGCTCAAAGACTCTGCGCCATTGAGGCGTTCTCGAGTAGGCATGATTGATGCCGCTTCGTCGCAAATCTCTCAAACATCGTGCCTATCGCCATGGCGCGAGGCAGGAGCAAGGACGTTCCTTCTACTCCCTCCTCGCCCCTCACCCAGCGATCCAAGCGCGGACTGCATGGAATTGCACAGACCTGTACATGAATGGAGCACCCAGCCTGAAGCTGCGAGGAAGCGAGGAGGAATATAACGCGGGCGAGGTGGGCCGCTTATTTCACGATTGTCAGCTCACCGAGCGATTGCGCTCCAGAGCGTTGCGACGATCCACAGCACCGCTGCAATCGCGAGCAGCAGGAGCACGACGGTCCCACCGATGATGCCGGCTACATAGAGCCTGGCTTGCTGCATTTCTCGATAGGGTTGAACCGCAGCCCGACGCAGTAGGTCTGCATTTCTCGCGTGACTCCGAAACCAGATGGAAAAGAGATCTCCGACAATGGGGATGGCGCCGACTGTCCCGTTGATGAGGAGATTGAGGCTCATCCGCATCATGACGACCTGCGGCACGTGAAGCCGCGCGGCCAAGACCAGGATGACGGTCCCGATAAGATTGGCGATCATGTCCCCGATTCCTGGGATCAGTCCGAGTAACGGATCGAGTCCAAGATAGAAGCGTGTGCCAGGAATTTTGACGGTCGTATCCAGAATCTTGGCTAATAGTTCAGCCGTCGCCACCACGGCTTCTCGTTGAGGATCGGGAGAGGGAGACCCTGGGGGGCGATGTGGAGCTGGGTCAGCCACGATGTGATCGAACGGCATGTTCTTTCAACCAACAGCGGTCCATCACGACAAGCAGACCGGATGCTCTCGCACGAACAGCGGCCTGTTCGTTGATGATCCCTTCTTGCATCCAGATCGCTTTGGCGCTACGAGCCATGGCTTCTTCGACGAGAGGCAGAACGTCCTCCGACTTCCTGAAGATATTCACCAGATCAATGGTGTCTGGCACGGCGGCAAGTGCCGGATAGGCCGGCTCACCGAAGACGTTCGTCTCGTTCGGATTGACCGGAATCACGCGATAGCCTTGCAGCTGCATGTAGGCGGCCACGCGATACGACGGCCGCGCCGGGTTCGTCGATAATCCCACCAGGGCTATCGCGGGGCAATCCTTAAGGATTCGTGTCATCGTCATCTCATCTGCATCGCTCATGGGAGCGAACAGTATCATGAGAGACACTGCGGAACAATTCTTCATGAGCGAGCAAACCGGCCTGACGGGTGGTCAAAAAGACCACGTCCTCGCCCACTCAGCCCAGGCGCGCTAAGAGCCATTTCACAGGCAAGGCCGTAACAGAAGAGGGGTTCCGCTCACTCTCGCTGGCAACCGTACAACGTATCAAACTGACCAATCCTACGTTGAGTGCGGAACTGCACCAGGCCCTGGCCACCCTCGCGACGAACCACGACACCCAGAAGAAAATAGTCTCGATTACCTTCGACGGTGCCGGGACCCGCCAGGCCCGTGTGGCCTATCTGACGGAAACCCCAGTCTGGAAGACCACCTATCGACTCGTCTTAGATGAGGGTGTCTCGCTGAAGAAGGGCACGATGCTTATCTTACGCCGCTTGGTCGAAGACCGAACCTATCTTGTAAAGAACCGCGATACCAAAGCCAAGACCGTCCTGATCGAGCAACCCTATCGCGCAGACTGGAAACTTGCCGAGCCAAAGGAACCGACCGAACGGACACGCGACCTCTACCGCTTTAGCCTTGCCGTCGATCCAGGGAAAAGCGCGACGCTCCGCGTCAAGGAAACGCTACCCTTACAGGAATCGATCCTCTTAATGGAGAGCGGCATCGACCAGATCGTCTATTACCAACAAGCGAAAGAGGTCAGCCAAAAAGTGAAGGAGGCATTACAGCGCTTGGTGCAATTGCGTCATACGCTGGACGACGCGCGCGCCCAACAGACTCGCCTCGACCAACGCACTGCCGAGATCACGGCAGAACATGCTCGCATCCGTGAGAACATGCAACGGCTCCAGCAGAACTCCGAGCTCTATACTCGCTATGTCAAGAAGTTGGACCAGCAGGAAACTGAGCTGGAGAAACTACGCAAGGAGATCGAAACTCTCAAGAGCACCGAAGAGGAACATCGGCGGGAGTTGCAGAACTTTGTGATGAATCTGGACGTGGCCTAATTCTATCGAGCGAAAAACCGCCGGACATCTTCGAGGGGGGCGCAGCCAACAAGGAGATAATGATCCTGTGAGACAATGAGGGGAACCCCGGCCTGGCCTGTGGCATGCCAGGCCGCTTCCCATTCTTGAGCCACCCGGCGATCCTCGCCATCGATCGTCCCCGCACCCTCGGGTGAGCTTCCTGCCTGCTCGACCAATTGCCTGAGCACCTCTGGATCAGAGATGTCCTTGCCCTCGCACCAAAAGGCTCGATAGGTCTCACGCACAAACGTCATCATATGTGATGGATCGCGCCGCAGAAGCGCCACCGCTTGTTCAATGGCCGGTCTGGTGTTCGGCTTACCAGGGGGGAGCGCGATGGGCAGCCCTGGAGCCAGCCGCTGCACGACCGTCACTTCATGGCGCAGTTCAGCGCCCAACGAGCCCTGCCAGGGCTTCATCGGGCGAGGCAGATGCGACGCATGCTGCACACCTCGCCATTCACAGCGATCGAGCAGGCTCATCTCGTGCAGCCGTTCGTGCATCGCATAACAGAACGGACAGTTGAAGTCGCTGTAGAGAATGCTGGTGCGAGACATCGCTACTCCCTGCTGTACTCACTCCCCCTAGCCCGCATGATTCACGACGCTTCTGCTGCAAGCGCGGATACGCGGCTGTGCCAGGCAGTCTCGCCGTTCAGCCCTTCGACATACTGCACGAGTATGCCTCAGGGCTTCACGCCTCCGAGTGCCTGTCTCGCTTCTCGTCTGCACGCGTTCGCGACGAACCTTCATGAATAATGAGGGCTTGCCTGAGGATACCGAGGATCTCAGCAGCAATTCAATACTATTTTTTTCATCCATCTCATAGTCCACGATATATGTGTTCTTCTATGCGAATCCTCACCGCTGCCATACTCCGGCTAGTCGAGCGACGAGTGCTTCACGATCTATCGAGAAGACACTCGTCAGGTGAACAGGACAAACCATCCGAGAGGGTGGGACGCAAAGCCAAGGGACCTAACCCGCATGATTCATGAACGCTTCTGCTGCAATCGTGGATTCGCTGCTCTTGGGCGTGACGCGTCTTCGATGCGTGAAACGTCGTTCGTGAAGCGTATTTCGTTCCGGAGCCGGGCGCTTCATGTTTCGCACCTGCTTCCAGCGCTTCACGCTTCACGA
>JAWXBV010000230.1:0-15877 GCA_034440335.1 Nitrospirota bacterium | reverse complement strand
TCGCTGACCCACTCCCAGACATTCCCAGCCATGTCATAGATGCCATAGGGACTCTTGCCCTCTTCAAACGTCCCCACCGGCGACAATGCCGAATGGTTGTTCCAGACCTCTTTCCCTGAGTTCGCGTGAAAGCGTGTCGGTGGTTCATTTCCCCAGGGATAGACCCGGCCATCCGTCCCCCTCGCCGCCTTCTCCCACTCCGACTCGGTCGGCAAGCGCTTGCCGGCCCATTTACAGTAGGCGTCCGCATCCACCCAATCCACGTTGGCGACTGGGCGACTCTGGTTCGTCTGTTTATTCATCGCAGTCCATTCCGGCGGGCTGTCCTGATGTGTGGATTCCAAAAACCGCGCATACTGCGCCACCGTGACTTGGTACTTATCCATGAAAAAGGCGCCCACATAGACTTTGTGCACCGGTAATTCGTCTGGATCTCCCCCCCAACTCCCCATCGTGAACTCTCCCGCCGGCACCAGGACCATCGAACGGTCTAGAAAAGGAACTGTCGACGCCGCCCGGTTACTCCCTTTATTCCTCTCCTGAATTTTCTCTCGCAACTGCCGGTAGCGGGCCTCTTGTTCGTCGTCGAGACCCAGCTTGTTCACAATGTCCAGTGTGTCCTCGGCCTGGGCGACCCTATCGGGTGAGGCATTGGGCTCATTGATGGCCTGCTTCCCTTCATCCAGCAGGCGCCAGACATTGGTCTTGCGTCCCCGTTGTTTGGCCAATCCAGCCACCGCTGAATTGGCATCAAGATCCAGCAACGCCTCGTAATGTTCTTCCGCACAGACCCAATCTTTCAAGCCTCGGCAGGCATCGGCGAGATAGAAGTGTGCCATGGCATTGGCCTGGTCTTCCAGAAGCACGCCTTCAAAGGCCATCCGTGCCTGCTGGTATTTTTGTTGGTTGAGAAAATCGTACCCGAGGGAAAATTTCTTGGCATCCTTGTCCACCGACACCTCGGCCATCGCCGGGTGATTGGCAAGCAGGAGCAATGTGACGAGTGCCAGGATCCTTCTCATGAACCCTCCCCTCATTCGGCAATAGAGACGTGCATACCCTGTGCTGCACATCGTGTGTGGGGAGGAATTCTATGCTTCACACAGTGGAAACACAACCGCACAGGGGGATCAGGGAGGAGCCGGCCGTCTTTCTTGCTCGCAGAGCCCCCACGATGAAAAAAATTGGAAGAACACCCACGTTGGTTCTGTGCTCCCGGAACAGAGGGAGGGATGGAGCCTGGTGATCTTCTGTGCTCGCGCAACGCGCGGTCGGGGGCTCCCCTCGTTGAACGCGCGCAGTGGAAGATCAATCAGCCCCCATCCCTGAAGGGAGAACGAGCGAGCTTGGAGGGATTATATGTAATCTCGTTCGACGGCCGCATAGAGATCAACATGGGTACCCTTCCAAGAGAGGGAAAGCACGCGAGCTTGGAGGGATCATTTAGACGGAAGACGGTCGCTCGATGCGCGGAGTGAAAGCCGGACTGGCTCCTCCCCTCTTGGGACGGGGAGAAGAAGTCTTGAAGGAGAGCGGGCCTCGCTCGACGCGCGATGTGAGAACTAGCCATGTCGCGCTTAGCTCCACCCTTAGACAACGCAGCCATTCCTCGCTATAATTCCACCCACCATGAGCACAAGGTCTTCTGTTCGCACCAGACCCTCAAAGCACGGACGCCCAGGACGCCGTCCTCTCAAGACAAAAAAGTCTCGCCCGGTGTGGGAAGAAGTATTACACATTGCCCGATCTATTCCTGAGCAAGACCTCCATAAACTTCCTACGGATCTCGCTGCCCATCACGACCACTACCTCTATGGCAGTCGTGAGACGTGAAACGCCTCTTCGCGGACACAGTCTACTGGATCGCCCTCACCAATTCGTTCGACCAATACCACGCTAAAGCCGTCGAAGTGTCTTCAGCCTTGGGGAACTGTCGCCTGTTCACAACAGAAGCCGTCCTCACCGAATTCCTCAATGCCTTGGCTGATACAGGACCTTTCGTCCGTGCCGCTGCAATTGAAATGGTCGAGGCGATCATGAAGAATTCTCAGGTCACGGTGATTCCGCAAAGCCAGACCCGACAAGGGGTACAGTCTGACCGACTGCGGCTCCATGCTGCTCATGCGTGAGCGCCGTCTGTCAGAGTCCCTGACGACAGATCGGCACTTCGAACAAGAAGGGTTCATCGCGTTGCTTCGCACCCGATAGAACCAACTCCTCCCCCCTATTTCCTACACGTCCCCGAGACATGGCCTGGTTCGGCCTCCTCGACTTCAAAGTCTTGTTACTCGAAAAACCAGGCTGGGCGCCAAAGGCCAGCTTCTCGGAGAACCAAGGCTATCGGTGGTACTCGCAGAAGTAAGACGTGAAACGTGAAACGAACCCAGTAGCGAAATAATGGGTTTCTGCCCTACGCGACAGCTTTAGACCGACGAACTTCCCTCATCACTCGACTGCCCACACGATCCTCGGCCAGATCCATGTCGTAGCGGCTTTGCAGGTGAAGCCAATAGCGCGGACTCTGGTCGAGATACCGACCAAGCCGTAACGCCAACTCAGCGGTCATGGGACGTTGCCCGCGCACCACATGGCTGATCCGCATCGCAGGGACACCAAGTTCCTGTGCTACGCGATACTGTGACAACCCCAGCTCATCGAGAATCTCTTTGAGGTAGACACCCGGATGTATTGGGGCGATGCGGGACTTAGCCATAGATCCTCCTCAATGATAATCTACGATTTCCACTCGTTCTGCATGCCCGTCTCGCCACAGGAAACAAATTCTCCACTGGCCATTGATACGGACACTATGCTCTCCCTTGCGGTCACCCTTCAGCGACTCAAGCCTGTTCGAGGGTGGAAGCCGAAGATCCTCCAGCCTAACGGCCGCGTCGATCGCATTGAGTCTCATGAACGCCCGCTGCTGAATCTCTCGCGGAAATTTCTTCACGAGCTCACGATTGAAGACTCGCTCAGTATTCGTGTCGCGGAAAGACTTGATCACGCCAAATAGTAAACAACCTGTTTACTAGACGTCAAGCCTAGCTCCACGACGTGGTAGATCCCGCCTGGTTCGGCCTCCTCGACGTCAAAGTCTTGTTACTTGAAAAACAGTAGAACAGGGTGGCATGGCCAGTCCCTGTGCACCCGAAACAGAGGAAGGGGGAGACTGATGATCTTCCGTGCTCGCGCAACGCGCGGCCTAGCCCTCGTTGGACGCGCGCAGTGGAAGATCGGTCAACCCCCATCCCTGAAGAAATAACGAACGAGCTCGGAGAAATCATTGAGATGGACTGTGGTCGCTCAATGCTCGTAGATGGAGTCAACCAGGCATTCCCCGCTTGGCCCGTCTCGCAGGTCTCGCGTCAAAGAAACTATGTGCGCAGGGAGAGGCAGTCTGACCACCCTGCTGAGAGAGTAACGGGGAGAGCACGAAAAGGAATCGTTCGATCAGAAGACGAGATGTGCGATCGTCCAATGACTCCGCACATTTCAAAAACCGTTACCCACGAAGATCGAGTTTAGTTTTCCATTCCTCGACATAGCTCCAATCCACGTGGAGTTCGTCCTGACGAGCCCGAATCTTTTCGAGATCAGCTTGATCTTGAAGGCGACCTGCCAGGGTCTTCAAGACAATCAGATCCTCTATCGCCAGAATCGGCACGTTGAGTTCGCCGAAAACAACCGTCCGTCGACGAGAGAGTGCTGTCTTCAGATATTCCGAGTCCGCCAACAGGAGATCGACGACCACATCTTGGCCGCCGCGAATACCCACACAGCGCCAAATTGAAATCCTTGAAACACCATGGGGGCAGGATGAACCACGATCGAGTCGAACTGAGATGAGAGCAGGGATTGAATGTTTTCACGGGTGGGCTGCTCGATGAGCATGCGCAGATCGATGTCCGTCGTGGCCCGTGGCTCAACGAGCGCGCTAGAGGAGCCTGTCCGACATTGCCCTTCTACTGCGGCGAACAATGCACAGGCATCTGCTTTGTTCTCGGCCCCGAAATACCCTCAACGTATCCACCGAATACGCCTCCGGTTTTTCGGAGCCTGCGGTCGTGCATCTGCCCGCGCCTTCTTCACCTCGTAACGAACGTCAATGCCGGACAGGCTCCTAGGCCCAGCCCCCGGCTAGCGCATAGTGAAGACCACGTCGATTGAATTCAGCGATGAGGGCGGAAAGCGCCTGAACTAGGAAGGACTCTGCTGCCATGCTTGCTCTTTCGCGCGCCGGATCTCGCGCATGACTTGCGCCATGGCATCGCCGACGAGAGTACCTTGCTGCACCACCGAGCGGCGCAAGGCCAAGCCGAGCTCGGTGAGTTCGATGGTGCGGCGCAAGTTATCGGCGATCCGGGCGTCTTCAGCAATGTCGTCTGATCGTCGCATTGTCTAACACCTTCGCAACAGGATTCCGAGCAAAGTGTACAAGACTCACCGATCCGGAGCTACCTGGGCTCGTGTTTTACAACAGTGAATAGCCCGGTCGCGCCTCAAAGCACGGGGAAAGCAGGGCAACCAGACTGCCCTTCCTGCTCACGCAACGCGCGGTCTCAGAAGGGTGAAGAGGGAGCGGCCGGTGCCCTCTTTGCTCGCAGAACGCGCACGAGGAAACGGTGCTCATCCCATGCGCACAGTCGAGGGCAACCTTGGCCACTCCCCGAAAGAAGTGGCGCGGACCTCGTTGGACGCGCGCAGGTTGAAGCGACATTCCGACAACAATGAATCAATAGTCATGCCAGACCCCATTTCCTTATCGGGAGATCGACGACCACATCTTGCCCACCGCGAATACCCACACAGCGCCAAATTGAAATCCCCTGAAACACCATAGGAGCAGGATGGATCACGGTCGAATCGAATTGGGATGAAAGCAGGGCTTGAATGCCTTCACGAGTAGGCTGTTCGATGAGCAAAAGCAGATCGATATCAGTTGTGGCCCGTGGCTCAACAAGCGCGCCAGAGGAGCCTGTCCGACATTGCCCTTCTACTGCGGTGAACAATGCACAGGCATCTGCTTTGTTCTCGGCCCCGAAAAACCCTCAACGTATCCATCGAATACGCCTCCGGTTTTTCGGAGCCTGCGGTCGTGCATCTGCCCGCGCCTTCTTCACCTCGTAACGAACGTCAATGCCGAACAGGCTCCTAGGCCCAGCCCCCGGCTAGCGCATAGTGAAGACCACGTCGATTGAACTCAGTGATAAGTGTAGAAAACGCCTGAACTAGGAAGGACTCTGCTGCCATGCCTGCTCTTTCGCGCGACTGATCTCGCGCATGACCTGTGCCATGGCATCGCCATCGAGGTTACCTTGCTGCACCACTGACCGGCGTAAAGCTAGGCCGAGTTCGGTGAGTTCGATGGTGCGGCGCAAGTTATCTACGATCCGCGCCTCTTCAACATTGTCGCCTGGTCGTCGCATTGTCTGGCACCCTCGCAACAGCAATCTGAGCAAAGTGTACAAGACTCCCCGATCCGGAGCAACCTGGATTCATGTCTTACCATAGTAACTACGCCGGTGACGCCTCGAAAGCCAGATTCTCCGAGAACAAAGGAGAGAGCAGTGCAACCAGCTCCCCTTTGTGCTCACGCAACGCGCGGCCTAGGAAAGATGAGAAGGGAACGGCCAGGTGCCCTCGTTGGCGCGTGCAGTAAAGGGGAGGCTGGTCACACTGCTGAGGAGTGAATAAGGAAGAATGATCGAACTAACCGCTCGGTCAATGCACCAAGTGGGATTGTTCAGTTTAGAAAAGTAGAATGTCCCTGCTTATTTCTTTTTGATTCTTCGGAAACTATCGGAGGCCGGATACGGAATCTGCGGGCGCGTCTTTACTGCCGCGGTTTTCCTGGGAGTCCTGCCGCCCGCCACATAGCATCTTCATCTCGCTCCGCACCTCTGCGGAGCTCGGCCAAGTACTCGCTCTGCGCCCGTTGTCTTTGAACATCCAAACCCAGTTGACTTACTACATCGTCGAAATATCCGCTGGTGTTTCCGTAAAAGAATTCGAACAAATCTTTGATCGCAATGCCGCCAGTTGAAGATCCACGGCGTATGACGATCTGACCTCTGCGGACTCGTCCGATGTCAGCGTTGATGATGAACGGCCGCTTCTTATTCGGTGCGACTTGAATAACTGCTACTGTTTTTGTTCCAGCTGAAACCTCGTAATAGAGGAATGACGGTGCCGGTTCGATCTTTCCCCTCAAAAGCTGCTGCAGCCGCGAATCGTCATAGTTGCTGGATACACCAATCAGTGGATCTGGGCGTCGTGGGTCGACGCCATAAACTATGTACCCATAAGACAGTGGAGATGCGTTGGCAATTGCACAGATATCTTTAATCAACTCCCCTCTCTTATCATCATCATTGGGAGAGACAAAATCTTTCTTCCAGTCGAATGCGGCCTGCTCAGGAATCTGCGACAGCAGTTGCAGAATCTCGTCGATTGTCAGAGCCGTAATCATTGGCAGTTCATAGGTCAGGACTATCTATTAAATGAGCTATGTAGGGTACGTCATGCAGTGGCAGCCTATTCCAGCAGCCATCTTATCCATTCATATCATGCCAGATTTTCACGAATTGTCCTCCACTTCTGAACACGTGTCAATGAGACTTCCCAGGATAAGACCGCCGTACGCGCTCGGATCGACTTTGTTTCGACGGCAACAACCCCACCGGCTTGGGCTGTGCAAAGTCAAGCAACGCCCCCATCTCTTTCCCACGCGCCAACTTAAAGCATCCCCCGCAGAGACTCATCCCAACCTCAGTGCTGAAGTACTGCGCTGAGAGTGATTACTGGGCCTTCTCGTTATTCTCCAGCTAGGGTCTATTAACACTAACGCAAGCCATCCACGATCAGCGCGAAATTGATGAATGCGACAAACATGACATCGAGTTTTTCAAACCGTGTGAAGATGCGCCGAAATCCCTTGAGCCGACGGAACAGCCGTTCGATCTCATTGCGTCGTTTATACAGGGCTCGATCGTATTCCCAGGGTGTGCGTCGATTGTGCTTGGGTGGTACGACCGGGACATACCCTAACTCCACGGCCAGTTGCCGCGTCTCATCGCCTTCATAGGCTCGATCCATCAACAGATGGATCGGACGCGGGATGCGACCGACGCGTTGCAGCAGCATGCGCCCCTCGGGGGCATCGTGGGCTTGGCCGGGGGACAGCGCAAACGTTATGGCCGTTCGAGCATCTGCGGCAACCAGATGAATCTTGGTCGTCCATCCGCCGCGGGACTGACCAATGGCTTGCGGGCCGTTTTTTTTAATGCCCCCGTCCCGTCCGGATGGACCTTGACGATGGTACTGTCCAAGGCGACGGCTTCGATTTTCACACGGATGATCTGTGCGTGCTGTAACTGGGCAAAGACGCGATCCAGCACCCCGCTCTTCGACCACCGATTCATGCGGGTATAGATGGTGTGCCAGTTGCCGAATCGCTTGGGGAGACCGCGCCATTTGCACCCCTGCTCGGCGACGTACAAGATAGCGTTCAGGACATGCAGATTGTCGAGCGTTACATTGCCGCGTGGTGTCGGCAAATACGGCGCAATGTGGCGATACTGGGCGTCGGTGATTTCCATAGACGCAGTATCTCATACCCATGGTCATTAGTGTTAACATGCCCTAGTTTGCTTCCTCTAAGCTCCCCCCAGAATGCACCGAAAACCCTCGAATAGCCGCTATACAATCCCGTTTCTTGTACCGCTCCACGTCTTGGATTTTCTCCCAATCATCGGGCGTGGGGCTCTTCAATTTGACATTAATTGTGACTCCTCCCTTACCAGGAACGCATAACCCCATAACGAATGCTTTCCAAATCTCGTTTGAACATTCCCCGTTTATGCGCAGGTCCATAGAGATAAATGCATCGGCTCCTAAACTCGACCGTTCAATCAAACGGACCTCCCCATCTTCAAATGGGTGGCCACTCCAATCTTCTAGTAGGAAATCGTTCATGATGATAAATTCACCAATAACCGAAACCTTCTGTTTTGCTGTGGTTATGGCCGTACCTTCCCAATCGAAAACAACCCAGGGCGTTTTTGAAACTGACACCTTATAGCTCCAGCTCCAGACCGCAACATTGATATCCTGGGATCCTGTCTTCAACCACTCATGGAGAATATTGCAACCGTCACTTTGGAGTTCTGATCCCATACATTTGCCCCCACTTTTAATTACCTTTGCTTTGCCAATACGGGCGAGCTTTTGGCTTGACCCAGGCATCACTCAATCTGCTTGATATTGACTTGAAATCTACGATCATCCTGTCTGCACTCATAGAATTTCACGGAATGCCCGCGCTGCTTCACCCACTCGCGGATACGGGTCTTGTCTGAATCTGGCATTCGTAGGCCAAAGATCACTCCGCTGAGCAGTTCCGGAGGATACGAGTGGAGTCCAGATCCATTTTTGGTGTCGATAATCCGCCACTCCTGCTCATAAGCCCAACCGGAATGTTTCGACAAGAAGATAAGTTGGACCTGCTCGCTGCTCTGGGCAGAGTGAAACTGGACAGCTGGGTAGTCATCGGAATAAGAAACAGGGTGTGCCTCACCAAACATATACGGGTGATCCGTGGCTTCGAACTCGAGGCAGTATCCGCGATGCTGATCTGCGTAGTGGGACCACATGAGGATGTTGTCACGAACTCTCGATAGGCAATACAGACCAACCTTGGCCAACCAATGAGCCGCCACCTCTCTTGCACGCTTTTGTGCCTCAGGATCACGATGTCGGCCTTCGAGGAATAGGGCAACCGCCTGAGCAGTAGTCATATTGGACGTGAGATCAGGGCTCTCCGTTTGAAGCATTTTACGCGCTGATGCAACAATCTGTTCCGGGTTTCCTTCAAAGGTGTACCATGGACGGCACTCGAAGGGGTCGTTCAGCTCCGAAGGTGCCGAAAACCAGACCTGCGACTTAGAAAATAATGACTCTGAGTAGTCGTTAAGGCGTCCGTACTTGTAGAGATACTCCATGCTTGCCCGAACCCTCGGATACTCAATTACACGAAAGATTTGATCTTGCTATCATGCATTTCTACCGTTTATTCAGGTCAGATCATTTGCCCTTATCGTGTCCGCGCCGCTAAATCAATCAGCACCCCTTCTCGCAACCCCAGATCGCTGACCAACACGCTCGACATCCCCAGCGTCTCCATGATTGTTCGGATGATGAGCGCGCCGGCGGCTATGACTTCTTCGCGGCCTTTTTCTAGGCCTGGCAAGCCGGCTCTGTCAGCTTTCTTGCGGCTCAATAACGTCTGTTCAAGTTCTTGAATCGTGCTCAGCTGTAACTTGTAGTTATGGACTCTGGCTGGCTCGTAGGCGGGAAGTTTCTGGGCCATGGCGGCTAGGCTGGTGACGGTTCCTGCTGTGCCGACGAAGGTGGCTGTCTGATAGTTGCCCATACCAGCAACGGCTGCTTTGGTTTCTCTCGCCACCCACTCGCGCGCCTGCTTCACTTCGTCGTCGGTCGGAGGGTCGTGATGCAGGAGCCGTTCGCACAACCGGACGACGCCGATATCGATCGAACGCACATTAGGTTTCTGGCCTGGCTGATCCAGGATGAACTCGGTGCTGCCGCCGCCGATGTCGAGGGCAAGTACGTCGGTCACGCCTATGGGCAAGCCGGAGCGAACACCCAACATTGTCCGTCTTGCTTCTTCTTCTCCTGAGATCAGTTCGACCTCAAAGCCTGCTTCTCGACTTACGCGATCGAGAAACTCGTCACGGTTCTCAGCATCACGTACCGCGCTCGTGGCGACAACCGCCACAGCATCGACAGAAGCGACATCGATATAGGCCCGCCATTCCTTGAGGCACTGCACCACCCGATCCATCGCCGCAACCGTGAGCCGCTTGGTCCGATCGACGCCCTCGCCCAGCCGAAGGATTCGCCGATCAGATCGTAATTCAATCAGCCGCCCGACAGGCAACAGATCGGCAATCAGCAACCGGCATGTGAGCGTACCGATATCCACACCGGCGAGACGCATCGTGCGTGACGGGTCGCTCATCGCTCGCTCCGAATTTCCGCGATCTCCGACTCCAGCTTTTCACGTGAGGCTTTAAGGTCTTGGATCTCTTTGACGAGTCGAGTAATTTCAGTGTCGTACAAAACCCGTTCAATCGGCTCGCCTACCTCGCGAAGGTGAACCGCTCGTTCACCGACATCCCGATAGAGCTCCTCCAATTGCTGGTCGAACTTTCGGATATCGAGCCTGATCCTTAGCAGCTCCGTTTCTTCCAACGCACGGATTGCCGCCTGCGCCGTCCCGTGGCGCAACGTCGCCAACCCTGCCTTCACATCATGTTTGAATCGCTGAAAAAGACCCATAGTGCTCCTCGTGATCAGTGACGAGTGGTCGGTGCTGAGTGAAGTTCTGGCGAGCGATCCATCAGTCGGTCATCTCCCACTGATCACACGTCACCCATCACGTTCATCAACTTACCGACCCGAGATCCAACTTCGACTCCCACCGCCGCAACATGGCTTCTCGCAAGGCGCGGTGCATCGGCGCCTTCAACTGTGAATCCTGCTTCAACAGGGCGAAGGCCTCCTGCCGCGCCTGTTGGAGTATATCGGCATCCCGCACGAGGTTCGCAACACGAAACTCAGGCATGCCCCACTGCCGGAATCCAAAAAACTCGCCGGGCCCACGAATGCGGAGATCTTCTTCAGCGATCACAAACCCGTCGGTCGATCGCACGAGCGCGTCGAGCCGCTCCCGCGCTGCGGATGGCGGTTCGCCGGACGCCTTGGGTTTCGCCGATCGAAACAACACCCCACCCGAGGCCATCAGCAGACAATAGGACTGGTGGCCGCTTCGCCCGACACGCCCGCGCAGTTGGTGCAACTGCGCCAGCCCGAACCGCTCGGCATGCTCGATCATCATCACCGTGGCATTGGGCACATCGACCCCGACCTCCACCACCGTCGTCGAAACCAGAACCTGTATCTCACCCTTCTTATACGATGCCATGACCTGCTCTTTCTCTTCCGACTTCATCCGGCCATGCACAAGCCCGACGCGAAACTCAGCCAACTCGTTCGCCTGCAATTGCTCAGCGCCTTGCATGGCCGCCTGCAGATCGGTCTTCTCCGATTCTTCGACCAGTGGATAGACCACGTAGGCTTGCCGGCCATTCCGCAGTTCATCGCGCAGAATTTGATAGGCCCTTCCCCGCTGATTGTCGCTCAAGAGAAATGTCCGCACCGGCTTTCGGCCCGGCGGCATCTGGTCGATCACCGACACATCGAGATCTCCATACAGGGTCATGGCCAGCGTGCGTGGAATCGGCGTCGCGGTCAGCACCAGCACATCGGGCTTATATCCCTTTTCGATGAGTGTTTTTCGTTGGAGGACGCCGAATCGATGTTGCTCATCCACCACGACTAGTCCAAGTTTCGCGAAGGTGACGCCTTGCTGGATAATCGCATGGGTGCCGATGACGACCTGTGCGACCCCGGAAGCCACCTGCCCGCGAATGGTTTTACGCGCTGCCGCCCGCCCACCACCACTCACCAGCACCACGGAAAGCCCAAGCGGTTCCAGCAGATCTTTCATCGTCCGATAGTGTTGCTCAGCGAGAATTTCCGTCGGCGCCATCAATGCCGCTTGGTAACCCGATCCGCAGGCCAGCACCATTGCCTGCACCGCCACAATGGTTTTGCCGGACCCGACATCGCCCTGCACCAAGCGGTTCATCGGTTTGCGCGATGTCATGTCCGAGAGAATCTCCCGAATCACCCGCTCTTGCGCTTCGGTCAACTGAAAGGGCAACGCCCGCTCCAGCTTCCTGAGGAGCGGCGTCTTCGGATTGAACGACACCTGCTTGATCTCTTCCTTCATGACTTGTTGCCGCGAGGCCAAGGCGAGTTGAAGCACGAACAGTTCTTCGAACGCCAAGCGCCGATGCGCCGGTGTCAGACCTCGATCCAGCCGTTCTCCATCCGTACCAGGTTGGGGAAAATGCACATCGTGAATCGCTTGTTGAATAGGCAGCAGTCGATAGCGGGCACGAAGCGAAACCGGCAACACCTCCTGCGCCTCGTCGATATGGCTATCCAGAAGGCCTTTTATGAGCACGCGCATCTGCCGGGAGGTCCACCCTTTGGTTTCGTGGTAGACCGGAACAATCCGCCCCACATGCAGGGGCGCTTCGGTTTCCTCGCCCACGACTTCGTATTGTGCAACGTCCATCCTCATCGCGACCCACCCCTGCGCGCCGGCCACCATTCGCCCGGTCAGCATCACGCGCGTCCCGACGGTGAAGAGCGATTCGAGAAACGGCTGGTTAAAAAACACGGCTTGGAGGCGTCCGGTTGAATCCTCCACCACAATGTCGAGGATGGAAAGGCGGCGACTGCGGGCACGCTTCGCTTCGCTTCGGACAATGGTGCCGCAGACCGAGGCCTGCGCACCCGGCACGAGTTGCCCGATCGGAGTCATGACCGAGCGATCCTCATAGCGCCAAGGCACGGCCCATAGGGCATCCTCAACCGTCTCGATCCCGAACCGTTGGAGTAACGCTGTGCGTTTCGGGCCCACGCCTTTCGCAAAACGGATGGGTTGTTCCCACCATGCTCGCAACGGAGTGTCATCCACGGCCCGCTCACGCACCGCGAGGGGCTCCGGCGTCTGCCATTCCCTGGCAGGATCGAGCAGGGCCTTGCGCAAGACTCCAAGAATCACCATGGCTTCCTGCAACCGACGCTGTTGATCCTCTGCTGGAAGTCGTTGATGCTCCTCGAGAAACAGCGCACGCAGCTGGAGCAGCGATGCTTCAATTGTTCGTGGATAGACGCCATCGGACAAGGCTTGCATCACCTGTGAGGAGATAAAGCGATTCAGATTCTTGACGGTAGCCAGATGTGCAAAGGCATCGCGTGTCGCGAATTCGATCGGACGCGCGACACGCTCCAGCCATTGCTGAAGCTGTTCGGGGGGGTTGGGCTCGGAAGAGCGCCGTATCACAGTGGGGGATCGTATCACAGCCACTCCCTCTCCTCAACGAGCAGGGTGCGGAAAAAGTCAGTCGGTGCAATTGGACGGTTACGGCTGAGGCCGCCTACCACACTCGCGGCTGGGCCTGTCGATTTCCTGACAATCCTTTGTGGCGCTTGCCTAGGGTGATACATTGAGCTTCATTCAGATAGGGCTCATATGTACCGTCGAAACATTTTTCACATTTTATTTCCTATCGCCTGCCTCATCGGGCTGTTCGTGGTCTATCAAGCCTGGTTCAAACCGACCTATCTACCGACACCACCAATTCAACCCAATGCCGTCGTGGAAGATTCACGAGCTACGCCACCAGAACCGCGTCATGATAGCCCAGTGGAGTCAGCGCCTAAACAGACTCGTCTGATCGATCACAGCGTGGTCCCAAAGACGACGCATCATGTCTTATTGGAGACGATTCGCGACGAGATCGAAAAAGGAAACGTCAAGATCGCAGAAACTCACCTGGCCGATCTACCCCCAGTCATCGAAAACGACCCCACCACCCGACCCTATGTATCTGTCCTCTGGAACAATCTCGGCATTCAACAGGAAACGCAAGGTGGGACTGCTGCCTCGATCAACGCCTTCAAAAGGGCCGCGTCACTCGATGCCAAGAATCCCGTCGTCCAACTGAACCTCGCCCATGCCTACTGGGAACTGCGCGATCCGGCCATGACGCAAGACTTTTTGGAACAGCTGGTCGCCCTGGCTCCGAACGAGCCCTTCCCCCATCTGGCGCTGGCCAATCTCTTTCAGGAACGGGATCAACTCGACAAAGCGGCTCACCATCTCGATCACGCCACCGCCCGCGCAGGCAAAGACCCGGCCGTGCAATCCTACTTGCAAACCGTCACAGCCAAAATCCGCGGAACCGAGAAGAGCGACGCGGGGCTTACGAGCCGAGGCAGCACCCACTTTACGGTGAAATTCGACGGGGAAGCCGATCAGGCAACCTGGATCGCCCTGTTGGAGATTCTTGAAGAGGCCTATCGAGAGATCGGCCAAAAATTCGGGCATTTTCCATCGAAGACCATCGTCGTCGTCTTGCACGCCACGTCCACGTTCCAAAGTGCGACTGGTAGTCCAGAGTGGGCCGATGGGCTCTTCGATCCCATGCTCGGGCGCATCCAGGTTCCTGCACACGATGCCTTGGCAGACCCTGTCTGGCTTACACGCGTACTGCGGCATGAGTACGTGCACGCCCTCCTGCATGACCAATTCGGCCCTGCCGGAAGCGCCATTCCGACCTGGCTCAATGAAGGCTTAGCTATGGAATTGTCAGGGGATCGCTGGTCAGACCTCGATCACTTGATGAAGCAGGAATTTACCCTGATCCCTTTGCCTGCCTTAGAGGGGCCCTGGGGAGGATTGTCTCGCGATGCCGCGACCGTTGCCTATCTGGAGGCGAACTCGGCCGTGCACTATCTAATCGACCGCTTTGGCATGGCTCGAGTGCAAGAGCTGCTCGCACGCCTCAAAGCGAGGCAGGCGCTCTCTACCGCCATGCAATCGGAACTCTCGCTGTCGTATGAGCAGTTCCAGTCCAGGTGGGTGGATCAGTTGCAGGAACACGGAAAGAAAAGCTAACAGAATACGAAAAAAGTCGCTCTCGAAAAACGTGAGACGTCACACGTTTCACGTCTCACGGATCGCTGAACAGTCTGATTAGATCGCTTCCCGTTTCATCTCCATAGATTCCGCGCCATCCCAAGCCCGCAGATTCTCGGCTGCAGCATCGTTCCCGGATACCACGTCTATCTCATCCACGGTCGGCTCAATCGTGTCTTCCCACAAGATCTGCCGGCCTCGATCATCGAACATCCGAATACAAAATTCGATTTGTTGAGATGGAACCGCCCATCCCTCGGTGTGACCACCAACGGCCCTGCCGATCATTTCTGCACGCGCAAGCCTGCCGGCATCACCGGCTGAGAACTGATCGGCCCACACCAGCTCTCCGGTTACCGGATCCAGAGCACGGAGGAAAAACTGGGGTTGGCCATCGAATGCGTTCCGGCTACGGACCTGAGTCACCCTCGCCTGTGGCGTAAGATGAGCCACCACTCGGTGGGTGGAACCGGATTCTTGATTGCTGACATTGAGATTCAGGAGACCTTCCCAGAGAAACCGGCCAGTGGCCGCGTCATAGACCCTGAGGGTGAACGCTGTCAGTCCGTCAGCCCCTGGGCCGACTCCGCCTGCAAAAATCCGCTCACGCGGTTGACTGTCCGCTGACGCTGCGTCCTCTCTCACGTTCAAGTCATACGTTTCTTCGGAAAGGATCGCACCGTTCGTGGCATCGTATGTTTTTACGGTAATCGTCGATGTGTCAGCATTCTCATACCCGACACCAGCCGCCACGACCTTCCCTGGTTTCACCGGCGTGAAAGACGGCAGGTCGGCAGTCCACGCTGTCGGTGGAAGGCTGGAGCCGATCATGGCACAGGCGATCAACGCGACGTAGAACGCCTTCTTCCTCCGCACATCGATCCGCCGCTCCTGATACACCGGCACACACTCAGGCCCAATCGGCTGGCACCATTCCCATATTTTACCTAGTGCCCCAGACATCCATTCGAAAATCATCATGTGCGAGCCCCTTTTGCTTGTACGGGAGTCTCGCATTAACGCCCTGTAGCGTAAATTCCCCACTGTGGGTAGGAAACCCTTCGAAGGGGGTAGAATAGGCTGCAACGCAGGCAGGACGAACGGGAGTACGCCGGACGTCGAGCCTGGCACATCGTCCTCGCAGGATGCTGAAAAAGTCCGCCAGCGGCGTTCTCGCATCACTCAGAGGCTCAACGTACCGAAGCGTACGCCTCGCCTCTTCGCTCGCTGCGGCCTTGC
>JAWXBV010000229.1:0-15307 GCA_034440335.1 Nitrospirota bacterium | reverse complement strand
TAATGCACTGAGGTTGGCTTCTGTGAGGACAGCGCGTTTCTCCCCATCCTGCGTAATCGCTCCTTGCTTCAAAAGCACGACACGTTCTACCTCCGGAGGAATCTCGTGGATGTGGTGCGTCACCAACAATAAGGTTTTCCCCTTCTTCATATGCGCCCGCACCAGGTGCAGATAATGAAATGTCGCCGTGAGGTCGAGTCCGCTCGTCGGCTCATCCAACACCAACGCAGTCGGGTCAGGTACCAGCGCACGGCCCAGCAGGCAGCGCCGCTGCTCGCCGGTCGACATCTCGGAGAACTTCCTTTCGGTCAAGAACCCGATACCGAGTTCCTCCATGACGGTATACGCGCGAACAATTTGAGCATCGGTAAACTCTTGGTGGCCGTATGTCCCAATACTCGCATAGTAGCCTGACAGCACAACATTCAGTCCGGTGACATTGTCCATGTACTGGTGTTGAAGATCATGGGACACCATGCCCAATCGTTTGCGCACGTCCCAGACGTTCCATTGTTCTTCGCCGAATACATGAATCGACGTCTCCTCCTTGGGAAGAGGATGCACTTCACCTGACAACAGTTTGAGGATCGTCGACTTACCTGCACCGTTGGGACCAAGGATTGCGGTGTGCGCCCCAGCGTCAAGCGTGAAGGACAGGTCGTCGAATACGCAGGTGTCCCCCCGATAGACCGTCGCGTTCTTGATGTCGAGGATTGGATGTGAACGAGCGGGATAGACCGCCGGCGCGACGACCCCACCGACTGTTTTGCCCGCGCGACGAGACTGTTCAAGGCCGGCACGAGCCAGTGCGTCCACTCGTTCATTGTCCGGATGACCGGCATGCCCCTTGACCCATCGCCATTCAAGCCTGTGACCGGCAGCCAGGGCATCGAGGCGGCGCCACAAATCCTCATTCTTCACCGGCTGTTTGCCGGCAGTTTTCCAGCCACGCCTCTTCCAACTATGGATCCATTCGCTGATGCCTTTTTGAACATACTGCGAATCGGTGTAGACATGCGCCTCCACCGGCAGCGTGAGCGACTGCAGCGCCTGAATTACCGCGAGCAGCTCCATGCGGTTGTTCGTCGTCGCCGGCTCCCCGCCGCACAATTCTGTCTCAGCAGTGCCGATACGCAGCAAGACGCCCCAGCCTCCAGGCCCAGGGTTCCCGCTACAGGCCCCATCGGTATAGATTTCCATCATTCGTCTGCTCTCCTCATGAAGCGTAACGACGCCTTGATGTAGGCCCTGTTATCCTAGGGACAGAAATATATATGCGCACCGAGATTACGCTACGGCAGGATCCGGATTGATCTTCGCGGCGGATGCCTTGTTCGTAGAGGAGACACTCTTCTTCGAAGAACCACCAATCTTTGGTGTCGCCGTCTTCACATCGGCATTCTGTGCACGATGGAGGAGGGCATGGTCCATGAGCACGAGCGCCATCATGGCTTCGGCAATCGGTGTCGCCCTGATGCCGACACAGGGATCATGGCGACCGTTGGTTTGCACAGTCACCGGATTGCCCTGCTTATCGATGGAGCGGCGAGGCACGCGAATACTCGATGTTGGCTTGATCCCGATCGTGACGACGATATCCTGACCTGTTGAAATACCGCCAAGGATTCCGCCTGCATGATTCGTCACAAACCCTTCCGGAGTCAGTTCATCTCCATGTTCAGATCCGCGCTGCGTCACAGAACTGAAACCCGATCCGATCTCGACAGCTTTTACCGCGTTGATGCTCATCATGGCCCCGGCCAAATCGGCATCGAGCTTGGCATAGACCGGCGCGCCCCAACCGACGGGCACCTGCTCAGCGACCGTCGTGATCCTGGCACCGACTGAGTCGCCGGCCTTCCGCAGCTCGTCCATAAACGATTCCAGCTTCGCCACTGCGGCAGGATCAGCCACGAAAAACGGATTGGCACCCACGCCGTCCCAACTCTTGAACGGCACGTCATGCGGGCCGAGTTGGCTGAGATACCCGCGAATCACGACGCCGTATTTTCCGTAAAGCCATTTCTTCGCAATCGCCGCGGCCGCCACACGGACGGCGGTTTCACGCGCAGAGGCGCGCCCGCCGCCGCGGTGGTCGCGAATGCCGTACTTCTGCCAATAGGTATAGTCCGCATGACCGGGCCGAAAGGTATCGATCAGGTTGCCATAGTCCTTACTGCGAGCATCTTCGTTTCGAATGAGCAGGGCAATGGGGGTGCCGGTGGTCTTGCCTTCAAAGACGCCGGAGAGAATTTCGACGGTATCGGATTCCTGCCGTTGCGTGACGTGGCGGGAGGTGCCTGGCTTGCGCCGATCGAGGTCTTGCTGGATGTCATCGACCGAAAGGGCCAACCCTGGTGGGCAGCCATCTACGACACAGCCGATCGCAGGCCCGTGGCTCTCCCCGAACGATGTGACGGTGAATATGTGGCCGAACGAATTGCCTGCCATGGGGCGGATGGCTCCTCCCTATTCGACGAGATCGAGCTTAATGCGCAATTCCTTTAGTTGCTCGGCACTGACGGCAGAGGGTGCTTCGGTCAGCGGGCATTGTGCCCGTTGCGTTTTGGGGAACGCGATCACATCGCGGATCGAGTCGGCATTCCCCAATAACATGATGAGCCGATCGAGCCCAAAGGCAATCCCACCATGCGGCGGTGCGCCATAGTCGAGTGCGTCGAGCAAGAACCCGAACTTCGCCGCCGCTTGCTCCTTATTGATGCCAAGCAAGTCGAGAATGCGAAACTGGATATCGCTCCGATGGTTCCGGATACTCCCGCCGCCGACTTCACTTCCATTCAACACCATGTCGTAGGCCTTCGCGCGTACTTTGAGCGGCTCCGAATCCAGAAAGGCCACATCCTCGTCCATCGGCGCGGCAAACGGATTGTGCATGAAGATATAGCGCTTCTCTTCCGGCGAATAGTCCAGCAAGGGAAACTCGGTGACCCATACGGGCTTCCAGGCCGTGGGATCGATCAACTTCAGCTCTTCACCCAGCAATAGCCTGATGCGGCCCAATACGTCATGGACAATGGCGGCCTTGTCAGCGCCGAACAGAATGAGATCGCCCGGCTTGGCCTCGGGAAGGGCCGATGCGAAGGCCTTGGCATCCAGGAATTTGGCGATGACGGACTCCAGTTGGCCCTCCGAGGTAATTTTCAACCAGGCCAGTCCCTTCGCACCGAATGTCTTGGCCATCTCACCGAGCGCATCGATCTTGCTTCGCGGTGTGGCCGCTCCGCCTTTGACGATCAACGCCTTCACAATCCCGCCTTTGGTTGCCGCCTCCTTGAACACCTTGAACTCACTGGCAGCCGCAAAGGCTGTGACATCGTACAACGGCATGTCGAAGCGCAGGTCCGGCTTGTCCGATCCATAGCGGCCTAGCGCCTCGGCGTAGGTCATCTGCGGAAATGGAGTCGGCAACTGCACACCGCCCGCGTCGCGAAACACCGTGACAATCATCTGCTCCATCAAGCTCATGACATCAAGCCGATCGACGAAGGACATCTCGAGATCGATCTGTGTAAACTCAGGCTGCCGGTCATTGCGCAGATCCTCGTCGCGGAAGCAACGCGCGATCTGATAGTAGCGATCGACCCCACTGACCATAAGCACCTGTTTGAAGAGCTGGGGCGACTGCGGCAACGCATAGAATTGACCAGGGTTCACTCGGCTCGGCACCAAATAGTCCCGCGCGCCTTCCGGCGTGCTCTTCGTCAAAATCGGCGTTTCGACTTCGAGGAAACGCTCTGCATTCAGAAATCCACGGACGGCTTGCATGATGTCGTGCCGGATCGTTAAGAGCCGCTGCATCTTCGGACGACGAAGATCCAAGTAGCGGTACTTCAGCCTGATCGACTCCGTGACTTCGGCCTCGTCTTCGATCACGAAGGGCGGCGTCTTCGACTCATTCAGAATCTCGACGGCATCCACGAAAATTTCGATTTCGCCCGTGGGGAGATTGGGATTTTTCGACTCGTCTGGACGGGCCATCACTTGGCCGGTCACCGACACGACACACTCGCTCCGCAACGCATGAGAGGCTTGGTGCAGCGCGGCATTACGTTCGGCGTTGAACACCACCTGCGTCAGCCCGGTTCGATCCCGCACATCCATGAACAGGACCATGCCATGGTCGCGCCGCCGCTGGACCCAACCGTTCAACACGACGGTCTGTCCGACCGCAGCTGTCGTGAGCTCCCCGCACCGATGAGTTCGAGCCTTCATACCACCTTCGCTTTCTTGGAACGGGCCCATCCGACCCGACTCACCCGCTTCTTTACCCGTGGCGCTTGCTGCGCTGTTTCCACTGCCGAGACCAGCTTCTGTTCTGCCAGTTCGCGCAAGGCGTTCGCTTCACGGTCGGTCAAGTACCTGAACTCGCCGGAGGCCAGATCCCCCAACAAGAGCGGACCCATCTTAATTCTGGTCAGCTTCAACACCGGGTGACCGACCGCCTCCAACATACGCTTGACTTGGTGTTGCCGTCCTTCGCGGATCGTGATCTCCAGCCAGGAGTTTTGCTTGGCCTTTTTGACCTTCTTGACGATCGCCGGACTGGTCATGCCGTCTTCCAGTTGCACGCCTTGCTCAAGCTGCCGAATATGGTCATCCGTCACCACCTGCTTCACCTTGATAAGATAGGTCTTCGGCACATGGTAGCGGGGATGGAGCAGGGTCTGGGCCAAGTCGCCATGATTGGTGAGAAGCATCAACCCTTCGCTGTCAAAGTCCAATCGACCGACGGGAAACACCCGCACCGAGATCCCACGGAGAAAGTCCTTGACCGTCGGTCTGCCGCCCGGATCGTTCAACGTCGACATCACATTCTTCGGCTTATTCAGCAACAGATAGACGTACGGCTGAGTGGCACTGATATGCTTGCCGTCTACTTTGATGTGGACACGATCCGGATCGACCTTGGTGCCGAGCTCCGTCACCACCTTGCCGTTGACGGTCACACGCCCTGCGGCAATCCACTCCTCGGCCTTTCGCCGCGAAGCCAATCCCGTTCCTGCAATAACTTTTTGTAATCTAATTTCCATAGCCAGTGATCAGTGATGGGTGATGGGTGATGAGCAAACCATCGGACTTGTATCCGACTCGTCACTGATCACTCATCACTCATCACGGCTTTACTCCCATTCAATTGTGGCCGGCGGCTTCGAGCTGATGTCGTAGACCACCCGGTTCACGCCCTTCACTTCATTGATAATCCGATTTGAGATCTTGCCCAGCACATCATTCGGAATCTTGGCCCAATCGGCGGTCATGCCATCCAAACTCGTGACTGCGCGAAGCGCGATCACATGTTCATATGTCCGCTGATCGCCCATGACGCCCACGGTTTTGATCGGTAGCAGCACAGCCAGCGATTGCCAAATCTCTCGATACAAACCGGCAGCGCGAATCTCCTGATCGAGAATGGACTCGGCTGCCCGCAGAATAGTGAGCCGCTCCTTGGTGACCGCTCCCAACACCCGAATAGCCAAGCCAGGCCCTGGAAATGGCTGTCGCCAGACAATCTCGTCAGGTAAACCCAGTTCCTTCCCCAGCACACGGACTTCATCTTTGAAGAGTTCCCGCAACGGTTCGATTAATTTCAACTTCATCCGCGCCGGCAGACCGCCCACATTGTGATGCGTCTTGATCGTGGCCGACGGCCCCTTGAAGCTGATACTTTCGATCACGTCGGGATAGAGTGTGCCCTGGACCAGAAACTTCACACCGCCGGATTTTTTCTTCGCTTCAGTCTCGAACTGTTCGATGAACTGCTTGCCGATAATTTTTCGTTTACGCTCGGGATCGATCACCCCTTTGAGCTTGGCAAGAAACGAATCGGACGCGTTGATAAGCCGTACATTTAAATGAAGCTGTTGCGCAAACGTCTGTTTGACTTGTTCCTTCTCCCCACTTCGAAGCAACCCGTTGTCGACAAAGATACAGGTCAGCTGATCGCCGATGGCCCGATGCGTCAACGCCGCCGCGACGGACGAATCCACGCCGCCGCTCAAGGCGCAAATCACCCGTTCCTTACCGACTTGCTCGCGGATCTGCTGTACCGCCGTCTCCACATAGGACTGCATCGTCCAGGTCGGCTGACAGCCGCAGATATCGTAGACGAAGTTCCGAAGAATCTGGGTCCCCTCCGGCGTATGCGCGACTTCAGGATGAAACTGGAGACAATAGATCCGGCCTGTGCGATCGTCGCGCTTCATAACTGCAATCGGCGAATTGGCTGTATGCGCAATAGATCGGAATCCCGGCGGCATCCGTTCGATACGGTCTCCGTGCGACATCCAGACGACGGTCGATCCATCTTTGCCGATCCCTTTGAAGAGATCACTCTCGTCGTCGATGGTCAGATCGGCACGACCGTACTCCCGGTGCTTGGATTTGGCCACCTGCCCGCCGGAGAGATGAGTCACCAACTGCATGCCGTAGCAGATACCGAGAATGGGGATACCGAGGTCGAAGAGTTCCCTGGAGACAGTCGGCGCCTTCTTCTCATAGACGCTTGCAGGACCACCCGACAGCACGATGCCCTGCGGGCGATAGGCGAGAATGGTCGCCAAGGAAACCGTGCAGGGCAGAATTTGCGAGTAGACGTGGGCTTCGCGAATGCGGCGTGCGATCAGTTGGGTATACTGCGACCCAAAGTCGAGGACCAGAATTCTATTGTGCCAAAGTTCCATACTTTGAAAAGAGCTTATAGCTGATGGCTGATAGCAGTAGAAGGAAAATGAGTAAACAACGGAGGAGATACGCGACCGGCATTCTGACTATCGGCCATAAGCCATACGCCATTCGCTCTTGGCTCTATTCCCAATCCATCCGGTAGTTCGGCGCTTCCTTCGTGATAATCACATCATGCACGTGACTTTCGCGGAGACCGGCGACCGTCTGCCGAATAAATGTGGCCTTCTGCTGTAAGTCTGAAATGGTCTTACACCCACAATAGCCCATGCCGGACTTCACGCCGCCGATCAATTGGTAGATGACGGCTGAGAGTTTCCCTTTATAGGGCACGCGCCCTTCAATACCCTCCGGGACCAGCTTCTGCGCCGGACGCCCACCTTGCCCGTACCGATCTCCACCGCCTCGTTCCATCGCGCCGATCGAGCCCATACCGCGGTACACCTTATAGGTCCTGGCTTGGTACAGCTCGGTTTCCCCCGGCGATTCTTCCGTGCCTGCCAAGAGTCCTCCCAGCATGACCGAGGAGGCGCCGGCTGCCAAGGCCTTCGTGATATCGCCGGAATACTTGATCCCGCCGTCCGCAATGATTGGAACCCCGCTACCTGCGAGGACTTTTGCGCAATCGGCAATCGCCGTCAGCTGCGGCATTCCAGCGCCGGATACAATACGAGTCGTGCAAATTGAACCGGGTCCCACACCCACCTTCACCGCATCCACACCGGCCTTCACTAAATCCTTCGCCGCCTCGGCAGTGCCGATATTCCCAGCGATCAGTTCGAGTCCAGGATACCGTTTCTTGATCATTTTGACCGTGTCGAGGACCGCCTGAGAATGCCCATGAGCCGTATCGACCACGATCAGGTCCACCCCGGCCTTCTTGAGCCGCGCCACGCGATCTTCCGTCTCCGGCCCCACTCCGACTGCCGCCCCCACGCACAGCCGACCATGTCCGTCCTTGCAGGCGTTGGGGTACATGATGCGTTTTTCGATATCCTTGATGGTAATCAGTCCCTTGAGCTCAAAATGCTTGTTGACGACCGGCAGCTTCTCGATCCGATGCTCGTGCAACACTTCGCGAGCCTTTTCCAAGCTGGTCCCTTCAGGCGCCGTGATCAGCTTGTCCCGCTTCATGATCTGCGAGACCTTCAAATCCATTCTCGTTTCGAACCGCAAATCGCGATTCGTGAGAATACCGACCAATTTTTTATCCTTCGTGACGGGAATCCCGGAGATCCGAAACTTCGTCATCAGCGCGTGGGCATCGCGAATCGTCTGATCGGGCGAGATCGTGATCGGGTCGAGAATCATGCCGCTTTCCGATTTCTTCACCCGGTCGACTTCTGTCGCTTGATCCTCCGGCGACAACACTCGATGGATAATTCCGATGCCGCCCTCGCGAGCAATGGCGACGGCCAAACGCGACTCGGTGACGGTATCCATGGCCGAGCTGATGATGGGAATGTTGATCTTGATGTGGCGAGTCAGTCTCGTCCGCATGTCGACGTCGCTCGGCAAGATCTGAGACTTGGCCGGGACCAACACGACGTCGTCGTAGGTGAGTCCTAGGCGTGGTTCTTTATTGAGCATATCTTCCCCTCACGAGCAGGATGCTGAAAAAGTCTGCCGGCTTCGTTCTCGCATCGTTCAGACCCTCAACGTACCCCAGAGGGTACGCTTCGGCCCTTCACTCGCTGCGGCCTTGCTGGACAGCCTTTTTGAGCATGCTGCTATATTCTTGTGACCGCTCTTACGCCCTATGCGATGGGCCTGTGCCTTGCGGGTTCTCGATCTCTGCCACCGCTTCGGCATCTTCTTGAAGACGCTCGCTCCCCTCGTCCGCCGGCATGAACTGTTCGACCCTGGTGTTCCCGCTATCGACGACGAACACGCTGCCTCTGACATCCACCGTGATACCGTAAGGGAAATTGAATTGCCCTTTTCCGTTCCCAAATCCACCCCACTGAGTGATGAAATTGCCTTCTTTATCGAACTTCTCGACGCGGTGATTGCCGGTGTCCGTGACATACACCTCGCCGGCTCCATCGACCGTAATGCCCCAGGGAGACCGTAACTGACCTGCCTCCTGCGCGATGGGGCTGCTGGCATGGCCCGGCTCGGCACTCCCCCCCCACTTGGCCAGCAACTGCGGGAGCACGTTGGTGCTGGTATCGAACTTCTGAATCCGGTGATTACCCATATCGACGATGTACACAAACCCGTCCGTCTGATCTACAGCCACGCCGCGCGGGAAGTAGAATTGGCCGTCTCCGTTTCCGAAGCTGCCCCAGGACATGATGAACTCCCCGTTCATATCGAACTTCTGCACGCGGAAGTTTGCGCTATCGACGACATAGACATACCCGCGCACCCGATCGATCGCAATGCCCCACGGTGAGTTGAACTGCCCTTCGCCGTTTCCACGCGACCCGAACTTCATGAGATAGCCGCCGAGCTTCCCGTCGAATTTCTGCACCCGGTGATTGTTCGTATCGACCACCCAGACATCGCCCTTGCCGTCGCAGGCAATCCCCGTAGGGTTATGGAAGTTCGCATTGGCTGAACCGAAGTTCCCCCACAGGATGATGAAGTTGCCGGTATTGTCGAATTTCTGAACCCGATTGTTGCCGTTATCGACCACGAACAGCGATCCCTGCTGATCGACGCAGAGGCCATACATCGGGGCCATGAACTCGCCGCCATGCAGCAACGATGCGCCACGGCCTGTGCGGCCCCATTCGGCCACACAGAGATACCCCGACGTGTTCACCAGAATCGTGGTGCCCGCAGGGGTGGACACGTTCCCACCCACATCCTTGAACCAGACGTAGATCGACTTCTGCCCGTCTCCCGGCGACAAAATAAACGGGATCGTCGCACCGAACTTCGTGGCCGGCGTCACCTCCACCCATCCCGGCGTCCCCGCCGTGGGAGTCATCGGCGCCTCGGAGACAAAGTAGGCGGCCACTCCAGTATCCACATCGTTCGCAGAAATCGTGACGATGACTTCCGGGGTGTTCGTCATAAACGCGCCGTGATTGATCACGGCATAGGGATTTTGTGGCGCCGTGATATCGATAAGCACCGGCGTCACCGTCACTTCATTCGACAACTCGCTTTCGACGCCGGTCTCGAATACCGCGGTCACGGCATAGTGGTAGGGGGTATCGTTTGAGAGACCGATGTGCGTATAGGGATTCGTCACCCCTTCGATTTTTGTCGCCGTCTGGGTCGTGAGCTTTGGAAGGGTATTGAAATACAGGTTGTAGGACTGGGCGCCGGGAACTTCCATCCAACTCAAGAAGGCTTCCGTATCCCCGGCCTTGACCGCCACGCTGCGGGGCGCCGGAGTCTCGCTCGGCGCCTGATTGGTTGACGCCTCATCCTTCCCGCGATTGAGTTCCTCGTCCGTCGGCACATACTTCAGAATGCGGCCGTTGCCGCTGTCGACCACATAAACCGCACCTTCTTTGTCGACCGCAATCCCATAAGGATAATTGAGCTGTCCTTCGGACTTTCCACGGTTTCCCCAGGCACAGAGAAACGTGCCGTTGCCGTCGAACTTTTGAATGCGATGGTTGCCGGTATCCACAACGTAAATATTACCGAGCGCATCGCAGGCGATCCCCCAGGGAGATTTGAATTGGCCGGGACCGGCCCCTTCACGACCCCACTTGGCCAGGAAACTTCCACGGGCATCGAACTTCTGAATGCGATTATTGCTTTCATCGGCGACGAAGATATTCCCGACAAAATCGACGGCGACGCCGCGAGGGAAAAAGAAGGCGCCGTCGAAGCTCCCGTCTCGGCCCCACTTGAGCAGCGCCTGCCCATCGGAGGTGAACTTCTGAATGCGCGCATTGCTCGTGTCGGAGATGTAGAGGTTCCCTTCTGCGTCCGTCGCCAGACCCCAGGGCACGTCGAACTTGCCCAGATCGGCTCCGCGCCAGGCGAATCCGAACTTACCCCAGGCCTGCATGACATTGCCGTTGAGATCGAATTTCTGAATGCGGTTATTGCCGCTGTCTGCGATGTACAGCACGTCATTCGGCCCAACTGCCAATCCGCGTGGATAGTAGAAGCTCCCTTCCTGCGAAGAAGGATCGCCGCCCCATCGCGCGACAAACTTGCCGGCTTTGTCGAGCTTCTGAATCGAATGGTTATCGGTATCGGCGATGTAGATATTGCCGTCCTTGTCGAGGGTGATGCCTGTGGGCGAGCTGAACTCTCCGTCGTCCACCCCTTCCCGTCCGATGCACATCGCCAACAGATAGGGCGAGGGAATCGCCATGACCTCTTGAGACTCAAGACTCTCCCCCTTCTGCGTCACGACGGTCACGACATAGTGGTAGCACATGCCGTTTGCCAGATCGTCATGGACAAACGGACTTTGCACGCCTTCCACACAGGTGCCCTTATCTTTTTTGACTCCAATGATAGCTTTGAAATCGTCGTCGCCGGCAATCGGGCGCGTGAGATCGGAGAACTTGATCATCACGCCCTTGGTGGTTTGGAAATAGAGGTTGTAGTACATGGCATCGGGAACGGGATCCCAGGTAAGAGTGATCCAGCCGTTTCCAGATTTTGCGGCCACGTTCGCCGGTGGTGGTGGTAATTCTTCTTCAGCGGCAATCGAATCGCCGGCGCCCCATTCTTCGCCCAGCATCCCATCGATGGTCAGATGCGTGCGATCACACCGAAACATCTCATCGAACAGCCGGGCTTTCATCATAGAGTGGTGCTTCCTGTGTTACTAAAGCCGCCAGAAAAATGAGGGGTCTTTCAAGGACTTAGAATTGGAGGAGAAGTCTAACAAAGGGGCGGAAAGAGAGTCAACGGGGGACGGGGATGGAGCCAGGGTGAATTTGTTCTCGGAAATTTCTCAGAAAAATCAACGATAGCGGTTATTAGCAAAGCGCGTCCAATCAAATGGTTATGTCGAGAACAAATTCACCCTGGGGATGGAGCTGATGATCTTCTGTGCTCGCGCAACGCGCGCGGGTTCGTCTGTCTGGTTGGCTGGTCTTTCTGGTCTGTCTGGTTCTTCTGGATGAATTTCCGGTCCGACCAACCAGATAGACGAGATAGACCAGATAGACCAGATGAACCAGCCTTCGTTGGACGCGCGCAATAGAAGATCAATCAGGCCCCATCCCCTTGAAGAGAAAATGGACGAGCCTGGAAGGATCACTTCGAGATGTGCATCGTCCAATGCGCGCAGTGAAGAATAATCTGCCTACTCCCTGCCGGAATAGAAGGCCCCCGTTGAACGCGTACGACGCAAGAAGCGACTCAGGCGATGGTGCGATACCACGTTATGCAATGACCCCACATCCTTTCCTCTTCCGCTCGTCTGGTACGGTAGCGGCCGCTGTGGTATGCTCCGCCCAGTGGAGTTCGAATGGGATCTCGAAAAAGAAATCCAGAACATCCGGAAGCACAGAGTGAGTTTCACGGAGGCCGTCGAATCGTTTTTGGATCCGCATGGCATTCAAGTGGTCGACAGCAAACATTCGGCGCAGGAAAAGCGGTTGTACTGGGTAGGTCGCATTTCCACGGGCCGCGTCCTCACGACCAGGTTTACTAAGCGAGGCAACAAGATCCGTCTCATCGGCTCCGCCGAATGGAGGAAGTTTCGGAGGTTTTACCATGAAACACCCAAACCTCAGTCACCTGAGCATTGATCGAGTTGCCACGAACAAGATCCGTGCGGCGCTCTCAAAGAAGAACCGGGTGACCATCACAGTCAATCTCGAGTCGGATAGTCTCAAGGCACTGAAGACACTGCCGCGCAACACCAGGATCCCCTATCAGCAACTCTTGAACACGATGCTGACAACCAACATCACACAACAGGAGTCAATCCAATCCCGTCTGAATCGACTAGAACAGGAACTCCGCAAAATCAAGCGCCACGTTGCGGCCTAGCACGGGCGACATCCACGCAGGGCTCATCACCGCCTCACGTATCTCCACTGCTGTGGTCCACGAACAACAGCCTCCCTTTAAAGACAAGGTCATTGGGCCTTTGTACTGTAGGTCAATCCAGGCAGGTAATGGTGCGATGTCAAGTCAAGCAATGACCCCGTCTCTCCGTCTCCCTCCTATCTGACTATTTCACACTATTCTTTGCGCTCTGCGCTGCTCTGAACTACAGTCGTCTCATGCGACTGCAAACCTCATCACCGACAAGTACAACGGCCTTCGTCTGCCCCAAGTGTGGATTCGAACAGGAGGAGGGGCCGGAGTGTCGGCGCTGCGGGATCGTCTTCTCCAAGTTCAAACCATCGGCTCCGGCAATCGAAACACCGCCGATCACCGACACTGAAGCCACAACGCACCCTTCGACTCCTGGATTATTTTCTCGTGTGCTCCGCGTGCTCCCGTGGATCTCACTCACACTCTCGGTCGGCGTCCTGCTGCTGATTCTTCGCCAAGCGCCGCCACTGCCGATCCAAATCGATCCGCAGGCAGCCGATCGCGTCGCTGAAAAGATGGCCCAGCTACAAATGGCCGTGCAATCGAACCAAGCTCATACACTCACGCTGAACGAAGCAGAGCTGAATCAGTGGATGCGCGACAATCTCGCCATCGCCTCCAGCCACCAAGCACAGCAGGCCGGTATCCCGGCGCCCACAGGAAGCGACCCGAACGTCCAAGAAATTCAATCGGCATTAAAAGATGTCCGCATGAATCTTATAGGCAACCAGCTCAGGGCCTATGCCTTCTTTGCCCTCTATGGAAAAGAGATCTCACTGCAACTTGACGGCACGATCACAACGGAAGGGGGGTATATCAGACTCCAACCCACAGCCGGCAAGATCGGCTCATTACCCATTCCATCATCGACCCTCAACTACGTCGTCCATCAATTGTTCGACTCGCCCAATAATCGTGACAAATTCCAGCTTCCACCCCAAATCGAATCCGTCCGAGTCAAAAACAACAGCCTCGTCATCTCTACACGGTAGCCCGCGAAACCGGGCGAGGGGCAGGAGGCGAGAAGAGGTGGCATTCCTTCTTCGGTAGCCATGAGATAGCAGGACTCCTCACTGCTGACCTTGTCGAGGGATTATGAGGGGCCGCAAACTAACAAACCGCAGGTCATCACAGCGATTGAGTCAGTGCGTTGCGCCATAACGACAACAATCCCAGGAGGCTTGTCATCAGTTCAGGGTGGTCAGAAACTCTTCATGAGACGGAGAATAATGTGAAAAAGTTATTTTTACGTTGTGGATACAATCGCTAAGACTTTGGCCTCTCTTTCTCTGGGCCGGATGGACCCCAGAGATCGCCTAAGCCTAGCGATTCCCACAAGGCTTTTTCAGACTGAGGAGGAGCATCCTCAAGAAAGCTGGCGAGGATTTTCGATTTGTAGGCTGCAGCGTGCGGGCGGCATTTCTTTACCGCAGCTGCATATTCCTGTTTCGATACACGCAAGCTTTGCAGGAGAACGCCCTGAGCCAGTAAGAGAGCGTGATGAACCGAAAGCGCATGGGCCAGCCTCTCAATGAGTTTGCGATTTGTCATGAGTGAACCTCCTTAGAAAATGATGTCCTTCAAATCCCCAATATGGCCAGTAATCTGCTGCATGGCCGCGTCATGTGGAGAGAGCGATGAATCAGGCAGACATAAAAGTCCAGAAATACAGCACAACAGCAGCTGCTAGGTTAGCCAACTTGCGCGAGAAAGCCAATGTCATCCTGTGAAAACGAGCGATTTTCATTCTGAGCTCGTGCGTTCTCCTCTTGCACCTTAATCCTCGCCCGGCTAGAATAAAAATGGATCTCCTGCGAATGAGTGCCCTAGAATCGCTGGAGTACTAACGGCTGTCTTGCGGACATGGGGCACTCCCGTCATTCTGTTAAATAACCCTGAATATTCCCCTATCGTTGTGGGAAGAAGGAGTCGAGGGTCATGGCACTACTGATTACCGATGAATGTATTAACTGTGGAGCCTGCCTGCCAGAATGTCCGAATGAAGCTATCTTCGAAACTCGCGGCGACGCGGAGACGAAGGGAAATCATGTGGGCGACGGTCAGGGAGTCGGAGACGCTATCTACGTGATTACCCATGAACGGTGTACCGAGTGTGTCGGCCATTTTGACGAACCTCAATGCTCGGCGGTTTGTCCCGTGGATAATTGTTGCATCGCTGATCCAGCCTATCCGGAGACCACGGATATTCTGCTGGAAAAGGCGAAGAAACTCAATCCTGACAAGGCCATCGACCCGGCAAAAGTTTGGAGCGGCGTGCGGAACTAGTCATTTCCCCCTGGAAGAACCGCGCGACACTTGTCATCTGCATCTGCTACCACGCTGTTACCAGGACAGGACAAACCAGCCCCATCAGGCCCCCTATCAGGGGCATCCTGGTTTGTGGGTTCTTGTTGGGTTAGGTTGTCTGAGTGTGGATCGGTGAACTTCGTAAACCGCAGGTCGTCTATTCAATCCTGATCGGCGACTCCATACCGCACTAGTGCTTAGTTGCATAAGTAATAGATATAGCGTACAGTCTTGGGCAAGGAGGTCGCCAATGCCCAAGTCGCCACACGCATTGCGTTGTGCTGAGCCAGACCGAAAGACACTGGAGGAGTGGGCGCGG
>JAWXBV010000228.1:0-16810 GCA_034440335.1 Nitrospirota bacterium | reverse complement strand
TTCACTCACTATCGGGCGAGAATTCTGTTTCATTGTGGCAAGTTGGATATGAGCTTAGGCTAATGAAAATTCACAGTGAATTTGACGAAGAACCGAAAAGGATATAAAGCCATTTTGACCAAGGGACTACAGGAGCACGAATTATGTACCAGCAGTGATGTCTTCAAGATTTCAGATGACCAGGACTATTTGGACGAAGGCGACATCATCAGATTAGATTCCGTCTCAGGATCTTTTCGATGTCTCTATAGAAAGAACTCGCCCAACAACACCATCCTCTTGACGGAGCAATGCGACCATTATTGCCTGATGTGCTCTCAACCTCCCAAGGAGATTGATGACTCATGGCTGCTCACAGAGGCTGCTGAACTCATCAGCCTGATACCTCCAGACACGGAACGCCTTGGATTTTCTGGAGGAGAGCCTACCCTCTATGGGGATAGGTTTATTGAATTACTTCATCACACGCGCCGTTCCCTTCCTCATACTGGCATCGATATTTTGTCGAACGGTCGAGCCTTCAAGGATCGAGAATTTGCCAAGAAATATGCTGCGGTTCATCACCCCAATATGCTGATCGGCATACCAATTTATTCAGACGATCCTGTTCGCCACGAATATGTCGTTCAAAGCAAAGGGGCGTTCGACGACACAATTAGGGGCATTCTTAACTTGAAAGAAGTTGGGCAGAAAGTAGAGATTCGCGTGGTCATTCACAAACAAACAATTAACCGCCTCGTAAAAACCTGCGAGTTTATCGCTCGCAATCTATTATTTGTGGACCATGTTGCCTTGATGGGCTTGGAAATAACAGGCTTTACGAGACCGAATTTAGATATTCTTTGGATTGATCCTTACGAATACAAAAACATTCTCAGTGAGGCGGTGGCACTTCTGAATAGCTATGGGATGACGGTTTCTGTTTACAACCATCAACTGTGCACGATCAATCCCGATGTCCTTAGGAACTATAGAAAGTCTATCAGCGATTGGAAAACAGAATTCCTTGATGAATGTGTACCCTGTACAAAACGCGCAGACTGTGGAGGGCTATTTTCATCCTCGAAACAATACCGACACAGTAAGTACGTTAAAGCCTATACATAGGCTGGCAGAGTATGCAGCAAGTTCGGCAATCAGGCTAAGCCGAGCGAGCTCCGTTAGCCGAGGAGAATTCAAACCGTCCCACCCCTAACCACACTCCTTGAACTGAGACTGCTGACAGCGCCGCGCCAGCCCGGTAGCATAGCGAAGGGCCGCGTGAGCGCAGGAGGAGAAATCCGTGGCGACGAGCAGACGACGCAACCGGACAGGCCTGTGACTTCTCACCGCATCCCCAGCCACCAGACCCCGAACGGTCATCACGGGACATGCGGCCTCCCGGATCACCGACTCCGCCATACTGCCAAGTTGTAACCGGTCCCAGCCGGTTCGTCCGTGCGTGCCCAGCACAACCAACTGCGCATGCATCTCCGCTAGCGCGTCCATGACACAGGCCGACGGGTGTCCAACCTGCAGACGCGGCTCGGCCCGGACTCCGGCTTCCTGGGCTAGACGGAGGAGGCGTCCCAACTCCAACAACGCCGCCGTCTTCAGCGGGTTCAGATAGCGGCTATCGGATAGGACCGGAGAGCCCGAATCCCCCACCCCCTTGATCACATGGAGGATCACCAGGTGCCATTGCAGCGCCTTCGCCAGCGTGAGCACATAGGGAAACGCGCGCTGAGCCGGCTTGAAAAAATCCGTCGCGAACACGATTGTGCTCGCGGCTCGCTCTTGTCTCTTCATGAGCCCTCCGGTTTCCGGTGTACGGTCTCGCTGCCAGGATACGGGAACGACATGCCGAGTTGAACCGGTCGCGGCCCGTTCGAGTCAGATGCGATCCCATCGGGATCCTGCGCCTCCGAATCCCGCGGCCCGGACGGCGGCAGGATCGAGCCGATCACCACCTCAACAGCGCGCTCGGCCGCGTCCGCATAGGGGACCAGCACGAGATGCGCCCCGGCGGCTTCCAGCGCCGTCTGTTCCTCAACCGTCGTGGCCGTCGTCGCCACATGCCCCGTATATCCGTGGTGGCGAAGCGCGTGCAGCAAGGTCAGATTCACGTCCGGGACCACGATCGTGCTCAGCACCCAGCGACATCCCTGCAATGAAAGCATGGCGGGCAACTCCGGGTCCTCGGCATCGCCATAGTGCACCGCGAACCCCAATCGCTGACAACGGGCCACAACTTGTGGGTCGAAGTCCACTCCCAAGACAACCAATCCCTGCCGGCGTAAACCTTGCGCGATCCGGTTGCCATAGCGCCCCAACCCGAACAGGATCACGCTCACAGTCTGAGACTCAGGCTCCCCGTCGAGCTGTTCTTCGCGATGCGGGATGCGTCGTTCGAACAGGCCGAGCCAGGGCACGAGTCGTTCGTACAGGGGGTGAGAATAGAGAATCAGGTAGGTCGACAGGCCGATGGTGACGAGCCCGACCAGCGTGATGAGTCCCAAGACCGACGCATCGATATGCCCCACGCTCACGCCGAGGGCCCCGAAGATCAAGGAGAACTCGCTGATCTGGGCGACGGTCAAGCCCGCCAGAAATCCCGTGCGTTTCCGGTAGCCCATGGCCCCCATGATGATCATGACGATCAGGGGATTGCCGATGAGCACGAACAGCGAGAGCGCAGCGGCGGGATCAGCCTGGACTCCCAGCAGACGAAGATCCAGCTGCGCCCCGAGGCTCACGAAGAAAAACAGCAGCAGGAAATCCCGCAGACCGGTCAGGCGAGCGCCGATGGCATGGCGGTACGGAGACGAGGCCAGCGACACCCCGGCGACGAAGGCGCCGAGCTCTTTGCTAAACCCCAGCGCATCGCCAAGCGAAGCGAGCGACACCCCCCAAGCCACGGCAAACAGCACCAACAGCTCCGGCGAGAACGCCAGGCGACCGAGCAGCGCCGGGAACACCACCCGCATCATCACGCCGACCCCGACCAGAAATACCGCCCCTTTGAGCGCTACGGTAAAGAGGACGGCGGCCAGGCCGGTTCCCTGTTCTCCGACGCCGAAGGCGGACAGGGCGATCATGACCAGCACGACCACGATGTCCTGCACGATCAAGAATCCCACGGCGATGCGCCCGTGCAAGGCGTCGATCTCCCGTTTGTCGGTCAGCAGCTTGACGATGATGATCGTGCTGGAGAAGGTCAACGCGACCGCCACATACAGGGCAGCGACCGGCTCCAGCGCCAGCGTCCTGGCGAGGACATACCCAATGACCGAGGTAAACAGGACTTGCCCCAGACCGGTCGCCAGCGCCACCCGCCCCATGCTTCGAATCAGATGCAGGTCGAGTCTCAGCCCCACCACGAACAACAGGAGCGCAATGCCCATCTTCGCCAGCAGATCGACCTGATCGGCCGAGTGGACCCAGTGCAGTCCGGCTGGCCCCACCAGAATACCCACGACGATGAAGGCGACGATCAGCGGCTGGCGCAGTCGCACCGCCACTGCGCCGCAGACCGCAGCGATCAGCAACAAGGCCGCGATTTCATAAAAAACGCTATGAAAGACCGGCATCGCCACCTCGGTGCTGTGACCCTACATCTCCGTTACCCGACCTGGGGACGCTCCAGCTCCAGCACGGCCAGCGTCGTCTTGATCACAGCGTCCGGATTGAGCGACATGCTGTCGATGCCTTGCTCCACCAAGAACCGAGCGAACTCCGGATAGTCGCTCGGCGCCTGCCCACAGATGCCGATTTTCCGCCCCTTCTCCTTGGCCACCCGAATCACGTGCGCCACCGACTTCTTCACCGCCTCGTTTCGTTCGTCGAACAGGTGCGCGACGATTTCGGAATCACGATCCACCCCGAGAACGAGCTGTGTCAGGTCGTTCGATCCGATCGAGAATCCGTCGAAGATTTCCGCAAACTCCTCGGCCAGGATCACATTGCTCGGAATCTCGCACATCACGTAGACCTCCAAACCCTTCTCTCCCCGCTTCAGGCCATGCCGCTCCATTTCAGCCAACACGAGCCGTCCCTCGTCGACCGTGCGGCAGAACGGGACCATGAGTTTCACGTTGATCAGGCCCATCTCGTCTCGCACCTGTTTCATGGCCCGACATTCCAACGCAAACCCCTCGCGATAACGTGGGTCGTAGTAACGAGACGCCCCACGGAATCCCAACATCGGGTTCTCTTCCTTGGGCTCATAGGCGCGTCCACCAAGCAGATCTGCATACTCGTTGCTCTTGAAGTCGCTGAGCCTGACAATCACGTCCTTCGGATAGAAGGCGGCGGCAATCATCGCGACGCCCTGCGCCAGCTTATCCACGAAGAATTGGGGTTTGTCTTTGTAGCCGGCCGTGATCCGCCTGATCTCGGTTTTGAGCGTCTGGTCCTCCAGTTGGTCGAAGTTGAGGAGCGCCAGGGGATGCACCTTTATATAGTTGCTGATGATGAATTCTTCCCTGGCCAGCCCGACACCGTCGTTGGGAATGAACGACAGCCCAAACGCTTCTTGTGGATTCCCCAGATTCATCATGATCTGGGTCTTGGGCTTGGCAAGTCCGGTCACATCCACCTTCTCGACATGAAACGGAAGCTCCCCTTCGTACACAGAACCGATATCGCCTTCCGCACAGGAGACCGTCACGAGTTGTCCGTCGTGGAGCATGTCGGTTCCCTGTTCCGTTCCGACGATGGCCGGCACGCCCAGCTCGCGGCTGACGATTGCGGCATGACACGTCCGTCCACCGCGATCGGTGACAATCGCTTTGGCCTTCTTCATGATGGGTTCCCAGTCGGGGTCGGTCTTATCGGTGACCAGAACCTCACCCGCCTTGAATTCGTGGATCTGCTGGACGTTCCTGATCACGCGAACCGGACCATGACCGATCTTTTCGCCGACACTGCGCCCCGTAACCAATACCTTCCCCTTCTCCTTCAAGCGATACGTCTCCAGCGTATCGCGCGTTTTGAGGGATTGGACGGTTTCCGGTCTGGCTTGGACGATGAATAGTTCGCCCGTGAGGCCATCCTTGGCCCATTCCATATCCATCGGGCTGGGAGCCCCGCGTTTCACACTGTAGTGATCTTCGATGACACAGGCCCAGCGGGCGAGGGTGAGGATATCGTCGTTGGTCACGGCGAACCTGGTCTGGTCGGCCTGGGGCACCGGCACATTCTTCACCATTTTGCCGCCGCCGATATCGTAGATGAGCTTGAACTCCTTCGTCCCGAGCATTTTCTGGATGATCGGTCGATAGCCCTGTTTGAGCGTCGGCTTGAACACGTAGTACTCGTCTGGATTGACGGTCCCCTGCACGACATTTTCGCCCAGCCCGTAAGCCGCGTTGATCAAGACGGCGTCGCGGAAGCCGGTTTCCGTATCGATCGAGAACATCACCCCTGAGGTTGCCAGGTCTGACCGCACCATCCGCTGGACGCCGATCGAGAGGGCGATCTTGAAATGGTCGAACCCCTTGTCGGCGCGATAGGAGATGGCTCGATCGGTAAAGAGCGAGGCAAAGCAGCGCTTGCAATGCTCCAGCAGGGACAGATGCCCCTGCACATTGAGGTAGGTTTCCTGTTGTCCGGCGAAGCTGGCATCCGGAAGATCTTCGGCTGTCGCGCTGCTGCGGATCGCCACATCTAATGATTCGGACTGTCCTTTGCTCAGCCGGTCGTAGGCGTCGGTGATCGCGTCGGCCAACTCCAACGGAAGCGTTTCACCGAGAATCGCTTGCCGCACCTGTTTCCCACGCTGTCGCAGGCTGGTTAGATCGTGCGTGTCCAGGCCTTTAAGAATCGACTGCATTGCGGCATCGAGCTTCGCCTCTTTCAGGAAGAGCCGGTACGCCTCCGCCGTGACGGCAAAGCCATTGGGTACCTTCACCCCCTTGGCAGCCAGTTCACGGTACATTTCACCCAACGAGGCGTTTTTCCCTCCCACCGACGGCACATCCTCAATGCCGATCTCCTCGAACCATTTCACTAACTGCACAGCCCCTGTGACTGTTCCCATGGATTCCTCCTCCCATGCTCCCTCAGCAGACCGGCCGCCCAGGTCAGCCAGCAGATGGGACCTGTCTAAAGTCCCGATTCAGCACCCTTTCCCAGGCTCCGGACCAACTCACACATTCTTTGGCTTGTTCACTCCAGCCGCCTTCGGGATTATCGACCGAGCGGCGATACCTGTCCTGATATCGTTGCTCGGTGATACGCGTATGCTACTGAAACTCACCGGGAACGGGGTAGATGCCTTGGCTCATCGGCCTTCTTCAGCACGGGTGTAGAATTTCAATTCTATTAGCTTCCGGCGATCCGCTTGATTCACCGGAGTCCATATAAGGTGTCTGCTTCCGGTTTGGCGGAGAAGACTGCACCGGGTTCGGTTTGCAATGGACCGAGGCCCTGCATTACGCTCTCGATCGGGTTCCTTTACCGGCCTTCGGTTTCGTTTTCGGTTCCGGCCCCTGCCACGTCACTCGAACCATCATGTCGCGATGGGCCCAGTTGTAGGCCGCCTTCCCTTTATACGACCGCACCAGCGCGCGCCCGAGGCGCTGCGCCAGCCGGTCGTTGGTCGTCTGCACTTCCAACTCTTTCTTACGCCGTACGATCTTCATCACTCGATCGAGGGGATTGACCGATACGGCGCGCGCTTCCACATTAGCGATCAACCCCCTGATCTCAGCCTCATGGTCTTGAAGGCCGGACCACGTCAAGGTGACAATGCCTTCGGGATAGTCATCCCTGATCTTCTGGCAGGCAGGACAGACGAGCTTCCGCGTGCGAGGGGACGCCGCTAGCTTGGGGGCCTCGACCCTATCGAAGTGCCACCGCTTGTCTGCATAAATAGCTAAACATTTCCGGCAGATCGCCGGCCCTTTTGGAGCCTTAAGCATCGCGTAGGGATCTTGCTTGGGATGCTCCTTCTTCTTGTACGATGTGTCGTAGCGTTTGACTAGTTTTGTACTCACGTGCGACATCTCCTCCGGTCAGGTTTTTTGCTAAACACCTCCCCTGCTCCTCCCTTATACCTGAATTGTTCTGACCGCAACCGGAAGCACGTGGTCGGATCTGCCCGTGAATGCACAGGCAGGCACACCACTCGCTTCCTCTGCTCGACCGCATTACCGCTCTTTTATGCTCTTCGGTGAACTGCGGGACTCCGGCTTCTCCTCCTCCACGTCAATGACGGCTCCTGACTCCGCATCGATGTGAACCTCCATCACCTTGTTCTCCGCCGTGACGACTTCGACTTCCCAGACAGCTTTATCGTGCTTCATTTCCAGTTCAGCTTCGACCACCTTACCAGGCACTTTCTCAGAAGCAGTCTTAATCGCCTGGTCGATCGTCACCTTGGCCTTGGCTGCCATTTCAACCGTCTCTTTCGATTCATCCTTCTTCCCCTTGCCTTTGTCATCACTCCACGCGGGACCGTTCAACAGCAACATGGCGCCGATCGCCAGGGCCAACATTCCTACAAGCTGCTTCATGCGAACCTCCTTGATAGTGTGATTTGTGTGCGATGCGCACTCGTGATGACCACGAGTTCGCCTGTGGCATACACTTCATCTACAAGACGCGATTTGCAAGACGTAGGCCTCTTGAAATCTCCCTATGAGAGACACTCAAGACCCTTATCTGACCCGTAGTGCAACAGAACAGACAGCTTCTGTGGGGAGTTTCGCACCAGATGGCAGGCTGAGTCCGAAGGCTAATGCCTGAAGGTTGGGGTTTTGAGCTCCGAACACTTCAGCCTTCAGCCTTGAGACCGCCTCACACATCCCGCCTTTCGCGCAAGTCGCGCGAATCACACGCAAATCAGCAGATCCTTGGGAGTTGTTCGCCCGACAACAGATCGAGTATACGGTGCGTCCCCAACACCGTCTTCAGGACGACGATGGGAGACTCACGCCCGTTCACCACACCGACTCGCGCCGCCTCCTTCGCCACGTCATGGCTGCGCATGACTGCTACAGCGCGGTCGGCTTGCGCCACCGGCACGAACGCGACGAATCGCCCTTCGTTTGCGACATACAAGGGATCTAACCCCAGCACTTCACAGGCTCCCTGCACTCCGTCATGAACCGGGATGGCCTGCTCGTCGATTGACAGCTTCACCCCGGCAGCCGCGGCAAGTTCATTGAGGGCGCTGGCAAGACCCCCTCGCGTCAAATCCCGGAGACAATGGATCTCGATGCCGTTGGCAATGAGATCCGCGACCACGCGATGCAACGGCGCCGAGTCGCTCGCAATGTCACCGGTGAACGACAAGCTCTCGCGCACACTCAGCACCGCCACCCCGTGCGATCCCAGATCGCCGCTCACAAGAATGGCATCGCCAGACATAATCTGTTGAGGGCCGATCCTCACACCGGGCGGCACGACACCGATCCCTGCCGTATTGATGAACACCCCGTCGCCCTTCCCCTTGTCGACGACCTTCGTGTCGCCGGTCACGATGGAGACGCCGGAGTCCCGCGCCGCCTGCGCCATTGAATCGACGATCCGTTGCAGCGTCTCGATCTCGAGTCCTTCTTCCAGAATGAACCCGGCGCTGAGATAGAGCGGCATGGCCCCGCACATGGCCAAATCGTTGACCGTCCCATGAACCGCAAGGCTGCCGATATCTCCGCCGGGAAAAAACAGCGGCTGCACGACATAGGAGTCCGTGGTGAAGGCCAACGTCCCTTCGGAGACCGGCAAGGTTGCTCCGTCATGCATCTGGGCTAAGAGGGGATTGCTGAACGACCGTACAAAGACCTCCCGAATGAGCTGCTGCATCAGCCTCCCACCACCACCGTGGGCCAGTTGCACGGTCTTCTTTTCCGATGTCGGCAATGGACAGGCCGGTTCAAAGGATTCGTTGTCGGTCATGATTAATCTCTCGTATCTCGTGAAGCGTATCTCGTTCAAGCGCTTTAAGTTTCTAGTTTCATGTTTCTGGTTTCAAGTTGTTCGTTTCGGATCGCTGAAATTCCTGGTCGTACCTGAAACTTGGAACCTGAAACTAGAAACTCCACTCCCGAACGAACCACGCTTCACGCTTCACGCTTCACGTGGCTGCGATAGCGGTAATAGGCGGCGCAGGCCCCTTCGCTCGACACCATCGGCGCCCCGAGCGGATGTTCCGGCGTACAACGAGCCCCAAAAGCCTGGCATTCAGGCGGCTTAATTAAGCCCTGCAAGACCAGACCGCTCTGACAATCTGGGTCTTCTCCGCCTGCTGGACCGGCTTGGGCGAGCTCGTCGCAAAATCGCACCGATGCATCGAAGTCGGCATAGGCATCGGTCAGCCTCAGGCCGCTACGAGGAATCTCGCCGATCCCTCGCCAGGTTTGCGACGCTGGCTCGAAGACCTCGCGCAAGGCCGCTTGTGCCGCCACATTACCCTCGCGACGCACCGACCTCGTATATTGATTCTCGACCTCCGCCCGCCCATCTTCAAGTTGACGAACGAGCATCGCGATCCCTTCCAACACGTCGATCGGCTCGAAGCCTGTCACGACGAGAGGCACGTTGTAGCGTCGGGCCAGGTCTTCGTACTCTTCATAGCCCATGATGGTACAGACATGACCGGCCGCCAGAAAGCCCTGCACGCGGCAACCTGGAGCGGAGAGGATGGCTTCAATCGCCGGCGGGACCAGCACTTGGGCGGTGAGCAGACTGAAGTTGGTGAGACCCAGGCGCCGAGCTTGGATCGCCGCCATGGCATAGGCCGGAGCGGTCGTCTCGAACCCCACGGCAAAACAGACGACCTCGCGGTCTGGGTTCGCGCGGGCCAGCGTCAAGGCATCCAACGGCGAATAGACGATACGGACATCTCCCCCCGCCGCCTTGGCGCCGAATAGATCTCCCCGCGAGCCTGGGACGCGAAGCATGTCACCGAACGTACAAAGGATGACACGAGGGATCGAGGCCAGCACGATCGCGTGGTCGATCAGCGCCATCGGCGTCACACAGACCGGACAGCCTGGCCCATGCACCAATGTCACCATCTCAGGCAATAACTCGTCGAGCCCGAACTTCACGATCGAATGGGTCTGACCTCCGCAGACTTCCATGATCGTCCAGGGCCTGGTGACAGTGCGCCTGATGGCGGCAGCTAAGGTCTCTGCATGGCCACGATCCCGAAACTCATCCACGTATTTCATGACTGTGATCTCCCGTGACTCCGTTGGTCGGCATCATTCCTGCGATTCACTGAGGGCCAATTTGGGGCTTTGTGTGGGCGTCGTCTCAACAACCCAAGCTCAGCGACCCGACGAACGAGACACACGGATTACAACCGCGACACTCATGCCGGGTTCGCTGCAGCGCATGGGTAGGCACAGATTTCATAGAAATGTGCTGAACAGATGCGCTCGCCACTCTTGCAAGATCTGATGAAGCACAATCAACTCCCAACTCGTGCTACAAAGCAAATCGACCGCGGCAATGCACGGGAACTCTGTCGCCTCAGTGATACCGACACTGTCCAGCGTCTTTGCATCGTGAGTACCGTGATCATGCCCGGTAGGCCATCGTGCCCACTCGTTGTGATGCTTGAAATAGTTAGCGGAGGCGTTGATGAGCTCAATGCGCGTGACACCTCCCTTTAGTCTGATGGTATCGCATCCATAGCACTCTAACTTCATCTTCTCTAACTCGTGACGACTCATTCTGACGGCATTTAGGTCTGAAACTGTCCCCAGCGCATACGTTTGGGCAGCGACGAAGCCGAGGCCGAATAATGTTTCTGCGTGCCCACGTGCACTGATTCCGTCGAAACCATCTTCACTGTCTATGCGTTCATGAATCGAGGCGAGTCCAGCGTCAATGCCGACAATGACACCATGCAGCGGCTCTATTCGCCAGTCAATCTCCTTGAGGTGCATGTGAGCTCCTGTGCCAAGCAATGTTCAGGCCGTCCGCATAGAGTTGGATATGCCGTCTTCCGTCCGTCTAACACTTCATCGACTGGTCCGAGCATAACGCCATATCAGAACTGTGGCGGGCCTCTTGGGTTCTCGCGACAGAGGCTTCAGTCATCCTTGCCCCGCTTCGGCCTAGGCCTTCGGACGGTCTTCTTCGCCGTTTTCTTCTGCCCACGTGTCTGCGCCGGGGTTGTACCAGCCTCCAGCCGCTTGACCTCCTCGACTGCCCGGTCGAAATCGCTGTTTGGCTGCGCGGCCTCAAGCCGACGGCGCTCGGCGTCGTACTGCTCGAACTGGGCGTGGGCGTGCTTCTCGGCCAGTTGATGCGAGACCGCGCCCACGTGGGTCAAAATGTTGCGCTCGTTGAACTGGAGGAAGGCGTCGAGCCGCTGCACCCATTCGACCATATGCATCGGCTTCTTCCGCCTGGCCTGGTCCTCGGCGAAGTCGAGGTACATGGTCACAATGCGGTTGAGTTCGGTGATCTCTTCTTGCGACAAGTAGTTCTTGGCGACGGTGACATCGGCCTTGCGGATGGGGCCGTGCGGCGCGTTCTTCCAGGTGGTCAGACCCATGTTGGCCTGGCTGGCGTCGGCGCGTCCCTTGATGATCTCGGCCGCAGTGCAGCCATGAATGGCGAAGTGCAGCTTATTCTGAACGGTAGCGAAGAAGGTTTGGCTGACCGAGTGGGTCGGGTTGTAGTCGATGCTGGTGGCGTAGATGTCGGTGATCTTCTGGTAGAACATCCGCTCCGAGGCGCGGATGGCGCGGATGCGCTCGAGCAGCTCGTCGAAGTAATCGGCGCCGAGGGATCGGCCTTCCTTCAGCCGCTCGTCATCCATCGTGAAGCCTTTGACCAGCAGCTCGGACAGGCGGGCGGTGGCCCACTGGCGGAAGGCTGTGCCACGGGCAGAGCGGACGCGGTAGCCGACGGCGAGAATGGCGTCGAGGTTGTAGTGGTCGATGGCGCGGGAGACCTCTCGTCTGCCCTCGGTTTGAACTATTCGGAAATTCCGAATAGTTGCCTCCCGGCCCAACTCGCCATCCGCGTAAATGCCTGCCAGATGCTCGTTTACGGTAGGGATAGAGACCTGGAACAACTCGGCGATGAGCCGCTGGGATAGCCACGCGGAACGGCCTTCGAGCCGGACCTGAAGGCGGGTGGCCCCATCCTGGTAAATGAGAATCTGGCCGGAGGGCGGGATCGGATCGGGAAGATTCGGCTTATCCGGCATTACGCACCCCTTTCAACCGCTCGCCCTCCCCAAAACACTCCTCCAGCTCCGCCGGCGCCGTTCACCACGGCGCGATCGCGAAATTCATCCACGTACTTCATGACCGTGATTTCCAACACCCTTGTTGTTCAACATCAGTCCCGCAAATAGCTGAGGCTAGATTTGCTCGTCTCTATAGACGGGGAACTCCTGCTGGATTAGTCGTCTATCCTTCTGCAGCACGTGCCAGGTCTTCAATATCCCAGAGCTCCACGCCATTGTGTGCAGCGTACTCCTCCGCGTCACGAGTGAATCCTCCTGTACAGATAAGAATGGCTCGCGTAGCCTTCTCTGCGATTTTGACACCCAGCAATTCGCTAACGAGATTTCTTTGGGCAGGCTTAGCGTACTGTTTGCATTGAATAACAATCTTCTCGCTCTTAGACTCGGCAATCACATCGACGCCCTTGTCACCAGAGCCAGGGTCGCATATGCCCTATACCCAAGTCTGCCGAAAAGGGCTGTAACTCGAAGCTCAAGGTCCCTCCAGCTCAGTTGCCGCCAGTAGTCTCTTTTGTGTCTTTCATAGCACAAGGCTTTTGCCGCACTTCGAACAGCACTGTGGAAGCGCTGTCCGTGCATGAATATGTTCTCGCCTACGTTTGAACCAAGGATGTAGGCAAACAATCCCGGGCCAAGGAATGGTACGAGGAACCCCAACCAACCAATTTCGTTATGTCCAAAAAATAGAAGGCCGGAAGCTAAACACATCATAAAAATGGCCAGCCATCCGGAAACCAGCTTTGCTCTCTTTAGGGCCCTCTGCGTGAGCAATACGGTTTCGATCTCTTGTGCTGTCGGTGGCGCACACACGGTCGGCATCGCATCAGCAAGACTCTGCGCCGATTGTTGCAGAACTCGCAAGAATTGCGATTCCGTGACAGATCCAAAGTGTTTCGCAAGCACGGGAGATACGTAGTGCTTAGCAATATCCTCGGAGTTGGCGCCAGGACCAGCAGATACAGTGGCCCGCTGGAGCTCTCTAGCCGAAATCCTCCCACGACGCGCCATCATTCAGTTGGGCAAACGCCTGCGTCCCCTTCCGCGAAAGGTTAATCGCCATTTCACTTCAATGTCCTAATGATCTCACCGAGCAACACATCGAGATCTCTGTGAAAGTCTATCTGCTGACCTGTTGGAAGGACTTCCTTCTGTCTAATAGGGATATGGAGGTGGGCATCCGCGATGTTCCGAAGCGATTTCTGTAGACTTTGCATCGACTTCTTGAACGAACTTGGGCCAGCATATTGGTTCGCGACGTCCTCAAAAGTCTCCTTACCAAGCAATGGTGGCACGTGATCGAGCAACGCTCTTAAGATCATTGGCACCGACATAAAACAATCGTTTGCGTAGGCGATATTCAATTCTTCGCAAAGTCTAATCAATCGTGTCAAATCCCACTGCTGAGACTTCGCAGCTCGCAGAGCAGCGAAGCGAGATAGATCAACAAACGGCGTTCTAGATAGTGGCGATTGTGACACCGACGTCATAGCGCCTCGGCGGAGATGGTTCACTGCACCCTGAATTATGGCACGCCATTCCTGAACTGATGATAATGAGGAGGCGCCAATGGGTGAAAAGTGAAGGTTTAGTGAAAAAGAGTTCGCAGCGCCAAGAGCCTGATCCAAGATCATCTTGGCTTCGATGCGGAGCCTTTTGAAAGTCGCATCGTCACGGGTCTGCAGATGTGATGCAAGCACGCCGTCATCGATGATTCCCAACTCAAGCTTGGCTAAAGCCTCATCGATCCCGAGCAGTTCGTCTTCAATGGACATATTCATGCCAATAACACTGTTTAGGCCGATCCGTAGAAGAGCCGGATCTGCCGTGTTCCGTCCATCTAACACGCCACTGAATGTTGCGAGCATAACGCCATGATTCTGGGCACTTTAACTGGCGCGCGCTAGTTTTGAGCGCGTCCGGGTCGAGCGTGGGGTTCGCGACCGAGAATGGTGCTCAGCATAGGCATCGAGCAGCCGACGGATCATTCGCTGGTATTGCGTATGATGTTTCCGTGCCTCGCCCTTGAAGAACTCGACGCTTCTCTTGCTCAACGCAATGGTGACCTTGACGCCTTCGTCCCGAAAGACCAATTCTTCGGGCCGGGGAAGAAAGTCAGGAATGACCCTGAGGTCTCCGAGGGGTTCGTCGGTGTACTTGATTTTCTCGCTCATAGATGCACCTGCCTTTCCGCCAGTAGCCGGCTCCAAAAATCCGAATGACATCATGACGAAACGTAAATCGAACGGTCAGGACTCCCCCCTCGACCCAGCCAAAGCAATAATGCCGCTGCTCGCTTGAGCTATGAGACAGATCTTCCGCGATCACGCGGCGTGGGTCGGCAAAGGCGAACTGGGCTCTTGCGAAGGAGATTCCATGTTTGTCTTGGTTGTCTTCATCCTTCTTGGGGTCCCACTCGAATTGGGCCTTCGCCATGGGGGAAGGTTAGCACGAAGAAATCTGGATAGCCATACGTTTGTATGGGCATGAGGCAACCGTTCCGCACTCTCCAACGGGCTAGGCATCAGCCGTGGTGCGTCTCTTGCGCCCTCGGCTACATACCCGTGTTAGCCAGCCTCGGACCTTCGCGTTCGAATCGGCCATTTAAGCAACATGCTCCCCAGTGTTGACGAGGCGACAGCAAAATCGTTCAGGCAAAACGGGAACGACAACGCGTATCCCTCCCCATATCTTTCGCCTTCAGTTGCCCAAGGGGGAGAAGATTCCTGAGAGAATGCGATTAAGAGCACGTCTCAGTCGGATGTCTCTACGTGTTCGAACCGAAGATTTGGCTCAGTGAAGCAAAGTTCTCGCTCAGGCCCACCGACTCGAACGTCGCGTAACCAAGCAGCGAGTGCCTGAAGTTCAAACGTGCAAAGGCAGGGCTCACGGAATTTCCAGCGACCTCGCGTACACGATACCTGCCCCGCAATAATCAACCATTCGGAGTCCCATTCGTCGTCCTCGATTCCAGGAAATTGGTATCCCTGTACCTCAAGATGCAACTCCTCCTCTTCTCTACCAACCAGCCTCATCGTTTCCTCGTATCCGGCTAATAACGATTAGGTCGATTCAGCAAGAGCCGGATGTGCCGTGTTTTGCCCGTCTAACTCATCATCGAATGGGCCGAGCATAACGCCATAATCGTGACGTTTCAATGAGATATGTCTGCCAGACTATTTATGATGACGTCGGAAGGGGGAAGAAGGGGAACCGGCGGCATTATGCGATGACTTCCACTTGGCGAGCGAGGACGGTCAACGGCATACCCATCTCGGCACGCACTTCAAGACAATGCTTGATGGCATCCTGCACGTTGGCTTGCGCTTCCGCTTCCGTCTTGCCTTGACTGACACACCCCGGAATAGCCGGGCAATCAGCGATGTACGCTCCATCTTCGTCGCGTGTGATGGTAAGGGTAAACTTCATGACGGCTCCTCTCATCCTTCAATAGCCCTTAAGGAGCGGACGCCGCCTTTGCGCGCGCCCGTGGTGAGCGCCGTGTGACGCGAGAGGTCTTCTTGGCCAGAACGAGTAGGCCGGCAAGCGCTTCATTCACTGCCTTGGACGTGGGAAATGCCTTGGCGATCGCCGGCTCCAACAAGACAACGGAAGTTCCCGCCGCCACTTCTGCATAGAACTTTCCTCTTTCCAGCTTTGCAAAATCAGACCGCTTGTACTCCGAACGCATCTCTTCTTTAGCCTTCTTCATCGCGAGCAAGGGGACAAATAGGGAGGGTCAGACTGATTAAATTCCGTTTTGGTCCTCCATTGGCCGAACGCCGCCCATCAGCCGCCCCGCATCTTGGCATCGGCTGGATGGGCTTGTTATGTTTCATCTCTACCGACCCAGTAGTCCGGCTTCCGGTGTTGATGGGCTACCGCGATGACAAGAATATGGTCTTCTTCCACGGAGTACATCAGCTTATACGGAAACTTGTGCAGGAGACACTTCCTTACTTCACCCCGCTCTATGGACCACGCTTTAGGATACTCGGCAACTCGTAATGCAGCCTTTCTCACTTCCTCCTTGAATCTGCGCCCGAGCCCTGAATATTCGAGCTCATAAAAATGGACTGCATCTTCCAGTTCTTGCCTCGCTATTCTGGTGAATAGGACACGCATCATTCTGCCTTAAATACTTCCTCCATCGGGACGCCTTCGAGCTTTCCATCCCGATATGCCTTGAGTCTTTTTTCCGCTTCTTCAGCCCATATGTCATCGAGCTTCTTATCCGGCTCATCCAAGCTCTTTATCAGACCCTCAACCAAGGTAAACCGTTCCTCTGGTTTCAGTTTCATTGCCTCGTCTAACAGCTCTTTTGTGCGCATGGTGTTTACCTCCGATTTTCCTGAAACATAACAATGTGTAGACCGATCCACGTAAGAGCCGGATGTGCCGCTTTCTGCCCGTATCACACACCACCGAATGTTCCGAGCATAACGCCATCATCGTTGGCGGTTCAATGAGATGCTGATGTGGGGCTATTTATTCTCCTTCGCCGAATACCCCGTAGTATGCTACGGGGATGAAGGCGAGGAGAACCCTCCGTAGCCTTGGCGAAGGAGGGTAGTGGCTTCGGAGAATTTCGCAAGATACCCCGCAGCTTCCGGCCTT
>JAWXBV010000227.1:0-7984 GCA_034440335.1 Nitrospirota bacterium | reverse complement strand
CGTACAGTGCGGTGTCTTTCATGGGGTTGTCGTCCAATCCAAAAAACAGCATTCTGCTTCATGGCGGAAAAAATTCACAGTAGAATTGACGAAGAACCTAAATTGCCGGATTGTAATCCATTCGTCGAAACCGGATAGTGGAATCCACCGTGTGGCTCCAATGAGATTTCGTAGACTCGAGACAACAATTTTTGATGGATCAGGGCGACATGCGACCAACTACTGGGGGTCATGTCATGTCGTATGTGAGCTTGAGCGATCCGAAGCCGGAAAGAAACAGGATCCGTGCCTCCGAACAACACAAGACGGACTAACTCCTGAGACTGGAGACCGTCACCGAATTTGGATGTCAGAGTCTGAGTGGCCCGTTCTATCCATCCCAGGTTGTCTTCACCGCCCAGGCCTGGAAGCGGCCCCACACCTTCCCATTCTTTATCGGTTCGTGCAGGAGCTATCGGAAGCATACATCCCTCCTGTTCATAAAGGACGCAAGTGCAACGGTCCTACGGTAATCGGTCGACGCAATTGAGCATCTTCATGGATCGGATAATACGTCACGCGTACGTCGACGCCGTATCCTGCGCGCGAGAAAGACAACAGCACCGCTTGATCGCCAGGTTGGCCGTACAGTTCTTGCGATCGATACTGTTTATTGAGCACCTGCTGGGCAAGAAAGTCCGGCGGTGTATCCGAATTGGGGTGACGGGGCCATGGATCTGATTTGCCGAACAAACCTCCGAAAAAATCTCCAACCTTCTTCAACTCATCAAACCCGACCGAACTCACCAACGCGCTGGGCGATGAAATGACCTCATAAAAGGCGTCTCGCCCGGTCTTAATATCGACACACTTCGCGACTCGCCCCCAATGAACATCTCCCGTCAGGCAGAGTATCGGTTGTCCACGATCCGGAATCGACATGAGCAGGCGAATGATCTCCGGATAGTCTCCATAGTTGGAAAGGGAATAGTCCACGACGCTGCCCTTCACATTCCCCACTGGTTCATCGTAGAGCGACTGGCCTGTGGCGAACACACCGAACAACCCTTCCTCAGCGACGCGATTGCACCAGGCTTGCAGCCTGTGCCTGGCCTGTGGCGTCATCGATTGGCTACGACTCTCAGTACGCTGGCTTCGCGAATCGGCCAGGAAAAACGAAAGCGGTGGAATGTCCAGGATGAATGGGTCACCGAGTTGCAATGGGAGAGGAAGTTGGAATCCCCGATACAGCATGTCAGCGGCTGTACGCCAGCGCTGCCGACCCTCGGCAGACTGCGTGTTCCCGACCACAAGGCTACTGTGTGGCGCGTTGTTCCAATACTCATGATCATCTGGAATGCTGATGCATGGGGCTGAAGACAATATCGCCCTTAAGCCGCCAGGCCCTTGCCAGTTTCTCACGTAGGACCGTTCGAACCACTCGGCCAACCACGTCGTATCGTCTTCGTAATCGGTGAGAGTGGGAAGGTCCAGGTATACCTGGTCTCCGAGCAACAACGTCAGGTTCGGCTTCAGCGCCCCATTCAACTGACCGATGACCGCGCTGACAAGCTCATTGCGATCTTCCGGCTGATAGTAACAAGAGACGAGCAGCACGTGAAACGGCTTGTTCGAGTCAGGAGGCAGTTGATTCGGCAACGTCCGCACGGCAATTGAAGCCTGCTGACCCTCCGACTGCGCCATGATCGTGTAAGAGGTCTCAGGCTGGAGGCCCGTGAATTCATACAGGCCGGTGAAGGCCCGCGGTGAAGCCGATGGGACATGTTCAGGCGGGCGCACGGAATGCAGGGCGGCAATGGTGGCCGGCGTGATAGGCGTGCCGCTCAAAAACCACTGGACTGGTGGCGCGCCAGCGACTCCAAACACGCCGATCCAGATCTGCAAACGATCCCCAGCAGCTTGATGCGCCGCAAGAGCAGGGGCAGGTCGAGGGTACAGTCTGATCTCCACGTCGATCCTCCACTTCTTTCGACGAACTGCGCTTCGGTAGGTGGAAGAGAAACGAGGCTAGGCTATGGGAGGAGATGTGTCAATAAGGCAATCGTAGAAATGGTTGCGCGTCACAAGTCACCATCGAGAGGGAACCGAGGCGCAGACGGATGTGAACGAATTTCTTCAGATCATCCCTTATCTAGCCCGCTAGGCGATCTCTCATCTCTGCCGCCTGCTGGTTGGCCGTCATAGGCTCACAGAGACTCTTCTTCACCTCACGCTCGGCTGAGTAGCCTGTACATCCGAGAGAGACAGATGAGATGAGATGAGATGAGATGAGATGAGATGAGATGAGACTCCGGATCAGGCAAAACCCCTTGAGTGAGGATGGGGCGACCCAGGTTTCTGGAGCGGCGGCCCTTTGAAGAAAATTCAGTACAAGACCGATGGGAGAAACGCCCCGGTCGGCTCCTGATAGAGGCCACGGCTCATAAGCGTCATCGGATGGACCACGCGCAGGCCATGCGCCAGGCACCAGCGGAACAGCTCCGCATTCCGCGTGGGCAGCAAGAACCCTGGGCCGCTGATCGCCGTGGCCTCGCCGATCAGCGCGTTCAGTTCTTCGTTCGTCCGATAGACCGCATGGCCAAAGTACCCAATGTCGGTCGCATAGCCGGTTACCGAGCCGCCACGTTCGACGACCCGCGCAGTCCCTTGTGTAATGGCCGCAGCCACTTCCACACGACGATCATGGCCATGCACACTCAAACACAGACGGTTGCAGACATCGAGATCGTCGCCGGTCGCCGGTCTCACCCGATAGCCGGGAATCTCTAGCTTGAGCGCCGGCCCCTGCATAGCAGATAGCGGTTCCCGCGCATCGAACCCGAGTTTGCTGTATAAGGAGAGCGAGCGATTGTGGTAGGCCGCTTGAACCAACCGCACCCCGACCTTTCGTTGCCCATGAGCTCGGTCCAACACGCGCATGACAAGCTGACACCCGACCGAACTGTTTTGCGATGAAGGCAACACGGTAATCGGCCCCACGCCGGCAATCGTATCGCCTTCCCAGAGGAAGTTGCTGCCGACCACCTGACCATCACATTCCGCCACCACCGAAAACACATCCGACCGCGAGAGCACCATCGTCAGCAAGCCCACGGCGGTGTCGACTGAGGGAAAATCCTGTGGAAAGTGATGCTGCTCGGCAATCGTCTTAAAGGCTTCGTAGCAAATCGCGCCGCAGGCCTTCGCATCCTCGACGGTGCCTGGCCGGAATATCGTCTCCATAGGTCTGGCCTCAGAATGAAGGGGAATGGGGGAAGAAAACTACTAGAAGTGCCGCGACAGAGTCAATAAGAGGCCGGCGCAACGATCAATCGAGGATGGAGTCATCGCGAGTGACGAGCAAGCATCATTCATGACGCTTTTGCGACAAGCATGGATAGGCGGCTGTGCCGGGCACGCGGAGCCGTGAGACCCCGATGCGCACGTGAACAGTACGTCGAGAGAGCAAGCGGCCAGCCTGTCCGCCGAAGGCTCGTCACAGCAGCGAATTCGCGATTGCAGCAGAAACGTTCATGAATAATGCGGGCAGGGCGGGAACCGGAAACAAACGTGGCCGGTGGCTCGCGCATCCCGACATGTGGCGCGCTCGAAGGGGCAATCGATGGAGCCCTCTATCTCCCATTAGGAACGCCACCACTATCACCATTGCTTAACGCCTCGCGCGCACACGAGTCCCTCCCACAAAGGCTCCCGGCCTTGTGTTCTTGCCCGCCACCTTGCATCCGATCCTCATCCGGTCTATCTTCTGCCGGACACTCATCTTTCTGTCGCAGCAACGAACAGCGGCGCTAGACGCCGGCGCATCCCCTCCAACGGAACATGGCATACGGTATGGGCTTGGCCTCGATCCTGGGCTTGATAATTTTCGGACTGCTCCTGTATTTCGGAGCGGTCCGCAAGAAGCCGGCCGGGCTCGAATTCTATGCCGGTTGCCTCGCCGCGATCTCTCTCGTATTCCTACTCCAACTCACAGCGGAAGGCGTGATCACGCAAGTTCCCCCGTGGGTCCAGGAATGGCTGGCGTTCATCGCCTACCTGGCGATGGCGTTCGTCGCCCTGAAAACGCTGGACCTCCTCCTCATAGAAGACGACCTCATCGAGAAGCGCGGAAAATACATCCCTCGGATTCTCCGCCTGATCATCCTGCTCGTCGGTCTCTCGCTGACCGGCCTCGTCCTACTTCGGACGGTTCTCAATATGGATCCATTGACCTTGATCGCGCTTCCGACCGTCGCCACAGCCGTGCTGGGGTTCGCGCTCAAGGATGTCATTGCGCGCCTTGTTTCGGGCATCAACCTCGGCCACATGATCCACATCGGCGACTGGGTCACCTTGATGAATGAAGAAGGTGTGGTGACCGACATTGCCCTCGATTACATCACCATCAGAACGCGCGCCCACGATTATGTCATGCTCCCCAACGACGTCGTCTCTCAGTCCAAAATCATCAACCATAGCCGACCGGAAACCCTGCACGCCCCGACCATCTTCGTCGAAGCGGGTTATGCGCATCCCCCCATGCAGGTGAAACAGATCCTCTTGCAATCCGCGTCGGCTGTTCCAGGCGTGATCGCCACTCCCGCCCCCATCAGCTACGTCGTAGAATTCAAGGAATCCGGCATCGCCTATAAGCTCAAGTTCTATCTCAACGATTACGCCAACCGCGAACGCATTCAAGGCGAGGTCATGGCCTATGTCTGGTATGCCTTTCAACGGCACGGCATTGAGATCCCCTATCCCCAACGCGTCGTGCATATGACCCAAGCCCCTGACCTCACAGCGCAGCGCATAAGAGAACTGGCCGGTATTGAGGAGCAGTTTCACACCATCGACTTCTTAGCCGTGCTCGACGCTCACGCCTTACACCTGCTGGCGGAACAGGCACAGCAACGCGTCTATCTGCCCGGCGAGGTCGTCGTGCGGGAAGGGGAACCGGGAGAAGAGTTCTTCGTCGTCATGGAGGGCGAAGCCGACGTCACGATCAAGACGGGTGAACAGACCACGCCCGTCGCCACGCTCAAGCAAGGGCAGTTCTTCGGCGAAATGTCCCTGCTCACCGGAGCCCCCCGTTCCGCCACGGTCCAGGCCAAATCCCAATTATCCGTCACCGTGGTCGGTAAGGGCGCCATGAGCCGAGTCATGGCCCTCAACCGCGATCTGGCGGATCAGTTCGGCACGATCCTGACTGCTCGACAGTTGGAGTTGGCCAGTACGCGTGAGGCCGTCGATCGCGCCGCAAAGCCGAAGCCCAGCGCAGGGGATGGTGAATCGCTCACCGCGAGGATCGTGAAATTCTTCCGCCTGTCCGGGAATTGATCCGGTATGGGCCCCCGGCTCCATGGTGGAGCAATCCGATGCAAGCCGCCACACAGCAGAACAAACTGATCTCTGGAACGTTGGTGGGAGGGACGGTGTTTCTCCTGGCCTTGGCCCTACAGTGGTCTGGATTGCTCACCATTGCGGAGCTGAAGACGCTGGACCATCGGTTCCATCGGTACGCGGACTCCACCAAAGCCGGGAACGACATGGTGCTGGTTGCCGTGGACGAGGCCAGCCTGGAAGCCTACGGAAGATGGCCCTGGCCCCGTGACCGACATGGTTACGTCGTCCATTACCTCAAACAGGCCGGCGCCAAGGCCGTGGTCTTCGATATCTTATTTCTCGAGCCGGATAGCGCGGCGGAAGAGTTCGATGAGGTGTTCGCCGAGGAGATGCGGGCAGCCGGAAACGTGTACCTACCGTTCTTGATGCAAGACCAGCAGGGGCTTTCCGGCGACTCAACCGTCTCTCCTGCCAAGCGACAGGATCTCTCGCCTGAAATCCTAAAAAAGGCCACGCTCCCGCTCGACAATCAGGAGCCTCAGCCGATCAGAACTCTCAAGACCTACGCCGGTGAGAAACTACCCATCCCTCTACTCGCGCAGGCCGCTCACGGCCTCGGATATATCAACCTAAGCCCTGACATCGACGGAACCACCCGTCGCCTGCCCCTGCTGGCCCGAGATCAGAATCAGGCCTTCCAACACCTCACCACGGCAGTTGCGCGGGACCTCCTGGCGGTGGATCGGGCGACGCTTCGTCAGAGAGAGCTTCAACTCGGACCGATGACGATTCCCTTGACCGCAGAACAGGAGATGGTCATTGACTGGCACGGAACCCTGGAAAACCGGGTCTACCCCGTCTACCCCATCGGGGCGGTCCTCCGCTCCCATACCGACATGCTGGACGGCAAACCGCCCCTGCTGGACCCCAGTCTGTTTCGGAACAAAATCGTGTTCGTCGCCACGACCGCCGCCGGGACCTACGACCTCCGCGTGACACCCCTCTCCCCCTTCGCGCCAGGAGTCCTCATCCACATGTCGGCGCTCGATAATATCCTCAGACAACGCCATCTCCAGCCGGCATCGAGCTGGATCTTCGTGGCGGCCACACTGATCCTGACCCTGGCCACTGCATGGGCCTTCATGTTGATTCACACCCAATGGGTCAAGCCGGTCGCTGTTGGAGGCCTCGCGATCGCCTACTACGGACTCGCAATCCATACCTTTACGTCACAAGGGCTGTGGCTCGATCTCGCCATTCCGGAAGGCGCGTTGGCCGTCTCCTTTGCCGCCGCCGCAATCGTCGAGTATCACACTGAAAGGAAACAGCGCCGACAATTGCGCGCGGTCTTCGACAAATACATGGCCGCTGAGGTCGTGGATGAGATTATGCGGAATCCTGAGGCCATCCGGTTGGGGGGCGAGAAGAAAGAACTCTCGATGCTCTTTTCGGACGTAGAAGGGTTTACGTCCATCTCGGAACGATTGGCCCCTGAGACGCTCGTCGAGCTCCTGAACATGTATCTCACCGCGATGACGGACGTCATCCTCCGCCACCGAGGCAACGTGAATAAATACCTAGGTGACGGCATCATGGCGATCTTTGGCGCGCCTCGTGGAGACCCCAACCATGCCAGCCTCGCCTGCTTCGCAGCCTTAGATTCACAGTCTGTGCTTGCCACGCAACGCGAACAATGGAAAGCCGCGGGACATCCGGAGATCAGCGCGCGCATCGGCATCAACTCCGGGTGGGTGGTGGTCGGCAATATGGGATCGCAAGCCAGACTGGAGTACACGGTGATGGGAGATGCCGTGAATCTGGCCTCTCGGCTGGAAGGCGCGAACAAGTTTTATGACACGCGGATCTTGTTGGGCCCCAGGACCTACGAGCTCGCAGCCCAGGACATTGAAGCGCGGGAAGTAGACTGCCTGCGGGTCAAAGGGAAAAAGGAGCCTGTCGTGGTGTTCGAACTGCTCGCCCGCAAGGGGGGCCTGTCCGCCGAGCAACAGGATGTCATGAAGGCCTATGTGGGAGGGCTCGAGGCGTACAGGCGTCGGGATTTCAAGTCCGCGGAAGCGCAATTTCAAGCAGCCCTGGCACTCGATCCAAGGGACGGCCCCTCGCGGGTTTACTTGGAACGCGCCAAAGAGTACCTTGTGGCTGCCCCTCCCGAGAACTGGGATGGAGTCTATGAACTGAAGTCGAAATGAAGGAGAGCCCTGTGAACCACCAAGGTGCCGTTCTTGCCCTAATGGTCTCCTCTGTGATCGCCATCGCGATGACTGGTCCCGCCTTCGGCGAGACCCTTTATGTCGCAGCCAAGAGCGCGCAATTGCGTTCAGGGAAGACCTCGCTGGACCCAGTCGTGGCCGGCCTCAAGCTTGGAGAGCCCGTGGAAGTTGTGACAAGAGACAACCGTTGGCTGCAGGTCCAAACCGCCAAGGGCGTCAAGGGGTGGATCTACGACAACAAAGTGTCCGCGTCGAAACCTACTGGAGGGGACAACGAGTTAGCGGCCCTGGGGCGGAGTTTCAGGCGGACCGACGCCTCGAACGTCACGGCCTCCGCGGGCGCCCGCGGACTCGATAAAGCCTCGGGTGACTATGCCGACCGGTCCGGGCTGACCCAGCAGCATCGCGATGCGGTGGATCGAATGACCGCG
>JAWXBV010000226.1:0-4065 GCA_034440335.1 Nitrospirota bacterium | reverse complement strand
TGTCTTCGCAGAACCACGACATGTTCGACGGTGGGGGAGATGGCGACCGCTTGGTCGACCACCGGCTTGAGGTTGAAGATCTTTCCCCTATCGAACCCGACGTCGGCGGTAATGACCAGTTTGGACTCGGCATCCTGAATACGGTTTGCAAGGGCCGGGGCGCTGAATCCGGAATAGACCACACTATGAATGAGGCCGATACGTGCGCAGGCGAGCATAGCCACGATCTGTTCGGGAACTTTCGGCAGGTAGATTGTGACTCGATCGCCCTTCGTGAGTCCGAGTTTCTTGAGCGCATTCGCACAACGATTGACCTGGCGGTACAGCTCGCCATAGGTGATGACCCGTTCTTGGTCGTTTTCGCCGACCCAGATGATGGCGACTTTATTCTTGCGCCAGGTGTTAACGTGACGATCCAGGCAGTTATAGGTGATGTTGCAGGTAGCGCCGACGAACCACTTGGCCCAGGGATAATTCCATTCGAGGACCTTGGTCCAGGGGGAGAACCACTCAAGCTCCTTGGCCACGTCGCTCCAGAAGCCTTCAGGGTCGGCAATCGACTGCTTGTAGGCGCTTTCATAGTCTTGGATATACGCTGCGGCTTTGGTTTGAGCGCTCGGTTGATATACCCGGCTTTCCTTGAAGAGGGTATCGATGTTCTCTGACATAGCGCGGGGACTCCTTACGATCAAGATAGATCACGGGGAAGCGAATGGCGCTCATTATGCTGGAGGGGCGAGGAGGAACTCAACTATACCTTGGTCCTGGGGCGGGAATAGCGTGGCGGTTTGCTGGTTCCCTGGCCTCGATTGGCCATTTCTTGACAGTGGTGCTGAGGCGAGAGTACGGTAAATTTATTGCGCGTCACACACTGAGACCGGTCTAACTGATGTTGCCAATCGCGTCCCACCGACTGCGGCTCTTCCTTGTTTCGTTTCTCACCTATGTACTGGCGGCGATGTTCTGTCTGCCTTCGGCCTCGGCCCAACTGGGAAAGCCGGAAGGGCTCTACTACAAGTCTTGGGCCATTATCATCGGGGTGGAGAACTATCTTCTGGCTCCGAAAATTCCCGGTGCGATTGAGGATGCCAAAACGGTGGCCCAATCCTTCCGCCAGTTGGGTTTTGACGAGGTTGTGGAGCTGTACGACAAAGATGTCAGCTTCCGCCGTCTGCAACAGACCCTCTCCGATTTTTTGCCCCGCAAGGTCGGCCGGCATGATCGGCTTGTGCTCTATTTTGTCGGGCATGCCGGTGTCACGCAAGATCTTGACGGCAAGGAACTGGGATATCTCGTGCCCTGGGATGCGCAGATCGGGAATGTCTCGAAATCGGTGACGTTTGAGCAGCTCAAGGAGTTTAGCCGGCGGAGCGCGTCGAAACATACGCTCTTCCTCGTGAACGCGGCGGTTCGCGGGTGGGAAGTCAGTTCGGCTCAGCCTCTCTCCCTTGAAGGGCGTTTAGCCCCGGAAGACGATACGGAGCGGCGAGCGGTGCAGCTCTTGACGGCAGGCGATAAGGGAGAGTCTCTGAGTCAGGAGCATGGAAAGAGTGTCTTCGTGCACGCGCTGGTGAATGGGCTGAGCGGTACGGCGGATAGGAATCACAACGGATGGCTCATGGCTTCGGAAGTCGTGGACTATGTGAGACAACAAGTTGCGGAGCGGTCGAAGGGGGCTCAGCATCCTCTCTTCGCACAGCTTGAAGGGGATGGGGACACGGTATTGATCGAAGGGCGAAAGGCTGCCTTCATCATGGGGGCAGAGCCTCAGTCTCCAGCCGAACGACGACAGGCTGCGACGATGCAGTATGAACAGGCCTACGCGCTGCTCCAAACCGGGAAATCGTCGGAGGAAGCATTGGAGCGGCTGAACAAAGCGCTGGAGTATGACTCCACATTCGGCGACGCCTATGTGCTCAAGAGTTATGTGCGGTTAGAAGTCCTGCCGAACCTTGACGACGCATTGTCCGCGGCGAAGCTGGCAGTGCAGTATGCCCCGAAGAACCCAGATGCTCAGTATACGCTTGGTCTGATTCACGAAAAGCGTGGGCAGTTCGTCGAAGCGGAACGTGCCATGCGGGAGGCACTGGTGGTCAATCCCAACTATGCGGATGTCTATTTCTCGCTGGGGGTGCTCTATGCCGATGAAATGAAGGATCAGCCGAAGTCGGTCGAGGCCTTTACACGCTATCTCGAACTCGGGGGGAACCATGCCCGGGCCCGAGCGGCTGTCGCCCAGTCAACACCCGCCAATCCGTAACCAGCATGATTCATGAGCGCGTCTGCCGCAATCGCCGATCCGCTGTTGCGACGAGCCTTCGGTCTGCTGGCTCGTCCCTCGGACCCTCAACGTCCTGCGCGAGTTGGCCTCGGGTCCTCACGGCTCCGCGCGCAGGTCTCACAACACGCTCAGTGAGCTCGGGACAAACCGTCATGAATCATGCGGGTTAGAGGGTGCTCAGACAATCCTTCCAGCAAGTTCGCCGTAAGCAAATAGGCTGAAGCGTGCGCTCCGGCCATATGCTGAGTCTCTGAGCGCCGGGAGAACGCCGCTGATGAATATTGTCAACAGCCTGCTAACACAACACAGATCGAGATTGCCGACACGAGAGGGCGAGAGGTAATGCCATGATATGGCATATCGGCCATTTTCTGTCATGTATGGCATTGTAGAAGGGATGAGTAAGAAGGAGACGCCCTATGCAGAGCATGAATCTCTCTCCCCGATCCCTTGAAGCAATTCCTGGATGGGCAGATCGCCCAAGGTCGCTACAGCAGCGCGAGCGAATATGTGCGTGAGTTGATCCGGGCCGACGAGAAACGCAAAGCGGAAGACCAGCTGGAAGCGAAATTGCTGGAAGGCCTGAACAGCGCCGAGAGCGTCCTGACTCCGGCGGACTGGAAAGACCTTCGCACCGAAGCCCTGGCGAAGCTGGCGTCCCGAAAGACACCGCGCTGATGCCGACCCTGTATCAGCGCGCCGCCGCCAGGCGCGGGCTGATGGAACAATTCGTGTCAGGCAGCACAGCCGAGTCTGAACAGGGCCTAAAACAAGAGGCTTCCAGCGTGCGCGAAGAAGTGCTAAGCCGCACCAATAGTATGAACATAGTGGAGGTCGCACCATGGGAACAACACGAAAGACCATTACCGTCACGGAACAACAAGATCAATGGATCAAAGCCCAGATCGAGCGCGGCAGCTTCACAAACGACAGTGAATATATCCGCGATCTGATACGGCGCGATCAAGACAGCGCCAAATTTCAGGCGTTGAAGGACGCCGTTCAGGCAGGGTTGGGCAGTGGCGTCAGTGACCGCACCGTGCCGCAGATCATGGAGGAAGTTGAAACACGGCTAAGGGCGAATGGCCGTCTATAGCCTCTCGTCGAAAGCCTTCGCTGATCTCGATGGCATCTACGAATACACGATCCTTCATTTCTGACTGGAACAGGCGCGGGTCTATCTCTTGGGCTTATACGAGCGGTTCGAGATGCTGGCGGAACAGACGACGCAGGGGCGAAAGGCCGATGAACTTGCGCCAGGATTGCGGCGGTTCGGGTATCAGTCCCACATGGTCTTGTACCTGCCCAAGGACAGCGGTATGCTGATCGTGCGTATCCTACACCAACGCATGGACGTCGCAAGGCATCTGTAGCAGCAGGTGAGTGGAGCATGCAGCATGAGATCGAACATCTCAAACCTATCCAAGGTGTGATCGATCGCCTTTCGACGAACTCATTTCTGTTGAACGGGTGGAGCGTTGTGTTGGTGTCGGTGCCATTCACTCTTTCCGCTACTAAAGCAGACCAGACATGAAGCGCTCACTCACACTTCTAGAAATGACCCTGGAGTTTGGGGAGCAATGGAACAGAAAGTACGGTTAAGGTGTAGTAGCTGAGACTCGACCAGGCAGTCACTGTCAACTATCGACCCTGAGCCGAAGTACACGACTGACCGCTATCAGAAGCGGAACGTGTCAATGAGTTTGGGACGCTTGCCGTTGGCATTTAGTGTAGCACCTCGTCTATTGAGGTCGTGATCGTGTGAGGCGAGACGATCACGGGCT
>JAWXBV010000225.1:0-6117 GCA_034440335.1 Nitrospirota bacterium | reverse complement strand
TGCGACGAATAAGGAGCACCACGTTTGTGCGCGCCGCCGAGTGGTGAGGCGGCCGGGTCCCCGTTGAGGATCTGAACGATGCGAGAACGCCGCTGGCGGACTTTGTCAACAGCCTGCTAGGAGGAAGACTGAGGACCATGCATGGCCAGCGATGAGCCCAGAGATTCCCGGCGGTGTGAACGCCTTCCGGTGTCTTTTCCCGTTCTTTACAGCGGAGAAGACGGCACGGGCCAGGGCCAAGCGGCAGACCTGTCGATGCTGGGTTGTGCCGTCCGGTCGGATGCCGCGGTGGAACCCAAGACGTATCTCAAGTTGCAACTCTCAATGCCGGACGGAGATGCGTCATTGGATATCGAACTGGCGGTGGTGCGATGGAGCCACGGAGGAATCTTTGGCGTCGAGTTCATTGCGTTCGGCGAAGTGCAAAAAAAACCAGGCTCAAACGATTCTTATGCTCAGTCACCGGGCCGGGTCTTCCGGCATGATCGATCGGGCAAGAGGAGAAGGATCGGTGGAACGAAAGACAGACTATCGCTCGATTGCCTGTGTCGGTTTGTCGGCCCTTCAGGAGCAACTCGTGGACTCGTCCCTTTCGTGGCTTGCGGAACGGGAGTCGCTGCGGTTCGAGCGAGTGGAGCTGGCGGCGGCGGCGATCGTGGTGCTCGATGGAAGAAGTCTGGTTGCGCAGGGGGTGTTGTCTACATTCGTGCAGGATTCGACAAAAAACTTTGTCATTATCGGAGGGAGCCAGACGTTTTCCCACCCTCAGATTCATCTGCTCAACCCGCCACTCTTGAAGCGGGCGATGGCTGCCACATTGATCGATCTCTGCCGAGTGAGCTGCAAAAAACCTATCGTGGCACGGTAGAATGTCTATGGTCTATGCGGATAGCGGAACAGGAGCAGGCCATGCAGGATACATTTTCAGCAGTCTGCGAGGTCGGGGCGTCCAGGGTGGCGCGCACATTGTTCCTGGCGGTTTCTTCGACGAGGCGGCAATGAGGCAGAAGCAACAGGGCGTCAGCGAACCGCTTCTGGTCCAGAGAGATCCTCAGCCCATCTTGTCCGACATTGTAGCCCAACTTCGAGAGACGCAGAAGATCGCCTCTGTCGGCAGTTGTCGGCATGATGTCCGGTTCGATTCGCACGTCTGGTCTGAGGAAACCTATCGGCTGCTGGGACTTGAATGTTGTGCGGGTCGAGCGACGGTGAGCGTGTTTCTCCGGTCTGTGTGCCGAGAGGATCGCGCGCGCGTCTGCGATGCCATCCGCAACTCGGTCAATCAGGGCCTCTCTCTGATGCTGGTGTTCCGTTCACGGTGGCTGTCGGGGGAGATTCATTTCCTGCGGGTCGACGGCCGGGTCGTGGCAGACCAGAAAGGGCCGGTGCTGTGGAGTGGGACGATCCAGGACATTACCGAGAGAAAGCGCGCCGAGCTGGAGCGTGACCGCATGTTCGATCAGGTCTGTGCCGGGAGGGAATTGATGCAGACCTTGTCTCACCGGCTGATCCAGACGCAGGAGGCGGAGAAGCGGGCTATTGCCCGCGATCTGCACGATGAAATCGGCCAAACCTTGACCGCGCTACGGATGTCCTTGGAAGCGGCGAGCCTTGCCCACGATGTCGTGGCGGCGTCAGCCTCGCTCTCGGACAGCTTGAACATTGTCGATCAGATGCTGCATCACGTTCGTGATCTCGCCCTGGACCTGCGCCCGTCGATGCTCGACGATTTGGGGCTCATCGCGACCTTAAAATGGTATGTGGCGCGCCAGGCAGGCCGATGCGGCTGGACGGCGGATTTTCACAGCGAGGGTGTGCAGTCGCGGTATGAAGAACATGTGGAGGCGGCCTGCTTCCGTGTGGCGCAAGAGGCCTTAACGAACGTGGCGCGCCATGCGAAGGCTCGCTGTGTGTCTCTCTCTATTCAACAGATGCCGCTTGGAGTCCTGGAATTGGTCGTCATGGACGACGGAGTCTGGTTCGATCCATCCCAAGCCAGGTCCCAGGCCAAGGACGGCCGCAGTGTCGGTCTGCTCGGTATGGAAGAGCGGGTCCGGTTTGCGGGCGGGACGATCATGATCACGTCGCATGCCGGAGAAGGCACGACGATTTGTGCGCGATTCCCGCCGCAAGGCACTGCCTGGATCGAGAAACGACGCGTGACGAGATGATCGCAACAACGATCCTCATTGCAGAAGACCACACGCTGGTGCGGGCCGGGATCCGCGCGTTACTAGAAAAACTCGACGATTTACAGGTTATTGGGGATGTCAGCGACGGTCTGGAGGCCGTGCAGTTCTGCGCTCAACATCCGCCGGATGTATTGTTGATGGATATTTCAATGCCGGGATTGAATGGCCTGGAGGCGACACAACGGATCATGGCCGCACAGCCTGCCATACGCATCTTGATCCTCTCGATGTACGCCAACGAAGCCTATATGAACCAGGCCATGGCCTCTGGCGCAGCCGGCTACCTGCTCAAAGGGGCGACGACCGATGAATTCAAGCTGGCGATCACGACCGTGCGCAAGGGCGATACTTATCTCACCCCCGCCATGACGAAGTATCTGCTCGACTGCCGACGCCAAGGAGTCGATCCGGAAGATGGTCCTCTGGCTAAGCTGAGTTCTCGCCAGCGGGAAGTGTTGCAATTGATTGCGGAAGGCCATTCGGCCAATGAGATCGCCGCTCGTCTGGATTTGAGTGTGAGAACGGTCGAAACCCACCGCGCACAACTCATGGGTAAGCTCGATATCCATGACGTGGCAGGCCTGGTGCGGCTGGCTGTGCGGACAGGGTTGGTTTCAGTCGAATCGTAAATAGGCTGAAGGTTAGTCTAACCAGGAATGATTGAGCTAATCATACGATTGAACATGAACAGCTAACTAATTGTTTATTATAGACTTATTGTCGATCATTTACGGGATTCTATCGTACCGTCAGTCTTTAGCCTAGCCCCTGCAGCCTCATCCACAGCCTTTCCCCACGTCAGCTGAGTCTCTTCCCTCCGGTTTCTCCGTATATCTTCTCCCCCTGGCGCGCAGATTCCACGATGCCGGGATGGCCTCTTCTCGGCCATACTTAGCCCATGAAGATCGTTGAAACCCACACATCATTTTAACCGGAGGTGCTTTCATGGCTGACAAATATGCAGAGACATTCGACAAGATTCAAAGCGAAGTGCCGGGCTTTATCGCCATTGCCTTGGTCGATCTGGACAGCGGCATGACGCTCTCGACCAAGTCGACTCGTGCAGATTTCGATCTGAATGTCGCCGGCGCTTTCAATGCCGAACTGGTCAAGCAGAAGCAGAAGACCATGAAGGCCTTGAACCTCAAGTCGACGTTGGAGGACATTCTGCTGACCTTGACCGATCAGTTGCACATCGTGAAGTTCGTGACGCCGAAGACCTTCGTCTATATGGCGGCCGACAGGGCGCAGACCAATCTGGCCGTCGTGCGGGCAGTGGTGTCCAAGCATCTGGCGGCGCTGGCGTAGAGGTCCTGACCGGCCCGTCAGGAATCAGCCGGATGGGTTTGGAACGACCCGGTGCTATAGTTATAGCCAGTGACACAAGGGCGAGTCGAAGCAACAGACACATCGAAACGAAAGGAATTGAACATGGCCAAAGTCTTACAGTTGCAAGTGGTTGAAGCGGCAGGAGCAAAGGGAGTCGCAGGGGTGAAAATCAGCGTCTCGGGCTCAACGGCGGAACAGCTCACCAATCAGGACGGAATCGCACAATTGCTCTTGGATGATGGTGAGGTGACGATTCAGATCAATGGCGCCCCAGGCTATAAAGGCCCGGTGGCAAGCCTGAAGCCGAAGGAAGTCTTTACCAAGACCGGCCAGCGTCTCGCCGCCTAGACGGTCGCTACACTGAAAAATATTTCGAATCGTGGAACGGGATGGGAGGGGCCGAACATGAATGGCCCCTCTCCATGCCGATGGCGCACCAATAACATTCTTCCGCAGCATACTCAACCGGCAGCCTCCTCACCTGCTCAACCCTTCGGCTCTTGTACCGGCCCATTCTGATACGACTCCGACAACCTTTCTTGTCTGAATAGGCTGCGAAAAAAAATCCTGGTTGATGGAGACCGGTGCGCCTCGATCCGATTCAGCACAGGGCTGAATCCGCTCAGTGCGGCGTCGGCTCTGGCATTGTCTATCTTGGACAGCACCATGCACAGGGTGGGGCGCTCCACCAGCGACCAGGCGGCTGAACGGTTCTGCGTCCCCTTAACGAGATCGCCTTCCCAGCGCCAACGTATCTGTTGTAGGGGGCTTGCACTTTCTGAGGGAGCGTATGAAGCATGCTGTGGCGGAGAGGGAGGGATTTGAACCCTCGGTAGAAGTTTCCCCCTACGGCAGTTTAGCAAACTGCTGCCTTCGGCCGCTCGGCCACCTCTCCACTGGTCTCAGCTATGTGCGGGTTTCCCATTCATCTACGTTGCAGGTCGATGACCATAGGAAGGCCTGCAAGCGAGCGGTGATCATACCCCAGGCTAGGTGGGTGGTACAAGCGATTCACACGATAGGTCAAGAAAAACTCTCAGAGGAAGAAGATGGGAAATGGTGCAAGCCAGGCTACTTTGTCCACGGAAACACGATCGGTTTTTTCGCGAGCTGGATAAGGGAGAGCGATAGACGACGTGCCCATTGTCGTATCTGTTTGATGTTGACTGTGGGGTCGTGGTCCCATGATGGCAACGGGAGGGGGTGAGTCTGCTGACGCCCGATCGCAGTCGGTTGACCGCGGAAGGTATTAAGTCTGGCGATGGGTGTCGCGTAATGGATTTCAACATGGCCGGCCCTCACCACACCGCTGACGGCTAACATGTGCAACGCGCTTCGCTTCTGCTTCTTGTGCGCTCGGCAAAACTGTATGTATTGGATCGGGGAAGAGAGGATGTGCATGATGTCTTCCTCCTGTCGTGAGGTGATGCGGAAGTGTTCTTACATCCACAGTATTCGAGCGAGATCTTCATCGAGTCTGTGAGGACGCTGGCACTGAGAACAGCGGGCGAAGAGTCCATTCGCTTGCGGGGACATGTTTCCGCGAAGCACGAGCTGATACTTCTTGCCTCCGCAGAAGGGACAGGCTTTCCCGTCTAGCTCTCGACGAATGGCCCCGATTTTTCCGATCTGTTTGTGCATAAGCCGACCCTCCAATAGACGCTACCCATGAGGCACCCTGATGAGGGTGATAGTGAGGCAGGACAGAATATTTTTAAATACCGTAGAGGTAGGTGGAGCTGAACTAAAGGGGGGCAGTTCTGAGGGCTTCCTACATATTTCATGGAGTCCTGAGGGCGTACAGGGTCACGTGGCTGGGATGCCATGCGACCTACAGGACTGATCCAGACATCGGTCGCATTTCGGTTGGGTGGCGTGTCATCTCCCAGGTGGGCCATCAACGGTCGCAGATCCTTCACCGATCGGCATGTTCATCGTTCCGGGGCCACTTCTCCCTGCCGTGGGAGTCAGCTACTACGAAGCAGAGGCCTATGTAAAATTGGTAGGGAAAGGCCTGCCGACTGAGTGGGAGTGAGAAAAAGCCGCATGCGGCGAGGAGGGGCGCGAGTATCCCTGGGGTGACGAGTTCGATAAGTTGACATGCAACAGCGCGGAGGCAGGTCTTGGTCACAGGATGCCGGGGACCCAATATCCCAAGGGGGGCATTCCCAATGGGTGTTATGACATGGCAGGGAATGTCTGGGAGTGGTGTGTTGACTGGTATGACGAAGAAAAGAAAGACTCGCGCGTGCTCCGAAGCAGTGATGGCAAGTGGGAGAGGCACGCTTTGCGACGCGAGAGGAGGCCGAGAATCATGCCCGCACCTGGGGCGAAATGTTTTTCGCGCTATGTCATAACAAGCCGGGAGGCCCTGAACGACGCCTCCTTCTTGTTCGCGAGTCGAAATAGTACGCCACCTTCAAGAATCTCACAAGGAAACGCACTCGTATCTGCGTGCGACTTGTGCCGGTCTCCTGGCCCGCATGATTCATGAACACTTCTGCTGCAATCGCCGATCCGCTGCTCTTGGGCGTGAAGCGTCTTCGATGCGTGAAACGTCGTTCGTGAAGCGTATTTCGTTCCGGAGCCGGGCGCT
>JAWXBV010000224.1:0-13460 GCA_034440335.1 Nitrospirota bacterium | reverse complement strand
TGTGATGATTGCAGGATTTAACACAACGCCGGCGCTCCATTTGGCGGGATCGTAGTTCGACAAATTGATGTAGATGTTCGACGATCCGGTGAGATCATAGACATGACCTTGACTCGTGTTATCAGGGCGCCACACATACGTTCCATTAATCGAAACGTTTTTTGCGCCGGTTTGGATTACTATCGGAGCGGCTGAGTTCGTTCCAAATATCGTTCCTCCTAGCATCATGAATGAAGCTTCAGGATCAGCACTAGGGGAAAGATAGATGGCCTGTGTACACACTTCACTGTACACATCCGACACCATGACACGTCCGCCCAAATGCTTAATCCCGATTGCCGCATTTTCAAACGACCCGCCCCGAATGACGGCCGACCCGCAAGATGGATCGAACCGGTAGATGACCGGATGCTGGCTTGTGCCATGTCGAATGATGACATCGTCGAAGAGGATACCTTGTCCGTTAATTTGCCGAATGACGGAGTCCGACTCCGTATAGGGCGAGAGGTCAAAATGAAATCGGACATCTCGAAAGACGATGGCATAGCAGTATAGTGTGGCTCCGATTGTGACAATGCTCGCCGGAGGCGTGGTTCCTTTCGGCCAGATCGTCAGATGTTCAATGATAACGTGATGGACTCCGTCGATGACAAATGCCGTACAATTGGTTGGGACCAATACTGTATCAATTCCTCCTGCCGGGTCATTCCCTTCGATGTATACATTATTGGGAATTGTGAGTACCGTTGAATAGAGGTACTGGCCGCTACTTAGCCGGACTTTCCCCACGTAGCGAGAATTGATTGCCGCCTGGAGTGCCGACGTGCTGTCGGTCACTCCGTCTGCAATTGCTCCCCACCATCGGGGTAGATCTCTGTGGCAACCGCGAGCGTGACGGTTCCACTTCCTGTTAACACGAAGATATTTTTGAGCGGCGCGTGAATCGGCCCGTTGATCGTGACGGTCACACCGGTAGGCACGACGAGCGACCCACTCCCTGTAAACTCGAGTGTTAGGGTGCGTGGAACGGTGGTGCTCCCGGTTACCGAAAACATGTTGACAACTGTAAGGGTTGTCTCGGTGGAACCTAGTGCTGTCACCGCAGCATTGAGACTCGCATAGTCGGTAGAGTTACTCACATTCACCTCCCGTGGATAAGAATTCGATGCCGTGCGCTACCTTTTGACTGCCACTAAATTCAGAGAGAAAGAATTGCAAGAATCGTCTTTCAAGCCCAGCGTGTAGGGCTCTTCCCTAAAATAGCGCATTCGCGCTTTTACCTGAAAACCACTTTCATGTAGAAGACTCCGCAGGCTGTTCTCAGTGAAAACAATCTTGTGGCGAAATTCTGGTGGCAAATCCAAAGCGAAGAGTCCGTTGATCCATCCGTTCTTGAGCGTTCTCTCATCCAGCGTTAACCCCCGAGGCCAAAGCACGGTTCTCCATGCCATAGCCTCATGGTATGGCACGCAAACGACGAGGTACCCTCCGGGCTTGATCACTCGACGCCATTCAGAAAGAACCGAATAGCAGTCCTTTAATTCAAAGTGCTCCAGTATGTGGCTCGCACGGACTAAATCATATTCATTGTCAGCGGCAAAGTGCAACGAAGTGGCATTGGATACGATATCCGGCTTGAACTTTTCCTGCACATCCACATTAATATACGTCGGTAATCGGCTAACTGAGCAACCGAGGTTGAGCTTCTTGGGAGATTGATATATCTCGCGTGGGACGGCCGAAGTTAGGGTCGGGGGAAGAATTGTCCGCAGCCGAGCCCACGCAGATGTCTTCTCCAACGTCATTCCAACCAGCGCACTTATTATTCCAGCCATGAGCATTCTCCAGGTAAGACACTCCGCCAACCGGAAACCACTGTCAGATACAGATGGCACAGGAACATACTCCGCTGCTAACAGACGCTCGCTCCTTCAGGGCACAGGACTCTAACGCATTTCAAGTTTTCGAAGGGTACGCAAAGGTCAAGATTGAGTTAACTAATTGTTAAAGTGAAATCGGGACATAGAAAAGGCTCCCTCACCGAAAGAAAGAGATGAAAAACCGTTCTTCCGGAAGAAACGTTGTAGTCTCAACGACTCGAAAGCTTCTGTCTCAGGCAGACTTTCCTTCCCAACTCGGGAGGGGATTCAGGTAGACCCTGGTCATCGGAGTACCCCACGTCACCCTGGGAACAACACAAAATGACCGGGAACGTCTCGCGAGGCCGTCGTGTGGGATGATTTGAGGCAGTTGAAACAATGGACGCGACGGACACGGCCGCGCTCCTGGGACGGCTAAGCCGGACAGCGCATCGTCACAATCCTCTCAAAAGCCATCCTTTCGGCCAGCAAATCGTGAAAGGCTTTTTCATTTACTGGAGGACGGAACCCTCACCATTCCACAGATCAATCAGCGAGAACGTCGACCTCACGAGGACGAACTTTTTGTGCCGTGATTAAAAACATCGTGGCCACCCATCGACCACGATAGCGACCAAATAATTTTCCCGAGAACCTCTGTAAAGGCAGAGAGAAATACTTCTTCTCAACTACTCTATAGCCGAATGAGGCCAGTAACAGTTTCATGCGGCCTGGATCAAATTGGTGGCGTTGATGGCGCAGATAAGAATCCTGTGACGTGAGAAACGGCCGAAGCGTGCGCTCAACGATCCGATAGGCGGAAAGACGATTTGGGAGCGAGAGAAGCAGAATCCCTCCTGGCTTCAGAAAAGAATGGAACTGACGCAGCACTGTCTCGTAATCATTAACGTACTCCATCACACTCGAACAGATGATTAATCCGGCGGAATGCTTATAACTCTTGGATAATTCCTCCGAGAGTGGAAGTGACGCGAGCACATACGTGGCTCGTGACCCAACTCCTTCCTCAACCGCTCGCCGTTTTGCCAAGGCCAGCATAGTTTCACTTTGGTCAAAACCGACAATGCGAATTCCACGGGGTAAGACCTGCCGGCTGATCGATCCATCACCGCATCCCATGTCCAGACAGAGCGAGTCGTCCGGCATGTGCGCTACGCTGCGTTCGATTGCGCGCCGCCACACCTCCAACCGCTCTTTGAAATCGGGAGCGTGCGAATAGTTGGTGACGAATGTCGGGGCCATTCGGTTGAAATGATCCTTGACGCTTTCTGACTTGTTCATATCACACCATTCAGAACGTGTTTCCCCACGATGTCCTACCCCGCTTCATTCTCTCTCCCCTTAACCCACATGATTGATGAACACTTCTGCTCTCTCTTCGCTCATACATGACCAACACAAACCCCATGAATCTTGCTTCCATTTGTCAACGCGCTACTGGCCGTAAGTGTCACCCCTGTCCAGGCGTTGGCGCTACCCACTTTGGCGAACTTCCAACCCACGGCATCGCTTTCAGAGATAAAGGTACAGGTCAGATCTGTACTCTTCCAGGTGGAATGAAAGGTAAGCGTGCAGGCGGTCGGCGTGCCATTTCCTAGGGTAATCACAAACGCGTTATCCCCTCCTGCAATGGACGGGTTCCCCGATCCGCAAGACGAGACGGACAAGGTTCCGCTCGCATGCGCCCCTCCAATATGCTGATGCCCGCTATCTTCCAGCCGCCAGACTTCTGTCCCATTCGAAGGGCAACAGAGCATATTCCCGTATGCCGAGACTAATCCTGGCACAGTCGCATCCGACGCCGCATAGATGGTGCGATTGAGTCCGATGAATTGTGTCGCGGAATAGAACATCCCTGCCTGTGCGGTAGTGACATCTTGCGTCACGAACAGCCCCGCACGAGCATGTACCGAGATGGGATCAATATAGCCTAACCCAGGACCACCACCGAACATATCCCATCCAGGAGGTCCGGAATCTTTCTGTAGAATAAACAGTGAATTGGATCGAATGCCGTTGTTTTGCCGTGTAACTCCAAGCGCAACCTGCGGATAGCCACCGATGTTGTTATTGAAAATCGCGAACGGCATTCCGAATCCGTCTTCTTGATTATACTGAAGTATGAAATTGTGGCACGTGCTCGCATACCCATTTCCACCCAGGTTTCCTGCCGCCATTCTTAACTGAACAGGGCCAGTCCAAGCCGAATTGGTAAACGCCGTATTGGCGCAGTAGCCGCCTGCCGGCACACCACTTGTAGAATTGACTTCAGTCGCCGTCACAGGTGCCAACTGTACCGGTACTATCTTGTAACTATTGGGCTTCCAAAAGGAGGGTTCTTCATAGCTCTTCGCCGATAGTGGAGTGGAATTTACGATGGAAAAATACAGAAGCAATAGGCAAAAAAGCGACAGAAACAACTTCCAGCGGTGTGACATTATCTTTCCCTTTCTTCCAATGGAATTCAGCATCGTTGAGAATCCTTGTGTACGCAAATTCTTTCCCCTCTCCTCTGTTGAAGCCTACGTTCTCCCCGCTCCGATCGTTTCTGACAAAATCCGCTGAGTGTCTTGCACTCCCGCACAGTGATTTCTCCCATCCACACTTACGGGGGGTACAACTGGATCGCATACTTCGACGATGACGTCATACCGGTCTTCCTTTTCGTCTACCTGGCCAGCGCCCCTTCACACTCGCCATGGCCATGTCGGGTCCCCGAAGAACCGAGCACGGCGTTCGGGACGCCAGCATGAACAATTCGCCAAGATGGTGGACAAATCGCTCGCTTGTATAGAACCGCTCGAACCGCTCTCGAGCATTCTGGCCCATTCGCTCGATCTCTGCCGGATGGTCGAGGGACCAAAGAATACGATCAGCCAGGTGGCGAGAATCATTGCATCGCACTTCGAGCCCGCACTCTCCCTCAATCACGGTATCCCTCAAGCACCCACGATTCGTAAACAACACCGGTAATCCTGAGGCCATGGCCTCCAGCACCACGAGGGGCTGACCTTCTTGCTGTATGCCGGGAAACACGAATAGGTCCGCCGACGAGTAGATCGATCGCTTGTGCTCGAGCGTGGAAACGGGTCCAGTAAATACGACGTGCCGGCTCAGTCCATGGTCCGCAACGAACGCCTCCGCTTCCACTCGATCTTGTTCATGCAGCCAAGGACCGGCCAGTGTAAACTCCACGTCCTGCCTGATCTTCAAGACCATCGGAATCGCAGCTAAGAGGACCGGCGCGCCCTTCAGCCGGCTCAAGGTACTTAAATGTAAAATTCGATGCCGCTGTGGCTTGTCCGGTTCGCGCGCCGGCTTATGGACAGCCGGCCAGTCGATTCCATTCGACAGCACCGCAATCCGATCGGGCGCAACCAAGCCTGCGAAGAGGTGGCGGAGCGACTCGCCTAGAACCGCCACACAGGACACTCGGCGGAGCACCATCCGCACATACGACTTCATTGGAAATGAACGACCATCGTACCAGTCTTTAAAATTTCCTCCGTGGAGGTGAAGGACCACGGACGCGCCCGCGGCCCAGGCCGGCAACAGCAAGAAACTGTCGCGCAGGAAACCGATGGTCGACTGGGATACCGGCAAGTAGGCAACCGCCGGCCGCTCTTTTCGAAGAATGACGAGAAGCTTCCACCATTGATTGAGGAACAACATCACGTCATGAAAATCCGGCTTGTCCACATGCTGAATTCCTCGTCGATCGGCCAGGTCGAGATGGCACAACCGAAACCGCTCACGCAGAGCGGAGTTCAGAACGGCATCCGTCGCCACGCTCACCCCATGAAACGGCGGTGGAGTTGGCCCGATCACCAATATGGTCGGAGACTCAGACATTGAGGGACTATGGTCCTTTCACCGATTCAACCGGCATCCGGCCTGATATCTGTTGCGGGAGCATCCGCCTGAGAGATTTCAAGAAATCCACCATGTGATCCGCCGTCGCATCGATGTCGTGGCGCCGGACACGCTCGTAGGCTGCGCGGCCCAACGCAACGCGTTCGGCAGGGGTCATGGCTAGGACCTGCAACACCGCGTCGGCCGATCGTTCGGCATTCCGGGGATCAATACGAAACCCCGTCACACCGTCGTCCACAAGATCGCTCGTGGCGGAGGCATGGATGGAAGACATCACCGGCAGTTCAGCAGCCATGGCTTCACTGAGGACAGCCCCGAACCGATCCAACAGGGTGGGAAACACAAACACGTCTGCCAGGGCGAGAAATTTCACCACCTCATCGGCTTGCCGATGTCCAAGGAAATGAACGTGCTTCCAATTCTGCGCCTGCACATACGCTTCGTACGCGACTCGCTCCGGGCCATCGCCGACGATGAGCAACGACACGCCAGGACGCTGTTTCACGATCCCCTCGTAGATGGCAAACAATTCCCGATACCCTTTCCCTTCTGCCAGCCTCCCCACCGATAAGAGAATAGGGGTTGTGTAACGAGTCCGCTCGTGGCGGAACCAGTCTGAACGACGCCAGTTGGCTGCGTGGACATGGAAGAACTCGACGTCGATCGGCATGACTGCCACCAGAATCTTCGATGCCGTCGCGCCATAGTGCAGGAAGACGTCATGGGCGTCGGTCGAACTGGCAATGGCTCCGTCTGACCAAGAAGTCATCATGCGGCGTAGCCCTCGCTTGAGTCGTGAGGTATGTGCCACATCCTGCATGCTCAACTCTCCCCATCCAACGAACGGCCGCCGGTGGAGCCGGCAATAGAGCCAAGCGGTCAGATTCGCCGGCGCATAGCCTCCACTCAAGACCACGTCAGGATTCAGTCGCCGCAGCGCGCACATCACGCCATGGTTAATGTGCAGAGATACTTCGGCGCCCGGCAACTTCACATGGAAGCCTGGCAGCACGTGGCACTTGAAAGAGGTCGCTCCGAACGTCCAATCTCGATTCTCCTCCCGCTCCGCCATCAGCAAGACGTGCAGACGCCCCACACGCTTCCCGATGGCGTCGAACAACGGGACACGATAGGGAGTCAGGATATTCGTGATCACTGCCAGATTCATGTCATCCTGCCAGTGTCAGGCCGTGCTGCTGCAACCTATGGGCGGCACGGTCGGACAGATAGAGGCTATCTTCGATGCCGAATTCGTCGTTGCGTCGCAACGTTCTTTTGTCGAAGTCGCAGTGCCAGGGGCCGGTGATGCAATTCGATCTCAGCAGTGCATGGATTTCTCGTTGTCCATGAGAACGCTGATCCGAAAGCCCATTCATCTCGATCATCAGCAGATCGACTGCGTCGAGAAACGCTCCGAAACCCTTTAGCACGTCGTACTCGAATCCTTCCACGTCGATTTTGACGTACTTAGGACAAATCCCGTGTTGGGTGCAAATGGAGTCCGCTCTGTTGCATGGAACAGCCACCGTCCGTTCACCCTCATGTGACGCAATGTGATTGCCGGCACTCCCTGGCTCATCAGTCAGAAATACCTGTCCTTCGCGTTGGCCCAGCGCAACGTTGAACAGGCTGGCGTTGTTCCGCCGGTTCAACTCCACGTTACGCTGAAGCATGCGAAATGTTTCCGGATGCGGTTCGAACGCATAGACTCGCGCCTGTTCTTGTTCGGACGCAATCAGAGTGAACGAACCGATGTTGGCGCCGCCCTTCAACAGCATCTGCAGCAGTCGCATATTATTGTAGTTGTAGAGGCGCTGGCTGTAGATTAACGCCGAGACTCCACACTGCTTGTGGGCCGCGACAATGCGGCTGCGGGAGATTCCCTGCTCGAACGGAAACCGATCGAAGGCCTTTAAGTATTGCCAGTGAAGATGCCGGACGACACCGGCTCCCCTGTTGATATGAGGATTGCCAAGGATGACCTTTAAGGAATTGGCGAACTGTCGAAGTCCCATCTGGATATCCTTATCGATTCGCGCGGCTCACGCCGTACCGGTCACGTTAGGCTTGTGTAGGATTTTCTGTATGTTCCGGGCTAGGTCCATAAGGCCCGGAAAACGCTGGACCAGTTCGCACCAGACGACCCACAGGGGGTGATACAGCCGAAGCCATCCGGGAAGATGCAAGAGGCGATGAGCTCTCCGTTTAATGGAGCCAAGAGCGCCGAAATGCTCCCGCTTGCTTTTCTGTTTGAAATATCCATTGGGATTGGTGTACCAGAGCACGGTACGGCCCGGCAGCAGCACAGCAGGTCCGCACTGCAGAGCCCGCAGGTAGAAGTCGTAGTCTTCACTGTTGCTCAACTGCTCGTCATATCCCCCGATGTTCTTCCAGGTGGACTTGGGGTACAACAGTGTGGAGTTATTGAACAGATTTCTTCGAAAGAGATCGATCCGGCTCGGCACAAATGGTGAGTCCTTTTCGAACAGAGGAACCTCCACCAGAACTTCTTTCGGAATCGACTCATAAAAGGTGTCGGTCTTCGCGAATCCCGTCCCGAGGTAGGCCATCTCGGGATGTTCCTGCAGAAAAATCATGGAGTATTGGAGGCGGTGCGGGAAGCTCAAATCATCGGCATCATTAATGGCGACATAGGCGCCCTTGGTTTCCCCAATCCCCGCATTCAGGGCCTTGGGACGACCCAACCTCCCCCACGTGAGATAATGAAATCTCGGATCGGCAACGGAACGGCAGATTTGCGCGGTCCTGTCGGTCGAGCCGTCGTCCACGACAAGCACCTCGAAATTTGAGTAGGTCTGGGCCAGCGCAGCCTTGATGCAGGCCCCGATGAACCGCTCCGCATTGTAGGCTGTGATGACGATCGAGACCATCGGCGTCTCGCGCGAGACCAGGGAAGGGGATACATGATCTGTGGCAATCTTTATCACGATACTTTCAGTCTTTGTGGGGCACCCGGCGCCGAATTTGACGCCGGCGTTGACGCACGTATCCAGCGCGGCTTGGCAGGGCGGGCAAACACGCCCGTCCTCAGCTCGTCGATTTGCGCGTCGCTGAGCATACTGTACAAATAGACCGCGACACCGTTTCCTCGTTGATCGGCCCGCGCCGCTCGGATAAGGTTCGCCAACTTACCGGGCTCTCTCGACCGCACGGGACTGCTCGCGGTGGCCTCCTCGTAATTTCCGACGCCGACGACCATCGCCTCCGGGCGCTTCATCGCGGACTGGATCGTTGCGATCGCGGCAAAGTCGGGGTTGGGTTCATAATGCATGTTGTACAGCACATCGATCAGCCCGTCGTCGGCCCACCTCGCGGAATCGTGTCCTTCCATTTTCAAAATTGGATGGACTGGATCGCCGGAGAGGCTGATGATGATGTTTGGTTTGGCGCGCCGGCAACTCACGGAGATCCTCTTCACCACATCCGTCACGGCAGCGGCTTGCCAAGCCATCAGTTGTGTCATATCGAACACCGGCACTCTCCGCCGGATTTGACTGTCCAACATGAGATCGCGGCCAGTCTGTTGCCGATAGTCCTCGACACAGCGTGGGCTGAGGCAGACCCCTCCTACACTGACGAAATCCAAATTGATCCCGTGAACCGGATAGGTGGCTGCGACTTCGAAGACGATGGAGGAGATGAATTCGCGAAACGACCGGAGATGTACATCGAAACGCTGGGCCGGCGTGGTGCTGTCATAGAATTCCGGAAAGAAGTCCCGTTGCCGGAGCGAGAGGGTAAACCAGGGATGCACCTCGATGCCATACTGTTCGGCTGTCTGAAACAGGTTGCCTAGGGGATCTCCCCCTTGCGCACGAACGTTGTGGCTGTCCCACGGCGCCAGCTTCGACGGCCAGATGGTTCCCCGCCCGTGCCAGACGCAGGGACTAAACACATTGAATCCCGCCCTCGCAATGCGCGAACAGAGGCGTTCCGCCGAGACTCGTGTCACCCAATTCAGTCCCTCATCGAAAATGATCCGACTCTCCTGTTCCACCGGCTCAGCCGCACGGGCTACGTTTGACAAGCACCCCATGAACTGGGTACCGGCTGAGAGGGCCGCCAGTGCGGAGGCTCTACGCAAGAATTGGCGGCGCGTGATGGCGTAATCCGGCATGTCATCCTTCTCCAAGTAGAGGGTACCGCTTTCGGCTCGGCCGCATGGACGAGCCCTTGGGCGCCATCGACGCTTCAGAATCTCCAACAGGCGCCGCGACCGGCACATCGCTCTGGGCAGCCAGTTCCAATTCGCGAGATTTTTCCCCCATCGCAACCATGCCGAACACATAGATCCCGAACCCATTGACATAATCGAAGGCGTTGTCGGTGGCCATGAAGATGACATAGGCCACGACTCCACCGAGGCCCGCAAGCGCGTATTTCTTGGTTTCAGGATTCGTGCTGGAGTGGAACGTCTTGATCAGGTGAGTGAGATAGACCAGTATCGCCAAAACGAAAAGCCCCAAGCCCAGCAGCCCGACTTCCGAAAGCAGCCTGACATACTCTGAATGGATCACCCCTATCCCCCCGCCTATTTGCGAATAAAAGTAATGCTGGGTTGTTCCGATGCCGGAGCCGATCAGGGGATTCGGCAGAAAGAATTTGTTCAACACGGTATCCCAGGCGTCAAACCTCCCGGAGCCGTGAATATGCTCAATAGCCGCGAGGGGATTATTGAGAACGGCTTCTGAGCTACGGCCTTCCTCCCCGTAGAACATTCGCTCTCGAAATCGCGGGTTCAGGACGAAGAGCGCAGGCAGTGCGACGATGCCGCTCAAGGGCAGACTGTAGCGGATGAACCCCTTGAACAAAAAAAACAGCAGGATCGAGAAGCTGACGAACATCGCTCCGATCGTGATCCGGGTGTTTCCCAACATCACGGCTATGGCGAACAGGCCGACTAACCCGATCTTGAGCGCCCAATTCGAGTCACGCAACCCGGCCAGCGCGAGCAAACCAGCAGCAAGGAGATACGCGCTAAAGGTCGCCGGCCCTATACCCGGAACCGTCAATCCCACGGTCGCCCCTTGGAGCCCAAGAACTTTAGTCACCACGGCCAACGACAGCATCACAACCGCAGCCACAAGGATCATATTTTCCATGGTCCGCAGCTGCCGCATCGTGGACGCCGCGAGCATGATCAGGACCATAAACAAGAAAGGCGAAACAAGTTTGGCGATCATGCGCGTTCCATAGATCAGACTGGGAGCCCATGCGAGGGTGATGCAACAGAACAAGAGAAACAGCACGTGATATTTCCAGCGACAGACGTACGTCCATGTCTGAGAGACTTGAAGACACGCGAGGCCTGCCGAGGCGGCCAACAATCCGAACATGCGTGTGACGGTCGGATTCATCCGTCCAAAGTCTCCATCGCCCATTCCTTCTTGGCCGAATGCCAGCGGAACCCCTCCTGTCAGCAACGACACATACACGAGCCCAATAGGTTGAATCAGGACCAGCGCCACCTGAGCAGCGGTCAAGCCTAACAGGAGGAGCGCGATCATCGGTTTCCTCCCCATCCGCGTGGGAAACTTCGCATCATCGGCTCGACTCTCGGAAACATCTGCGCGAGCACCGCGTAGTCTCTAGCCTCGAGTCCGAAGGCCACAAGCGTACCGGCATAGACTACCGCCACAATCGGAGCAAGCAGCAGGACGCCGGCTTCCGTAAACGATGATTTGAGCAGATACCCCAGTGCCAGCGAGAACATTCCGGCACAGAGCGGCTTCAACTGTCTCCAGGAATAGGGAATCACTCCGGAATATTTCTTCGCTTGAATCGCACACAGCAGACTGGACGCAGCGATGCAGAACGAGGTCGCACAGGCGGCGCCCACGATCCCGAACTGCGGAACGAGCGCCATATTCGAAACAATCAGCGCCAAGCCGATGATGATTGAAATCACCATGATCGTCTTCGAATGCCCGGACATTAGAATGATCCCCGTCGACGACACGGATGCGCTGCCCACGAGATGACCCGCCGCGAGAATGACAAGACAGATCGCGCCGCTCTCGAACGTCGGGCCGAACAGTCGAAGCACGTCTCCGGAGAAGAGTGCCAATTGGATAAATACGAGTATTGAGATAGTCATCGCCCACCGAGCTGCAGCCTTGGACGCTTCTGCGAGTTGTGCCAATTCCCGCCGCGCCAACAGTCCCCCGATCGTCGGCATGATCGCTGAATCGAACGCGCTGAGAATCAAGGCCAGCACCGCCGCCGTTTGAGTGGCAACTGCGTAGATCGCAATGTCCTGAGGCGCGAGGTGCGCGCCGATCGTGAGCATATCCGAGCGGGGCGCGACGATACTGAACAGATTCGAAATCACGAGCGGCATGGAGAACGCCAATAACGTCTTGATTTCCAGCCCTTCCGAAACGATTCGGCGTTCGAATCGAACGTCCGTCAATCTCCCCAGATATCCCACCGAAATGACAAAACTGACGAGAAAGACCGAGAGCAGCGCTCCGAGCACTCCGGCCAGGCCAAATCCAATCGACAGGGCAATAGCGGCCAAAAGAAATTTCCCCACCGGTTCCAGGCCGTTCCGGATCAGCGTCATCGCGCGGATGTGCCCGAGCGCCTGCATCGACGACAACACCACGGCCGAGACGGCTGCCAGGGGAACGCCCAGGGCGAGCAACAAGAGAATCGGCGATAATTCAGGTTTCCCAAAAAGCGTGCGGGCCAGCAGGTCCGAGGAGAACGCCAGACAGAGCGCTAAGAACAGGCCGAAACCTGCGGCCACTCCCACCCCCGATACAATCGTCTTGCGCACCGAAGCCATCCCGTCTGATCCAACTTGCTGAGAAACGAACTTCATCACCGTCGTCTCCATGCCGAGCGGGGCGAAGAGCACAACAATATTGAAGACCGTGATGCCCAGCGCATAGAGTCCGAAATCGACCGGACCAAGCGCGCGCGCGACATACATAGAGAAGAGATAATTCAGCCCGTTCCCAAAGACCGACGCCAGCAGAATCACCGCGCTGCTCGCGGCCAACTGAGGCAACGCGTCATTCACCACAGATGCTGGGTGAGAGACCGTATCGAGCGTTGTGCCGGTCGAAGTCGTCAAGACTGTTTGCTTTCCGGCGATAACCACGCCACCGAACTGTGCGAGGGCAAGATGATCGGAGTACAGATCATGAACGGCGAGACCCCTCCAGAGACGCTACTCATGTCTTTTCACTTCCTGACGACCACGCACATCGAGATCTTTTTGACTAGACGATGAGACACCGAATCTGCAAACCCGAGCGTGAATTGTACCGCCGTTGCCTCTTCACTCGGGCAACGGAACCGTCAAGCCTCTGTTAACAAATTGTTAAAACCACAGCGGCGCATGGACCAGGGGGATGGCAGGCCGGAGCCCAGTGCGAGTTCACATTGTCTAAAAAACACTAGGAGTGTGAGGGGGTTGTCCAGTTCACGGATATCGTGACGAACTCACTCGCATTCTTCATACGCGTGTCTGTATTCTTGCCTGAGGAAAGAGAGCGGGGTGATCCGCCCTCCTCGCCTCACGCAGGATCAATAATTCTGCCTTACCCCTAGGCGACGCCCAGGGCCGACTGTCCCCGTCGTTTCAACCAGCCCCACGAACCCAGCCCGATCAACCCGCTCCCAAACAGGAGTCCGCTGGCGGCAATGGGCACCGCCGCAGGGGCCCCGACGCTCCCT
>JAWXBV010000223.1:0-12574 GCA_034440335.1 Nitrospirota bacterium | reverse complement strand
CCTCAACGGGGACCCGGCCGCCTCACCACTCGGCGGCGCGCACAAACGTGGTGCTCCTTATTCGTCGCACCGTGCGCCCCAGAGGGTACGCCTCGGTCCATCACTCGCTGCGGCCTTGCTGGCGGCCCTTTTGAGCAGCCTGCTGGGTTGTAATCTAGGGATCCAGAATTTCAGTAGGCGGCTACCGAGGATTCTGAGAGACTGTTCCCGCGCGCGCTCGATGAAACTGTTCCAACTGGCGATTAGCCTCGATGACGATCACCAACTTCTGCACCACGGCGGCCACCTTTGCACCGGGAATGGCGTAATAGCCTTCATCATCTCCAAGCCCGGTATAGACGCGGTTTCCGATACAGCCGAAACTACTGGCCGTCTGTCCCGATTGCAATGTTTCCGGTAGTACGGAGCAAGTCGGTCGTCCCATTGTGGCGCTCCCGCCGGCAATCCCCGCTGCCTGTGCCGCTTCCGCCAGCAACATCAGCTGTTTGACGGTCCCGCGGACCAGCACCACGTCTGGCGTGAAGGTGGCTTGCGCAAGTGGCGCATAGAGGGCCACATGAAAGGTTCCCTGCCGCCGCGGAATCATCGGAATGTCTGCCATCGTGAGATATTGCATCCCTACCATGGTCTGCACGAGACCGTTCAGCTCAGTCGCGACCTGTGGGGGCAGATCCACACCATGGGTGTGGGCCCCGACGGGACAAGTATAGTGATCTGATGCTTCCGTATAGAAGACCTGCCCCTCAGCCGCCAGCTTCCAATAGCCGCATCCTGCTGCTGTAGGAGATGCGACCCGCGGAATGCCGGCAGGAGCCGAATCTTGAAATGCGATTGCCACTGCCGGTAGTTTCAACCCCAATAGTTCCTGGATCTCTGTGCCTTGTGTCATGAGTTCAGATTTCACTTGTGCTCCCTCTCCCAACCATATGAAATTGCTAAAATCCTATATTTCCCCATGCCCATTTGTTTGCAGCGGTCTGAACTGCTGGGTCGTCGGCTCTGCGCAGCAGAACCATGATTCTGTTAAACGAGGGGGCTTCGGACGATCAGGCCTGCTCACCCTTGTCCGAGTCGAAGGCTCTGCGTGACGGCCGGCTATCTCATCGGCAATCGCTCGAATCCGACCAAAGGTCACCATCGCATCTTCCTCTTCCTTGGCGCTGGCTTCGACGATCGCACGCACGGCCTGATGGAGTCGATCCATCCGCTCATCCTGGTGCGTCCAGGGATACTGAAAGCCGGCTTGATCCAGAGGATCGAGAAATCGCTGAATGTCAGACTTGTCGAGCAGCGCCGACCCTGGGGGAACCAAGAGGCGAATGCTCAGTTGTACTGGGTCGGTTGCGTCGATGAGATCGTGTTCTTCCACCATATCCAACATATGCAGGTAATCGTCCAGGCTGGTCCATGGCGTGAAGGCGACGAGCGATGGCCGAAGCGAAATGCCGGCCTCACGTAGAATGCCGAGCGCCGTGATGATATCCGCGCCTGTATGCCCTTTCTGAAGCAGATCGAGAACAGAGTCGCTGAATGACTCCACGGCAGAGATCACGAACAGGCATCCCTGCGCACGCAAGTGCGGCATCAGGTTGCGGCGTTTCAAGAGGTGTTCGATCTTTGCGGTGAAATCGAACGTGAGGTGTGGAAACTCTTCGTGCATGGCGCGAACGATGCTCATGGAATGTCCCGGCCCGTTCAAAAAATCCGGGTCGCCAAACGTGATATGCGTCGCGCCCGCATGCACTTGCCGTCGAATGTCCTCTAGGACGACCGCTTCCGGGACGAGGAAGAAGCGCCCCTCATAGACCGGCACAATTGGGCAATGGAGACAGTGATGGAGGCATCCACGGCTGGCCTCGACATATCCGACCAACCGCTCCGTCCCATTCTGCTGGAGTCGAGCATAGCGGTCCAACGTCGGGAGTCCGCTGCGACTTGGGATTGGGTGCGGGATCGTCGAGGCTGTTGAGGCATAGCCACGCTGCAACCAAGGACCAACAACCCGGTTTCGAGAACCGACTCCTTCGAGCAGGCTGATCGGTTGCCCCAGATCGAGCGCCTTGATGAGTGAAACCAGCGGAATCTCATACTCTCCGCCCACCACAGAATCGGCCAGCGCTTGGAGTACATACTCAGCATTGATCGAGGCGTAGAGGCCATAGAAACAGATGTGGCAGGCTGGGTTGATCGTCCGGATCAGTTGGGCAACCCGCACTCCGAGACGGAGTGCCGTATGCATGGGGACTGAGATGCCGACAAATCGCGCCAGTCTGAGGGGCGTTTCATCGATGTTCTCAACCGCGATATCGAGTCCGTCCGGCGCAAATCCGGCCTGTTCGAGAAATCCCATCGGCTGAGCGATGCCGATAGGCTGGTGCCCTAGTTCATAACAGGAGACGAACAGGATTGCGCCTGGCTGTCTCAGTAACGACTGTTCTTCTATCCTGTCGGCCACTCGTTCCATTGCGCAGTTCTCCCACTCAGTCAGCTGTCACTGTACCCCACCCCCGAGAGTGGGCGCAATGTGGCACGTGGGACAAGGTTCCGTGAAGTTGTATTTCAATCTCGGGAGGGCGTTCTGTGTGGGGCGAGATGTCAGAGCAGGCTGCGGGCTACAGCTTGAAGAGGTATTCGATGATCTGGACGCTCCCGTAGCCGCCGAACGGCAAGAGCAGCGCTTGCAACGCAGGCTGCTGGGCGAAGGGCGCGAACGCGCCCTCGCGGTTATTGCGGATGCGCTCCATGAGGAGCTTGATCTGTTCCACGCTGATCGGGTCTACAATCAAAATCGGCGGCTGGCTGTCCTTCACCCTGGCCTGTATGAGCAGCTGTCTCTCATAGTACTCGATCGCTTTGCCGCGCGCAGACTCGGCGCTCCTGCGTAATAGAATCGCGCTGAGTAGTGAGTAGCCAAGCGCGAGTCCTACAATGAAAAACAACGCCGGCGGAAAGTCCATCGCATCGAAGAAATTACTTCGCGAGAGCACCATGAAGAATATCCCGACGAACGGCAGGTAGATGAGCCAGTCGATGCGTTGGGTGGCGTGGACGATCAGTCGGAAGTCAAGGTAGTCGTCGAGATGTGTGCGCGGCACGCCGGTTTCTTTCTCCGTGCGAGCGAGCAGTTGGTCGGGCCACTCGTTGGGCACATTGCTCAGGGTCTCAATGAACCGTGCGCAGACGCGTGTCTCATACCCGACCCAGAAAATGGCCAGCCAGAGGACTAGTGCGTTGACATACACGAGAAATTGATGCAGGTTCTTCACGAGCTCGCCGCGATGGGGGAACGAAGGCCTGCTGTCAAGGACCTGGAATGTTGCAATGACGAGTATGAGACCGATGAGCAGGGAGACCATAATCCAGCCCGCCATCTCTCTCCAGCTCGTCGCACGCAGATAGTTCTGCCACAAAGTAGTGACATCAATGATCTTCTTTCCCCCGGTCTCTTCCTTGACCGCGGAACGTGCTTCTGCATGGCCCGCCTGATCAAACAATGCCAGGTTGATGTGTGGACCGTTCAACCAGGCAGACAGCTTACTGCGATTGAGTGTTCGGGGTTTCGGCAGGGCGATCTCGAAGTCCTTGTCGGGCTTCTCCTTTTGTTGAATCATTTTCAGGAACGCATACCAGAGCCCAAGCATGGTCGCCAGGCCGACGAAGCGAACCACGAGGCTTGGCCAGACGCTGATGCCCTCGAACCACAAGAACGGCTCGCCAACACCTTGCGCGAGCGACACATTTATACGAGTCGAGACTATCGCGAGGATGAACACCGCCACTATCGCCGCGCCGGATACGAGGTAAATTGTCGCCCTCGCCGCATCACGCTCGGGCGAGGACGCACCGATGGCAGTGCGCACCGTTTGATGGACGCAACGGCTCGTCAGGGTGACCAACAGGAGTCCGAAGCAGACCATGAAAAAAACCGGCCAGGGGTCATTGAGTTCGATGCCACGCGATGGCCAGATCGGCTCGATATTGTTGCATTCCTTCCAGCTACCATCGCAAGGCGTTACTTTTGCGGGAAGGACCCTGTCCTCAGAGTCATGGTTGCCTCCCCAGTTTTTGAGGCGCTCGACAGACGGAGAGGCGAGATGCACCGCCTCGGTCCGGCCGATCTCGAAAGTCTTCGGACGCAGCCACTGATCCTTCTTGTCGGTCCAGTCGTCGATCGACATGCCGCCGACCGCCATCAGGGTCGCGAGGTAGGTCGCAGTTTGGTAGCCGTCTCGGAACGGTAGAGTGGATTTCTGCAACTCCTGGTTCAATGACAGGCCGAAGTTGGACGCGACCACGAGGTTGCGCGCCCAGTCCTTCTGGTCGGCGTGCAGGTAGCGTGCGTCGAGGTCGGTCGTGAAGAAGATCTTGTCCTTGAATCGGCTGCGGAGCGCCTGGAGGATGAGGAGCTTGTCGTACAGGTCGGAACCGACGATGCCGATCGCCTTGACGCCGTTCTTTGCGAAGAACGTCTTGTCGTGATCGAGCCGATCGATCTCGTCGGCAAGCCGGCGCAAGTAATCGAACTGGCTGCGCCCCTCGGCATGCTCAGGCGGCGCATCGTCGAGTTGTGCGCGCAGGTCCTTCGATTTGCCGCTATCTTCCTTAGCTGGCGTTTTGCTGCCCGACTTGTCAGAGTCTGCGAGCACGCCGTCCAGCCCGCGCAGGTAGGTGAATGTGCGAACCGGTGGTAATCTGTGCCTGTCGGAGCGCAACATCTCAGGCTTTCCGTCGGGCGTAATCCCGCAGCGATCCGAGAATCCATCCCTGAGATATCGCGCGAGGGTTCGGCCGTACTCAGTGTCTCGCTCGCCGATCAGCACCAGGCCGTCTTCGCACGTACGCTCGGCCGGGTCCTTCTTTGCCCAGGCGTCGCGATTGACGCCGCGCTGCCACAGCTCCCACAGCAGCGAAGCCGCGAGCACGTCGTCTGAGCCGATTGTGCGGACAATTGGAAGTGTCGTCCTTTCTAATAGGCTGGGAGGATTTTCGAAGCAATTCAACTGTGGCTGGCTGCCCTCTTGGTTAAGCAGATCGCAATTGGAGATCGTCGCGCTGGGTGAGTAGAACTCGATCGCACTGCCGGTCTTCAGTGTTACAGGATTTTGATTCGGGATGGTGCCTTCGCGAACGAGGTCTCTCAGCGTTCCCGACCCAGCCGGTCCGATGAACTTGACGGTGAGGCCCGTGCGGCTGTCCGGCATCAGCTTGTTGAACAGGTCGTTCAGTGTTGTGAGCGGTGTAGCGGTGAGCTTTTCATCCTTCAGCCAGAGCACCAGCACGGAGCGCGACTTATCTCCCCTCTCAAACCACTCATAGGGCACGTCATCGTCATAGGTTGGTTTGCGGGCGTTGGATTTGGGCTCTGACGGGTCGATGCGGAAGTAGCCGATCGTATCGTTGGACTCGGGGTGATAGTCATGGAAGCCGAGCGCCGAGACCACCGCGAAGCGTGAACGGCGACGGCTCTCGGCATCCTCGGCGTAGGAACCCCCAAAGACGCTCACGGCAACGACGATCATTTTGCCATGCTGGTCTGTAATACGGCTGTGCAGCCTGTCCGGAGGGTGCGAATCGAGTGACGCCTTTTCTGTAGGCGCGACGGCCTGGTTGGAGCTCTTCTTGTATTTCTCGACCGCGGCAAACGGGTCCTGCCACAGTCGAGCCTCGACATCCTGCTGGCCAGTCGGCGCGAACTTTACGCGCTCAGCATCGGTTGGGCGCGCGCTTTCCAGCGGTACATTCTTAACGAGCACGCCGGCCGCCAGCAGCACCACCATCATGATGGGCAGAGGGTTGCCAAACCAGCCTCCGGATTTGCCGTTTTGGTCGTCGCTCATACTTCCCGTCAGTATCCAACGGAGGGGTTTTCTTTGTGGCCGAATGTACTCTCAGACGGATGCTGGGTCAACATGATGGTCTGGAGTCTGAGGACGGCGAAGTTGTGTGCTCTGCGTGGGCGGCTGGAAATGCGGGGAAGTTATGCAGTAGACTTGGCTCTCATCCCATCGAGAGCAACAGCAGCATCCATCCCACAACGAAGACGTGTGACACACCTGAACAAGAAAGCGCGCGTGAGGCCGACGAACCGACGTTCGGCCTGATGCAGCTTTCGGAAAGATCGGTCATAGGCATAGATGGTTTCTCCAACGACACAACTAGTATCAGACGAGGCACAGCTGAAAATTATTCCACTCATCGCCAAGGAACTCGGCGTGGGCCTCGGTCAGGTGAAGGCCGCGGTCGCCCTGCTCGATGAAGGTTCGACCGTGCCGTTTATCGCGCGCTATCGCAAGGAGGTGACCGGCAACCTGGACGATACGCACCTGCGTACGTTGGAAGAGCGCCTGCTGTACCTGCGTGAATTGGAGCTGCGTCGCGCAGCGATCCTGGCTTCGATCGAGGAGCAGGGAAAACTCACCGATGCCTTGCGCGGCACCATCGCGGCAGCTGCAACCAAACAAACGTTGGAAGACCTCTATTTGCCCTACAAGCCCAAGCGGCGCACGCGAGCGCAGATTGCGCGAGAGGCTGGATTAGAACCGTTGGCCGATGCCCTGTTTACCGATCCGACGCTCGACCCTGAGCAGGAAGCGGTGAAGTACTTGAACGTGAAGCCTGCCGCCGAGGGTATGGAGGCGATCAATGTGCCGGACGGAAAGTCAGCGCTGGAGGGTGCGCGGGATATTCTGGTCGAGCGGTTTGCCGAGACTGCCGAGCTGCTCGCGAAATTACGTACCCGCCTGTGGGATCAGGGGGTTGTCACGTCCACCGTGATGAAAGGCAAGGAAACGGCGGAGGAAGAAAAGTTCCGCGATTACTACGCCTATTCCGAAACCATCCGCACCATTCCGTCGCATCGCGCTCTGGCCTTGTTCCGTGGCCGCACGCTGGGTGTGTTGAAAATAGAATTGGGCTTGGGCGAGGCGCTCGAAGCTGCGGTGCCGCATCCCTGCATTGCCACCATTGCGACGCATGTCGGCATTGAAGACCGTGGCCGCCGCGCAGACACGTGGCTCCTGAGCGTCTGCGATTGGACCTGGCGCAACAAGGTGCACTTGCATCTCACCGTGGAACTGTTGGTGCAGTTGCGTGAAGCGGCGGAGGCCGAGGCGATCAAGATTTTCGGCCGCAATCTGCACGAGCTGTTGCTGGCGGCGCCGGCTGGCCCGAAGGCGGTGCTCGGTCTTGACCCAGGCATCCGCACCGGCTGCAAGGTGGCGGTGGTCGATGCGACCGGCAAGCTGCTGGAGACGACGACCATTTATCCGCTTCAGCCGCGCAATGACTGGCAGGGATCACTGGCGACGCTGGCCAGGCTGGTCGTACAGCATGGCGTCGAGCTGATCTCGATCGGTAATGGTACGGGAAGTAGGGAGACCGACAAGCTGGCCATCGAGGTGATCAAGTTGGTCGTGGCTCACAAGCCAGAGCACAAAGTGGCTAAGATCGTGGTGAGCGAAGCCGGCGCCTCGGTCTATTCAGCCTCGGCCTTTGCCGCGGCCGAGTTTCCCCAATTAGATGTCAGTCTGCGGGGTGCCGTTTCTATCGCCCGGCGTTTGCAAGACCCGCTGGCAGAGTTGGTGAAGATCGATCCCAAGGCGATCGGCGTCGGCCAATATCAGCACGATGTGAACCAACGGGCGCTGGCGCGTTCGCTCGATGCGACGGTTGAAGATTGCGTCAATGCCGTGGGGGTGGACGTCAATACGGCCTCGGCACCGCTGCTTGAGCGGGTGTCGGGTCTGAACAAGGTGCTGGCGAAAAACATCGTCGAGTATCGTGATGCGAACGGGCCTTTCCAAAATCGCACCACGATCCGCAAGGTGCCGCGCCTGGGTGACAAGACGTTCGAGCAGGCCGCCGGCTTTCTGCGCATCAACGACGGTGATAATCCGCTGGATCGCTCGTCGGTCCATCCGGAAGCCTATCCGGTGGTCGAGCGTATTCTCGCACGCATCAGCAAAGGTATCGTGGAGGTGATGGGCCAGCCGGCGGTGCTCAAGGGATTATCTCCCGCCGACTTCACCGATGAGAAGTTTGGCGTGCCGACGGTGCGCGACATTCTGACTGAGTTGGAAAAACCGGGCCGCGATCCGCGCCCGGAATTCAAGACTGCCACATTCCAAGAGGGGATCGAGTCGTTAACTGACTTGCACCCCGGCATGCTCCTCGAAGGCGTGGTGACGAACGTCGCGGCGTTTGGAGCCTTCGTCGATGTCGGTGTCCATCAGGATGGTCTCGTGCATGTATCGGCGCTGGCCAATAAGTTCATCAAGGATCCTCATGAGGTCGTCAAGCCGGGACAGATCGTGAAAGTAAAAGTGCTGGATGTCGATGTGAAGCGGCAGCGCATCTCTTTGACCATGCGCCTCGACGATGCGCCAGTCAGTGCTTCCGTTTCAGGCCGCGCACCCGTCGAGGTCTCTACGGGAGTCGCACATGAACCGCGCACCCGACGTCCGCCGGCTCCCCAGCATGCTCCAGAGCGCCAACCACAGCCGGCCGGCACGATGGCTATGGCCATGGCACTGGCGCGCGCCAAGCAGAAGAAGTAGCAGGGGCAGGCCGATGCAGCGAGGAGCTATCAGTCAATAGTCATGTGTGACCCCATGTATGCCTCGAAGCTGTCCTGTGGTGGGGCCGGTATGGCCTGGAAGACCGGGACCCTGTCGGTGAGGCGATAGACCCCAGTCAGATAGGACAGGCTTCAGCATGAAGATTGAGCTCGACAAGGAAAACATTATTATTGGACTCGGAGCTTCTTGGAACGATAGCCTCCTTGTCCCATCACCATCGCTTCATGGTAGCGCAATTTTAGGTAAATCGCTCTTTACGTTTATTCAAGGTGATGTCACTAAAATGGCGGTGGATTCTGCCATCATGCACGCTCGAGCGTGTAAACGTTCTGTGAAGAAACAATATCGCTGCGATAGCCCGAGTGTGAATCGTTTTTTTTGAAATGGAAATTAATCCGATCGACAATTTTGGTGTCAGTATAGAGCATGCGTTGTTAAGAACTCAGCAGAAACCACTGGCTTCTGTGATATCGGAATGCGCGGATACTGCACAATGTTTACCCGACACAATTACTCGTTGCAGCTTTTGTTGCAGTTTTTTGCGCGAAGGTTCGTGGCTTGAAGCTGAAGAGTATCGTGCAATCACTGGAAAATCTGTATCCCGCCTGTTCTCTGATTCTGTTGAGTACATGGTCTGTGAGAGCTGCTGGAAGCAGTACACACACCATGATTTCTAAGAGACATTGCATATTTGAATGAGGGTGAGTTATTTTTTCGAGAAATTATAAACATCCAATATTCTAACGGCTTAGGTCATCCCTTCTGATTGATCCAGCATGACATGCTATTAGAGAAACGTCGGGTGTCATGGTACACTGCGTGCCATGGTCAGTATGGCACGAGAGAAAACCCTATGCAGGCATCGCCTGGGAAAGCACGCAGACTGAAAGTATGGAAATCAAAGTCTTCAATAATAACGTCGAGAAAGCCCTCAAAATTGCCAAGAAGAAACTCGCGGGGGAAGGACTCTTCCGCGAACTGAAACGGCGGCGTTTTTACGAAAAGCCGAGCGTCAGAAAGAAATCCAAGCAGCTTGAGGCGCAACGGCGTCGCCAAAAGTTATTGGCGAAGCGCAAGCCAGAGTAAGCGTCCTTCCATAGGCAGGCCTGCTCGTTTGATTCCCACTCTCATCAGGGAAAGCAAAGAGGTCGGGTGTGTTTTTCAGAAAGCTCACCCCAGTCAGCCGCCCACCGCGTCCGGTCCTCGTCTCTCGCTGAAAGCCAGAACGGTTCACGTCTCGCGAGAAGAAGGATGCGTTGTTTGTGCTAGTCCCTCCAATTGATGACGGCACGCTCACACCATACCGGCCTGGCTGTGATTGCGGTGGTGAAGGAGCTGCTGTTACTTCTCCCCTGGTTGGGCCTCCTCAAATTGGTACATGCTGAGATTGCCATGCTGGAGTTTCCCGCAGCCTGCTAGGTCTTGCGCTTGAGGTGCTGTAGGAATGTCGTGACGGAGAGGATCTCGACCGATTTGACTCGATGAAGGCTCAGGAGATCGTCGTCGCCGTTGACGAGCCAGCGGACGCCGGCGGTTACCGCGCAGGCGATGAATTTGGCGTCGTCTGGGTCTCGGACTATTGGCGCGATTAATGGAGGCCCTTTGACGGTCTCGATGAAAGGGAGAAGTTCTTCTTCGACCAGGCTGTGTATCTCGGCGTCCGAGAGCTTGAATTTTGGATAGGCCAGGACTCGAATGTATTCATCGAGGATAGGGGCAGAGACGACGGGCCGAAGGCGGCTGGATTGCCAGGCTGAGACGAGTTACGACGGTGGGCCGGAGAACAGGAGCGCGGACATGATGACGTTCGTATCGAGAACGGTTCGGATCACCTGCGGCGCCCTCGGTGTCCTCGCGCCCATGCGATGGCACGATCGACGTCTTTCGGCACAATCCCAAGGTCTTTAATTTTCTGTCGCACCACTGCGAGTCGAGAGCCTGGATCACCCACGGTGACGGGTCTGAGAATCAATACTCCGCCTTGTGCGGTGATATCGAAGTAGTCGGTCTCGGGAATGTCCTGCAGGGCTTTCTTGGGCAGCGTCACCTGGTTCTTCGACGTCTTTTTCGCGAGCATGGTCACCTCATCAATGAAGTAAGAATATCTTACGTCACGGCATCGTGGCATGGCGAGGTACAGGCGCAGTGTCAGGAGCCGATTGACGAAGACCGCCACCCACCCTGTCCGAGGATCGAAGCGCTGGCGGAATAAAAGGGATCGATAATCTTTTCTGATCGCTCAGCCGCGAAACGATATGCGACGATAGCGGACCATCTCTCACCTCAGTGAACAAGCCGTTGCCCGAACAGTGGGGAAGGAAAGATCGGCAACCTCTTTCTCTCTGAATATCCGTCTCTTCAGCCGCATCCGGTGTGGCATCTTACATTTCCATCCCCTCCCTTCCTGCCAGTGATGAAATCCGCTTCCCAGATTGGTCTACTGTCCGGTTCGATCTAATAGCGTAGTCCCCACTTGATCGCTATTTGCAAATATGAGAGCGTGATATGAAGTAACTGTCAAAGGCGGTCATGGCAAAACTCATGAGGCAGGCAACGGCCAACGCAGTCCAGATTCTCCACCAGCGCTATTATGAGGGGAGGCCGGAGCATGTGAAGGGATTGGGCGAAGCGCGGGCAAACGACAGTGTTGCGCGGAAACTGATCGCCCTGCGTGATCTCGCCGGTGTGACCCAGTGACAATTCGCACCCCTGGCAGGGACGACGTCAGCCGCTATGTGTCGGTTGGAAAATACGGACTACGATTGGCACCCCCCTGCGATGCTGAATCGGATCTCCGTTGCGCTGAGTCAACGCATGAAACTTCGTTTTGTGCGAGTCTCTAGTCAACTGAATAGATGATGGCGATCCCAACAGTGCAATGGTTTCTTGGAAGTTTGGGTGGGTCGTGAAAGGCATCTTGGCAATCTTGAAGAGAGGAGTGTCATGTTTAAATGGACGACAAATCGAGATTTTGAATCAATGACCATTTCGGATGAAGGCGAACGCATGCCACGCACTCGGAGTAGCACCCTCAGGCGAATGAGTCTGGTTTTACTGGCGTTCATATTTTTGGGGGTGTCTACGGCGCAGGCACAAGGTAGTCTTGAGGATTTGCAGAAAAGAAAAACGATTGCGGAAGCAGAGAAGGAGGCGATAGAAGCGGAGACTGCACGCGATGAGGCTCGGAAAAAACAATCCGCAGTGGGTGCTCCGCTCGATGCAGTAAAGAAGGCGAAAGATGATGCAGTGGAAGCAGCCAACTCGGCCAAAGCTAAAGCGGATGCCAAGAAGGCGCAACCCGGGGCCCAAGGTCTTTGCGAGAAATGTATTCATGCCGCTCGGGAGGAGGTGAAAAAATGCCTCGATGGGGCCATTAGTCAAGAGGATAAGCAGTCTTGTCTGGAGAAACAGGAAACACGAACGAAAACGTGCTCGGATGGTGTGTGCAAAATTGAAAGGGAATAAAGTGCTGATAGACGGGATGTGTACGGACAGCGTGGGCGTTCGATAGGTGCCCAGTGCCGTGGATATTCGGTGCTCGATTTCCGCGATGACTTTCAGGCTGATGGTCTGCTCCGCAGTGCTTTGATGGTCGAGGAGGTGGTGCGTGCACGCGGGTCTGTATGTCGGAGAGGTTATGGAGCATTTCCGATGCCCTGAGGACGGCGGGAATGGTGATCCTCTGATGGCGCTCGACGTAGCGCGAGCTTCTTGCCGATGGAGCGGAGACCCAGCCAACTGGCAGGCATAGCACAGCGCACAGAGGGGTGTTAGCCGTGGAGTCTTTCTTCAGATGTGTTTGGAGGGGATAAAAACCAGCCAGGCAGCCGCGCAGGCGCCGACCGCCTGCATTACCGAAATCTGTCCGGCCTTCCCGTCGAAGCAAGTTCTCATTCGTTAAGTGGGGTATCCAGCTATTTACGGTAACGCCGTTCGCCAAGGATGAGTTGGCACGGAAATATCCAGTGAAGCTGGGGCTTTATTGCGAAGATTGGATG
>JAWXBV010000222.1:0-4218 GCA_034440335.1 Nitrospirota bacterium | reverse complement strand
GACCGAGGCGTACCCTCTGGGGCGCACGGTGCGACGAATAAGGAGCACCACGTTTGTGCGCGCCGCCGAGTGGTGAGGCGGCCGGGTCCCCGTTGAGGGCCTGAACGATGCGAGAACGCCGCTGGCGGACTTTTTCAGCAGCCTGCGAAGAGATCACGATGCCGAGACTGTTGCTGCTCCTACCGACAAGGACCTATCGAGCCGAAGCCTTCCTCGCGGCAGCGCGCAGCCTGCACGTCTCTGTCACCATTGGACGTGCGCAGCGCCCCGAAGAGCTGACGAATTCGCCGGATGAACTCTTGCCCCTCGATGTTCGAGATCCGCAGGCTGCCGCTCCCATCGCGGTGGCATTCGCCCGACAGCATCCCCTCGACGCGGTGATCGGCGTGGACGATGTCACGGCCGTCACGGCTGCCGCCATTGCCCAAGCGATCGGCTTGCCCCACAATTCTGTCGCGTCCGTCACCGCCGCCGGCAATAAACGCCGGATGCGCGAGTTACTGTCCGGACAGGGCGTGCTCGTACCGTGCCATAGGGTCTTTCCCCTCGACGGTGATCCACAGGAGTTCGCGACACAGGTCGTCTATCCCTGCGTCCTGAAGCCGCTGATCCTCTCCGCGAGCTGCGGGGTCATTCGCGCCAATGACGAGGAGGAGTTTCGTCGCGCGTTCCGTCGGGTCGGTGCGCTCCTTACCAATTTGGGCCTGGTGGAACGGGACGAGCAGGCCCGTTGGATCCTCGTTGAGGATTTTGTGCCGGGGATCGAAGTCGCACTGGAGGGCTTGCTCACAGAGGGCACCCTGCAATCGCTCGCGATGTTCGATAAGCCTGACCCGCTCAACGGCCCATTCTTTGAAGAGACGATCTACGTAACCCCATCCCGCCTCCCTGCCGATCTGCAGCAGGACATTATTGCCTCTGCCGCTCGAACAGCCAGGGCGCTGGGACTACGAGAAGGGCCGGTGCATGGAGAATTTCGCGTGAACGAGAAGGGAGTATGGGTCATTGAGTTGGCCTCACGAACGATCGGTGGGCACTGCTCCAGCACCCTGAACTTCGCCTCCGGCATGTCGCTCGAAGAGCTGATCCTCCGTCACGCACTGCGGATGCCGCTCCCTCCCCTCACCAGGCAAGAACAGGCAGCAGGAGTCATGATGCTCCCTATTCCATTCGGCGGCAGGCTGCGTGAAGTGCGAGGACAGGCTGAAGCCAGAGCGGTGCCTGGGGTGGAAGCACTCACGATCACGGCGGAGCCGGGCGATGAACTGGTCCCGCTGCCTGAGGGAACACGCTATCTGGGGTTTCTCCTGGCACGGGGCACGACACCGGAGGGTGTGGAGCAGTCGCTTCGGGAGGCGCACCGCCGATTGACGGTGGTCATCAGCGCCGCGTCGCCGCCCGACGCGGCGCCGTCATCACCCCGATCCTGCACCATGAGTTTCTAACAGGCTCGCTGCCTGACCTAGGCTAGCTCGGCTTCTTCCGAACCTCTGCGCTCATGTTCCGCGACCACTCATCCAAACTCTTGCCCTGTGCCGCCACATCCGCCATGCCGGTCATGTCGTGCACCCATGCGCCCTGTACGGTCTCACCATCGTCGACCACACTCTTCTTGATGGTCTCCAGCTCTTTGTCAAACCGTTCGGGGGCTTGCTCAAGGATACGCCGGATCCTCCACTTCGACACCGGTTTGCCTTCCGCATCCAAATCACACCCGTAGTGGACAAGGTCCAACTGTCCGGTCTCAATCACCTTAGCCAACATACGATAGGTCACGCCGGAGCTGGATTGAACTAGCGCCGCCTTATAGAGACGCTCACATTTGCCTGGATCTACCTCCAGCGCGGTGAGGTCCTCGATGGCTTTGGCGGCAACTTCTGGAGCTGTATCGATCTCTCCCATAATCGTCCTCCTGCAGGGGTTGAGCCTCGTGGCAATACCAGCCAGAACCCTATCAGACTCTTCTCGAACAGCGCAAGACGACCGCAGGCTGCACAGAGAAGAGCGAATGGCTGATGGCCTATAGCTAAAGGCTCGGAAAGAGCACCGTCTGTCAGAAAGAGGCGTCGTTCATCGCAGGACGCTGAAGAGTCCACCAGCATGAGAAGACCATTATTGGGTCTGTCTCGTTTATTTGGTTGAACAAGACCAACTCGATGAACGAACCAGACCAGATGGACTATGGAAGCCAGACAAACCACAAACGCAGAGGACAGCATTGTTGACTATCCTACGCGCAGTTCAGATGCCATCTGTGCTCGCTTGCCGCGACACAGTTCCAGAGTTGCTCAAGAGCGCTGGATCTCCCCCTGAGTCTCCGCTACACTTCTCTCCCTTGAAAAGGAGAGACCGATGCGGGACGAACGGACGACCAACTACTATACCCTCCTCGAACTCTTGCCCAATGCAACAGAGGCTGAGATTAAGAAATCTTGGCTTGAACAAATCCAGGTCTGGCATCCGGATCGCTTCAACCATTCACCGACGTTGCACATAAAAGCTGAAGCCCGGACACAACTGATCAACCAGGCCTATCAAACCCTCAGTGACCCTATCGCACGCGCTCGGTACGATGCCACGGCTGAGCCTTCGATCTCCCACAGGCAGCCCCCACGCCCCTCCCCTGCATCAAACCCATCGTCTGAATCCTACGCCTCCCCTCCGCCACGCCCTCAACAAACCGCACGGTCTCGTCAGGGCCCCCGCGGACCCCAATCGCTTCTGATGCTCTCCCGACAGGGCCAGCCCAAAACCATGGTGCCGGCCATTACCATGCTCGTCGACAGCCATGAGCAGCTCCCCTACGAGTTTGAGCATCTTGCCCGCATCGCCGGAACCATTCGTCAGACGCTGCCGGCGGGTGATTACGCCATTGCGGAAGCGCCCGAGATTTTCTGTGTCGAACGCCGGCGCGTGGAGGAATTCAATACGATCTTCTCGAATCCCTCCGACAACCGCTCGCCTTTTTTGCAAGAGCTCGACGCGCTCCTGGACTACCCCCATCGGTTCCTTGTGATCGAGGGTACGCTCCAGTCCAGCAAAGGCGGTGGGCGGCTCGGCCAATATCACAAGAATGGCATCATGGATTTCGTGGATGCCCTGACAGCACGATTCGGGATTACGATTATCTATTCGGATAGTCGAGAAGACGCAGAAGAACGAGTCGCCAATCTCGCGGCCCTGCACTACGCCTATCACTATGCCGAGCAACAGGGATTCGGCCGCTGCCTCAAAGAGGATGATCTATGAGCGAAAGAGCTGATGGCATGAGAGAAGAGCGTATGGCTGATAGCTTATGGCTCGAAAAGAGCATCGACTGTCGGAAGGAGCGGTGGTCCTTGGTTTCAGCAATTCCGGTTCTAACTCTTAGTCATTCGCTATAAGCCATACGCTATAGGCTCTTCCTCTTTTATCAACTCATTCCGAATCCGACCTGCCGCCAGGCTTCATAGATCACCACGGCGACCGCGTTGGAAAGATTGAGACTCCGGTTTCCTGGAACCATGGGAACCAGGATGCATTGCTGCTCAGCGACACTCCCTCGAATCTCAGCCGGTAACCCACGGCTTTCCGGACCAAAGACAAAGACATCACCGGCGGCATAGTCAACCAGGTCATATCGCTGAGTCCCTTTGGTAGAGACGGCAAACAATCGACGGTCCTTGAAGTGCTCCGCACACGCGGCCCAGTTTTCGTAGACCGCAATCGTGACAAATTCGTGATAGTCCAGTCCTGCCCGCAGCAATTGCTTGTCCTCCAGCGTAAAGCCCAGAGGTTTCACGAGATGCAGCCTGGCTCCCGTGTTGGCGCAGAGGCGAATAATGTTGCCGGTGTTCGGGGGAATTTCAGGCTGATAGAGAATGACGTCAAACATGGAGCGCGTGACTGATATAGAAGGCGGCTATGCTATCCGCTGCTGGGCAAGTCTACTGCAACGGCCAACCGGTATCCACCAATTCCAATCCTGACGGAGCTGAGGCGCCAAAAAAGTAACCCAATCCTCTTGCTTCGCCCGCATGATTCATGACGGTTCGTCTCGCAATCGCCCGAAAGCGCGTTCCTCGTGAATCGTATCTCGTGTAAGTGTTTCGAGTTTCATGTTTCTGATTTCAAGTTGTTTGAGTCGGATTGGTGAAATTCAGAGGTCGAACCTGAAACTTGGAACCTGAAACTAGAAACTCCACTTCCGGACGAACGACGTTTCACGCATCGAAGACG
>JAWXBV010000221.1:0-4638 GCA_034440335.1 Nitrospirota bacterium | reverse complement strand
GCGCCCGAGAAAATGTCTCGACTTTGCGACGCCCCTGGAAGTCTATACGCAACTGCGTCATCAACCACCCGTTGCACTTGGAACTTGAAACCGCCCTCCGTGACAGCTCCGACCAAGCGAGCCAGCTTCTTAATTTCCCCGTTGAACAGCCGTTTGGGAAATCCGGTTCCATCCAGACATTCGCGATGTTGATACACGATCTCGATCACTTCCGTCGGGATTCCTGGAATATTCTCTAAGATTTCCTTGCCGAACTGCGGATACATCTGTACGAATTTATGCTCTGACGGAAGGAGAAAGTCGACCTTTGTGCGAATGGACAAGGGAACGCGGTTTTGCCCGATGTTGTGAAAGAGCGCCCCCAGCCCTACTTGGTGAGTTTCCTGATCGCTCAGTTTGAGAGCCTTGGCCGTCAGGAATGTCAAGGCACTGACATTCACCGCCTGCATCGCCAACTCCTGTCCGACATCGGCTGGGTTCACGGTGCAGACGAGAGAAAGGGCAACGGATTCTTCCGACAACAGTTTTCTCATCGAGCTCATCATCGTGTTGGCCAATGCCAAGCTCTCCGGCAGGCCGGCATTCGCCATTGCGATCATCACGGAGCAATCGTTCGCCACATCGGTATACTCATGCGCCGCATCTTCGACGGCTTTTCGATGGTCCATAACCCGCTTGATGTGGACCGCTTTCTCCTTCCGCATCGACTGTTCATCGGATTCGAGATCTTGAGCCGTCCCCGTGTCCGGCTCGACAGGGATGATCATGAAGGAGGGATCTGCCAGATTGGCGATGACATCAGCATGCGATCGGACGGGATCGTAAAAGAGTTTGGTCAAGCGATTTTTCCGAATGATCTCGATTTCGGTCAGCGAGGAGATCGTAAACGTACCCTGCACAAACGGATGTTCCATCCACCCATGATCGATCTTGATAAAGAGCCCTATTCGCATGAGAGCGGGATCGAGCGCTAACCAAGCCATAAATTGAGCACCTCCGGCTCCGTAATGTTTCGTCTGCCGGTATTGTGAAATGTGTATTAAAGTATGCCTAACCTATCAGTGTATTTCGCGAGGAATATGCATGATTTTCAGACCTGTTCAACATGGACGCTGACCTGACCACGCCTTGCTGCGCCTCGACCGCACCGTTCCTACGCGTGCTACGGAACACTCGTGAAGAAAAAAGGAGGCCTCAGAGCTCTGGAAACAGACCAATGCGAGACATGTCCTCATGACGTATCGGAGAAACCGGCCAGATCTTAACCGTCACCAGGCGATATCCCTTACAAACAACTCTGTTGAACACAGCCCGTTGAACGTTCCGCTGGCTTTATTGGAAGGTGAGTCAAGACGCTGGAGCTATCGGGCGACGGGCGAGATACAGTGGCCTGCTCTTAGTTTGAGCTTCTAGCAGGCTGCGGGAATGCTCGGTCTGCGCTCAAGTCCCGCGGTCTTCTTACGAGTGGCGTTAATCCATAAATAACTCGCAGGATACACAAACAGGCTGTCCAGCAAGGCCGCAGCGAGCGAAGGAGGCACTTTAACGCTTCCGCTTTCAGGACAACTCTTGTTGAGCCTCTGAATGAGGCGAGAACGCCACTCGTATCTCTACGAAGTGCCGGTTCGTACACGTTACAGGGGGTAAAACGTGATCGGGGGAGAGACGACTGTGTCAATGGGCGACCGAACTGTTTCAGGTAAACGGGATTGACCGATAAGTCCGAGGGCCCTGTGACACAACCAGCGAGGTCTTTGGCCAATGTCAACGCCGATCCTGCCTGTTCATCTCCGGTTTCTGCAAGAAAAGCATTCAGTGCTTCGCGAACCACCTCGGACTTGGTGCTCTTGCGGCCAGACGCCGCATGCGCCAGCCGATGGTCCAGGGAATCCGGCACTTTCAGTGAAAGTAGTTTCATAGACTCCTCCAGTCATACCCATCTGTCTGAATGGTACTACGACAAGGAGTGAGGTTCAAGCGCAAGGTGGGAAGACATGTGAGGCTCGTTCGCGAAACGTGAGCGAAACATGCACGGTGTGCGCGACAGGCGTCACTCGAAGTTCTGAGTTCTGAGTTGCGGGACTTTCTGACCTCGAACTCTTTCCGCGTCTCGGCTTTCTTCTCCGCCTCTAACAGGATGCGGAAAAAGTCCGCCAGCATCGTTCTCGCATCGCTCCGAGGCTCAACGAGAGTTTCCCAGAAATCGGAAGCACTGGAGGGGCTCTTCCGTTCGCCAAGACCGATTGCAAGGGCGAACGGCCCCACGAAGTGCGGTCCGTACCTCCTCGCCTCTTCGCTCGCTACGGCCTTGGCTGGGGGGAAGGCGCGTCCCGGGGTAAAGAGTCTGTCTCGGCAGACTCAGGGCGGGAGGGTGAACTAGCCGCCAGGGTTGGGCGGGTGAGAAGTCTGGCCATTTTGCGCATCCTGCGGGCTATTCTGACACGAGATGGCCCGAGTGCGAAGCGCGACATAGAACGCAATAACTGAGTTTCCCCGCAACCTGCTCACTCAGAACCCAGAACTTCTTCACCCGCCTCACCTGACCCGCGTTTCTCGCTCGCGTCGCCGCTCTCATACTTCAGAACAGACGGAAATCGCACCGATGGTCCAGCCACTGGATAGCCATGGTCTTATCGGCCTATTTGTTGGATTTCTTGACTGCCGCCCCTGGCTGATAGACGGGCGGGCGTTCGTGCGACCGATGAACTGAATGAAGCAATGGTCGGAAGGTTACGTCAATAATGATGAGACAACAGCCCTACTCACCACTGGGTTCTCACAGGGTATTGAGCGATCAGTGGATCGGGTGTGAGTAGCGTGCAGTCGTGCTCAATGGCCTGACAAATCAGCATCCGGTCGAATGGGTCACGATGAAGCGCGGGAAGCTTATGCAGATGAAACACCGCGCGTTCTTCGAGTGGCAGAACCGTGATCCCGTGCTTTTCCCGCTGCTCCAGCACAAACCGATCAAGAGAGGTCGGCATAGGCAGCTTGCCAATAGAATGTTTGACCGAGATCTCCCACACCGACACGACACTGAGGAAGATCTCATTGGCGGGATCGACAAAAACCTTTGCGGCTGCCAAAGAGAGTTCTTTCGAGCCTGTCACGATCCACAAGAAGGTACAGGTATCGAGGAGACACTTCACGCCTTCCGACCCTCGAAGGTGTCAAGCAGTTCGTCAGGGAGCGCGTCAAAGAACGAACGTGGGATGGTGAAGGTCCCCTTGGCTAATCCAATGGGTCGGGGACGCGTCGGGAGTTCAGGCAGCGCGGTGATCTGCGCCACAGGCTGATTGCGCTTACACAATAGAATCCGCTCTCCCGCCTTGAGCTTTGCAAGGTACTTGGAGAGATGGGTTTTCGCTTCATGCATGTTTAGCTTAATCATGGTCCTAGAGTAAACTAACTTGTGGGGTCAGTCAAGAGGCTGGAAATACCGCGCGATGACAAGGGTTCCAAATCCGAAGCCCGAGATTTTCGCAGCTTCAAGTCCAACACTTCGAATGTCTGGTCGTGTCTTTCTCGCCAGTTCCTCTTTTCTCGCATACGTCGAAGCGGTTGCATGACGGAGCGAGACATGCACGGTGTGCGCGACAGGCGTCACTCGAAGTTCTGAGTTCGAAGTTCTGAGTTCTGAGTTGCGGGACTTTCGGACCTCGAACTCTCTCCCTGTCTCGGCTTTCTTCTCCGCCTCTAACAGGATGCGGAAAAAGTCCGCCAGCATCGTTCTCGCATCGCTCCGAGGCTCAACGTACCGAAGCGTACGCCTCGCCTCTTCGCTCGCTGCGGCCTTGCTGGACGGCCATTTTGCGCATCCTGCGGGCTATTCTGACACGAGATGGCCCGAGTGCGAAGCGCGACGTAGAACGCAATACCTGAGTTTCCCCGCAACCTGCTCACTCAGAACCAGAACTCAGAACTTCTTCACCCGCCTCACCTGACCCGCGTTTCTCGCACTTCACGCTTCACGAGATACGCTTCACGCCCTAGGCCGCGTCGGCGATTTCTCGTTCGGCGTTGAGCCAATCCTCCAGATCGTGCCCCTGCTGGTAGCCCCTGGCGACATACAGATCGTAGGCCCGCCATGCGATCTGTTGCTGCTGCTCAGCCGAAGGTGTCTTCGATCTCAATGCCTGTGCATGAGGTGCAGCCTCTCGATGTTTCGCCATCACGTCTCTCCCTTCACTGCGTGAAGCATCTGCCGCGTGAAGCGCGGCAGAACGTGAAGCGTATCTCGTGAAGCGTCGTTCGTTTTCTGATTCTGACGCTTCACGCTTCACGCTTCACAGCTTTTAGAATTCTTCGAACTCACTATCCTTCTGCCGGCGATCCTTGCCGTTAGAGGCCCCGACGCCTACCGGTTCTTTCACCTCTGCGCGCTTTGCCGTGATCGCCGGTTTGTTGAACAACGGCTTTTTCACCGGCCCTGCCGACGGAGCGACTGGCTTACGGGCAGGCTGAACGGCGCTTGACCGCTGGCGCTGCTCCTGTTCGGTCTGGACGAGTTGAAAGGACGCGACCTGGCCCATGAGCTCCCGGGCCTGCTCCTTCATGGACTGGCTGGCACTGGTCGCCTCTTCGACGAGCGCGGCGTTCTGCTGCGTCGTCTCGTCCATCTGCATGATCGCCTTGTTC
>JAWXBV010000220.1:0-23780 GCA_034440335.1 Nitrospirota bacterium | reverse complement strand
GGCGGCTAGTTCACCCTCCCGCCCTGAGCCTGCCAAGACAGGCTTGTTGCCCAAGGACGCGCCGTTCCGCAGGCAAGGCCGCAGCGAGCGACTACCGATGACCCTTCCTAGCTTGCTCGTATACGTTGCCCAGGATGGCCCGGATGAGTCCCCCACACTGCACGCGTCTTCCCACTTCCCTATTTCATTTTCAAGGGTAGCCTGGTCGATCCTCGATTGCGCGCGTCGAACGAGCACATTCTGATTGTGCGCGTTCCGCGAGCAGGAGGACGGCCAGGCTACCCTTCCCATCCTTCTTAGGCCGTGCGTTGCGCGAGCACAAGGGGGTTCACCGGGTCATCCCTCCCCTGCTGGCGGATTTTTTGAGCGTCCTGTTAGTTAGGTCTTGCTGGGGGAGGCCAGCGCCTTGTTGACTTCCCGGAGGAGACTCCGTTCAATTTCCGCAACCTCCTCCTGGCTCACACTGAGTACGCGTCCACCCTGAGCCAGTTTTTCAAAGTCGGCCTTGACGTTGAGCCGGGTCATGTTCGAGGGGAGGGCCTGAAGCGACAGCATGTATTGATTCCGTGAGCCGGCGATTTCCAGCGAGGCAGAGGGAGAGACTTTTCGCTCCGTCACGTAGACGGCCTTCTGATCCGTCTTGATACTCACTTTGATGTGGTATCCGTTGCGGCTGAGTGTGTCTTCCACCATCTTGGCGACAGTGTGTAAGGGGCGGGGGATGTCTTCAGCCTGGCTCCCTTTCTCTTCGACGTGGATGGTCTGCGCCGCGTGGGCGGCTGTGGTTTTTTGGACATCGGCGCTCAGTTTTTTTGTCTGGGCTGCTTGTATGGCCAGGTTGGCGGCGGCGGCTTTGGCCTCACCCTTGGCGCTCTCGGCGGATTTCATCGCGTCTCGTAGTTCCTGGTTCAACAGATCGATCTGTTGGTGCATGACCTTGTTTCCGTCCTGCAGCGAGGTGACCACCGATTCCTGCTTCGCGAGCTGTTTGCGGAGCGACTCATTCTCCGCTTTGAAGGGCGAGTCGTCAGGTTTACAACCGCCGGCCACAACACAGAGCGCGATTGCTCCGATCCACAGGGGCCACTGGTTCGATTGTGTCTTATGTCGCACAGCATGTTCCTCCGGCTAATCCGTGCGATTATCCACGCTTCGCATCGACTTGTCCACGCCGGATTCGATGAATTGACCAGCATTCGTTCGGCCAGTTATGCTCGATCCATGACGACTCGCCTCATCATTACGATCACGGTTTTCCTGCTCATGGGGGCGCCGGGAGCGGTGGCGGGACCAGAGCAGAAGGCCGATGCCATGTCGGCTGAAGATTATGCCTTGTACGACCAGGTCGTCACGAGCAAGTTTCTCACGTCAGCGACTCAGTTGGTTGTGATCGAACGCATGACCCGGCTCCGTCTTTCTCCAGATCAAGAGGGACCAACGACGGTCGGAGCGTTTCAGGAGCAGGGCTACTTCGACGGGGAACCGCCGGCAGACCTGATCCGAGAATTGATCTCGGCCAACCGGCAAGCAAGCCGGCTCGAAGGGCGATTTCACTTTGCTGCAGGCTATCGGTTCGTTACGGAGGGCAGGCTCGAAGAGCCAGAGGTCTCCCTGGCCCGTCCAGTCACGGTCGCTGGCTCGATGCCGGTTCAAGCGCCGCCGGTCTTGGATCGTCTGGCGTTCTCTCGCGTGGCGCGAAACCTCCGGAACGATCAGGCGCTGCTGTATGTCGAAATGCTTCGGCCCGACGGCACCGGAGCGGGATTTCTTGTGTGGTGCCGCCGTCAAGGACGAAGTTGGATAGTATTCGATACGGAGGTCGCGTGGACCATGCAGGTTCAGGTCGATCCAGAAGAAGTGCCGCAACTTGCGCCCTGAAGGGCGTGGGCGGTAGCATGCGTTCATGCAGACGACCATGATCCGAAAAACATTTTCCGTCCCGCCTCTTGGGTGCAATTGCTCGATCATCGGCGATCCGGTGACGAAGCAGGCGATCGTGGTCGATCCTGGCGGCGCCTACGAGCGCATTCTGCGCGAGGTGCAGCAACTGGGATTGACGGTCACGCACATTCTCCACACCCATGCCCATTTCGACCATTTTCTCGCGTCCGGCGAACTGAAGAAGGCGACGGGGGCGACGATCTGTCTGCATCAGCACGATCTTGACCTGTGGAAGAATCTTGAAGTGCAGTGTCGGATGTTCAGCGTGGCCTACGTGCCTGCCCCAATGCCGGACTACTGGCTCAAAGACGAGGAGAAGCTGTTGGTCGGCCAGGTCTCCGCGGTCGCACTCCATACGCCCGGCCACACCCCAGGGTCCATGAGTTTTTATTTTCCTGGCGACAATCTCGTGTTGGCCGGCGATACGCTCTTTCGCGGCAGCATCGGGCGCACCGATCTCTGGGGTGGAGACTTCGATGCCATCGAACAATCCATTCGAGAGCGATTGTACAGCTTGGACGATGCGACGATCGTGGTGACGGGGCATGGACCGGAGACCGACATCGGGGTGGAGAAGGAGACGAATCAGTTTGTCCGGATATAGCAGAATGCTGAAAAAGTCCTCCAGCTTCGTTCTCGGCTCATCGAAATCCTCAACGTACCCCTGAGGGTACGACTCCGGTTTCGACTCACCTGCGGCCTCGCTGGGCGAACTTTTGAGCATTCTGCTGGTCTGTGGTCGTACTGTGCCACACGTGCGTGCCATCAAGGGGTATTTGCAGCCGATTAGCTGCTGTAGGAGGTGCAACCATGAAGCTGCTCAGTCGGGTTGTCCTGACAAGTTTTCTCCTTGCCGGGTTATTTCATGCAGAGGTGCAGGCTGACGGCGGCATCGCGAATCTCTCCGATCCAGTCACGATCGCCGATGTGCAGGTTCGCTTCTCCGATCACGGCACGGTGGTGCTCTTACTGGCCGAAGGCAAGACCATCCCAATTTTTGTCGATCTTACCGTCGCGCTGTCGATTCAAGGCGCGCTGAACGGCGAGAAGCTTGCTCGCCCCCTTTCTCACGATTTGATGCATACGATCTTGGAGGCCTATGGTGGGAAAGTGGTGCAAACCGTCATCACGCTACAAGGCGGGACCTATTACGGTGCGTTGACCGTTGCGGTGCAGGATCAGGTGAAGACATTCGATAGTCGGTCGTCCGATTCCATCGCGCTCGCGATTCACTTTCAGGCGCCGATTATCGTGGGGCGGGATTTGCTGAACTCGGCCGGAAAATTGCTGGAGAAGCCGAACACCGACAGGTTATGAGGCCTACTCTTTGGCCATCCGCTCTTTCAATCGTGCGAGGCGCTTCTCGGTGGACTGCTTGATGAAGGCCATGTTTTCTCCGAGGTGTTGCTCGGCGTTAATTTTTCCGTCCTCGCGCCGTTTGAGCTGGTCCAGTCCGAATTGCGCGATCACGGGGCCGTCTTCCTGGATCAGCGATTTCCAGATCGCCGCACATTTGATCTGCATCACAATGGGGTATGTATCGCAGGGTGGATCGGCTCCCCATGCCGTACTCCAGCTCGCTCCCAGTAGGATGAATGCCAACACCAGTGCGGTCATCGTCTGTTCCCTCGCGGCATAAATGGCTCCTCGCAACTCGCCTCACGATACCACAACGCAACTGGTCTTGCAGACGATCGACGCGTACGAACGGTCGGCCAAGGAGTGTGTCGCCCGCTGGAGCAAACGGCGGCATCGTCGGCCACCGCTGTTGGCCGAATGGCTCACGCATCTCCCTGCCGATGCGAGCCTGTTGGACATCGGTTGTGGAGGAGGCAAGGACGCAGACGACCTCGATCGGCGTGGATATCGCGTGGTGGGTGTGGATCGAACGAGTGCGCTGTTGTTAGCGGGGCGCCGTCGATATCGTTCATTGTCGTTGGTGCGTGCTGACCTCCGCTCCCTTCCCTTTCAGGCGATGGCGTTTGATGGCCTCTGGGCAGCGGCCTCGCTGATGCACCTTCCAAAACCGGACGCCCGCCGTCTCCTGGCCGATCTCTGCAAGCTTGTTCGTCCAGGCGGTCTCTTCGCCGCGACGGTGACCTATGGCATGAAGAGCCGCCTCGTGACGGATGGATGGGTTCCTGGGCGCTATTTCGCTCGTTGGAAAAAGGACGAACTCGCTCGCGCAGTTCGTCGAGCTGGATGGACCATTCTTGAGTTGAACGTGGTGACCAACCGGGAACGCAAGGGACGGTGGATCAATGTGATTGCCAGACGAGGAGGGTAGTGCGTACAGGTTTCTATCGAGGGGCCGAGTAGATAGACGTCGCGACAGTTCCCTGTCCGTCGATCACTTGGGAAAGCCGTCCCAGGCTGTCGTAGAGGTATTGCGCCTGGTCGGGAAGACCTAGCGTCGGCGTCAATACACAGAGCGCCGGCATGCAGGCAATGACCGTCAACACTCTTGAGAACATCATCTGCTTCATCGAAGGGCTTTCATCGCCGATCACGACTCACGAGTACTTCCGTTCCGAAATCGCATCCCGCCCATGCACTCGCCAGAACAGTAGTCTGTCCCTTTTTCTTCCCGACCCCAATTCCTTCATCCGTTTCTTGCTATGGGATCCGAAACAGAGGAATCGTGTCAATAATCGCAAGACAGCTTGCAAGGACCAACATAAATCCATAGAAAATGCGTAGCGAGAGGGCCATTCTCTTGAGTACGTTTGTCTTCTCATCGTTAGAATGGCGAGCATCTGGGAATCGAAGCTTCTATAAGCGCAAGGCCTTCCGCTCAGCTCTGGAAAGTATAGAGGCACTGGTAATCGCCAAGATGAGATTAAGCGCAACGTGCCAAACCAGTTTAGAGGTTATGTCCAACACGGCAAAGAGGTCCTTATGGGAGAACACCAATCCCCTGAAGGCAATTAATGTTCTGAAATAAATTTGGTCAGGAGCCTGTTGCACAAACCTTCCGTTCACCCTTCGACGGGCTCAGGGCGAACGGAATAGGTGTTGAAAACATTGGGGTATTCCCATTCGTGCTGAGCTTGTCGAAGCACGAAAATGGGTTTGTGCAACAGGCTCTCAGGCCTGAGTGTCGACTAATTGAGGCGATCGTCCTGCTCTCCACTCACGCCTTCTTAGTCCTCATTATGCGCATGCCCACATGTTTGAACTCCGCGGACTGTCTGGTAGGGGCCGTCTGGTTGCAAGGAGAAGTGCTCGCGGCGGAAGCCGCGAGGTGTGCCTGAACGTGTGATGGCCGCTCATGAGTCGGCGCGTTATTGACTGGGGGGTGGTGCGGCGGATTTCTGATGGAGCGTCAGATAGATCTTGTCGTCGAATGTGTAGTAGCCGCCTTGGTCGATGTCGTGCATGATGCAGAGCGGTGAAAAGATAATGAGGCAACCGAAAATATCTCCGACGACCCACCAGGACCAGGTACGGTCGATCTTGAGCGAGGTCGCTTCATAGCCGTCTCGGTTCGCCTGGGCGAGGTGGTCGCCTTTACGACTGAGCGTGACGGTGCCCGGTGCTGTGAGGTGCAGGTAGTCGTCAATGACGACCGCGGTCTCCGGCGGGTTGGTGAAAATGGTGACCGACTGTTTGTCGGAATGCATCCAGGTTCCGCAGCCCGAGAGTCCTCCGACCAGGGCGCACAGCGCGAGCGCTCCTTGCCACAGCTTGTCGTTCTTCATCTTCCACCCCAGTTAGATGTTCATGGCCTCGTTCACGTCGTGGAGTGTCGTGCGGGCAATCTCACCGGCCCGGCGGCTGCCGTCTGTCACGATGTCGTTCAGGTACGCGGGGTCTTTGCTGAGGCGCGCGCGCGCGTCCCACATCGGTGTCATCCGTTCGACGATTCGATCGGCAACGAGTGTCTTGCAATCGATACAGCCGATGGCGGCGGTCCGGCATTCGGTATTAATCTGCGCCTGAACCATCGGCAATGAAAATATTTTGTGAAAATCGTACACGGGGCACAGGTCAGGATTTCCGGGATCGTGGCGCCGGACTCGGGCAGGGTCTGTGACCATGGTCTTCAGTTTTTGTCGCACGACTGGTTCGGGATCGGAGAGGTTGATCGTGTTGCCGTAGCTCTTGCTCATCTTTCGGCCATCCGTGCCGAGTACTTTCGGAAACTGGGTGAGTTGCTCCATCGGTTCAGGGAACACCGGTCTGTAGAGGCTATTGAACCGCCGGGCCAGTTCCCTGGTGAGTTCAAGATGCGGCAGCTGATCTTTCCCGACCGGCACGAAATTCGGCTTGTAGATGAGGATGTCTGCGGCTTGGAGGACCGGATAGCCAAGAAATCCGTACGTGCTCAGATCGCGATCCTGTATCTCTTCCTGTTTTTCCTTATAGGTCGGATTGCGTTCCAGCCAGGAGATGGGCGTCATCATCGAGAGCAAGAGATGCAAGACCGCATGTTCAGGGATACGCGATTGCACGAACACCGTCGCTTTCGCAGGATCGATGCCCGCGGCAAGCCAGTCGATCAACAACTCGCGAACGAATTCCCTGATGCGGCTGGTATCGGCATAGTTCGTCGAGAGTGCATGCCAGTCCGCGACGAAAAAGTAGCATTCGAACTCGGTCTGAAGCCCTTTCCAATTTTCCAAGGCGCCGAGATAGTTGCCGAGATGGAGGAGCCCGCTTGGCTGCATGCCGCTGAGGACTCGTTTTCTGGGGGTAGTCACGGTGTGTCTCCTGCTCCAAGGCCGATGGCGGTAGAGAGAATTGAATTGGAGAGACTGTGGGTCAAGGTCCCCGCGATGGTATGGATCACATGGATTTGCGGGTCCAAGATGATCAGTCCCATCAGGATGAACATGCCGTAGGGTTCCACGCGCCTGAGTGTCATCGCCGCAGTGTGTGGGAGAAGGCTCGTGAGAATTCTTCCACCATCCAAGGGGGGGAGCGGCATTAGATTGAACAGCATAAGGAGCACGTTCATTACGACGGAGTAGACTGACATGGCGGCGATCGGCTGGAGGAACATTTTGCGCCACGTGCTCGAGGTCTCTTCCGATGTGGGCAGAGAGCTTCCGATTGTGGGATCGATCGACAGGATGAGCGCGAAGAGCAGCGCACTGCCGACGGCCAGCGCGAGATTCATCGCCGGTCCTGCCGCCGCGACGAGCGCCATGTCGCGACGTGGCTGACCCATATTGCCTGGATCGACTGGGACCGGTTTGGCCCAGCCGAGGAAGAATCCTCCGGGCATGAGCAGGCAGAGCAAGGGCAGGATGATGGTTCCGAAGGGATCGATGTGTGCCAGCGGATTCATGGTGAGTCGACCCTGGAGCTTGGCGGTTGGGTCGCCGCACCGATTGGCGACCCAGCCATGGGCGTATTCGTGCAAGACCATGGCGAAGAGGAGCGGAAGCCCCATGTAGGAAAGGGTGTGGAGGATCTGCGGTAAGGAGTTCATGTGATCGGCTTTCTTAGTTCACCTGAAGGAATCGGCCTCGTTTGATCTGTATGAGGAAGAGCGGACGATTCAATGTTCCATCCGGCCCAAACGCCGCCCGCCCCGCCAGGGAGGAGAGGTCCGGCTGTGTCAAGAGGTAGTCGCGGACGGCTTCCCCGGAGGAGGCGCCTTTTCGCACCGCATCGAGCACCAATTTTGCGGCATCGTAGCCCTGCATCACAAAGAGCGTCGGGTTGGTGTCGAACCGTTTTCTGTACCGGGCGACAAAGTCCTGCACGGACGGGGTCTTGCTATCCACAAAGAAGCCGTCGACGAACACGGCGCCGTCGACCGATGAATCGTCCGTGCGGGCAAAGTCCAGGGAGTTCCATCCATTTGCGCCAAGAAACGGCACTTTCATGTCGTGGAAATTGATCTGGGCTGTCAGGATGCCGGCGTCGGCTGCGCGGCCGGGAATGAAGATCGCATCGAAGCCCGGCGTGTAGAAAACCTTTTTATCCAGCTTTGTCAGTTTCCCGGTGAGTTTCGTCTCATCGACCGGCACGGACAACCCGTATCGCTTGAGGTCCTCCGCTTTCATGCGTTTGAGCTGCGCACTGACATCGGCTTCGCCTTCTTTGTAGGATTCAACGGCAATCACTTCCCCTTCGTGTCGGCGTACTTCTTGAGCAAAGAGCCGGGCCAATTCGCGGCCATACGTCGTGTCGGGATGTAAGATGCAAAATCGGCGGAAACCTTGCTCGTTGATGGCGAAGTCTGCGATTCGTTTGGCTTGCAGCTCATACGTGAGCGCCGTGTTGAAGACATAGTTGCCGAGGCGTCTGACGTTGGGGAAGGTCGCAGTCGGTGTGATCAGCGGGATGTGGGCGCGCTCGGCGAGTTCAGCCATGACTGGAAGATTTTTCGAGAGGAGTGGACCGATCACCGCGAGGGGGCGATCGTCGTTCAGCAGCTCGGAAAATTCGTCCAAAAATGAGGCGTGATCGGCTTCGAGGTCTTTGACGATGAGACCGACCGAGGGACCGCCTGCCCGGTCTCTATTGGTTTCGACGGCGAGCTGAATCCCGCTGATCACTTCACCGGCAAAAGGAGCGAGTTTTCCTGAGAGCGGCAGGACGGCGGCGATGAAAAACTGGTTGGATTTTTGTGTGGCTTGGAGCGTGGCGAGGAGTTCCGACGTGTGTGCTGCCTGCGGATGAGTTGGGAAATTCACGAGAAATTGTTGGATTTGCCGGATGGCCTGGTGGTCCTCTTCGCGACCGATATAGAGATCGATGAGTCGGAGGGAGGCGAGATCGCCAGGAAAGCTATGCGGAAAGGTGTTTCGGATTTGATCCAGGACTTTCTTGTCGGATGTCTCGCTGGTCAACTTGCGAATGCGGGCACGCACGTCTTCCGCTTGGCCTTCGGTTCCCGCGGCCACTTCATCGAGCCAGGCCTGAATGGCTTGGGTCGTGTCTTTTTTTTGCACATAGAAGTCGCCGCTCAGCTGCAGGGCTTCGCGTTTCGTGGCGTCATCTTTTGACAGATTGCGCAGGCCGGTCAAGATCGGCAGGGCCAGGTCGAGGTTGCCCATCGACGCATGGACTCGGGCCTGCATCAGTTTGCCTCGATCCGTCACCTCTGAGTCGGGGAACTCAGTGTGCAGCAGCAGTAAATATTTCAAGGCCTCCCCATACTGTGCTGTGCGGTGCAGGGCAGCACCGAGGAGAAGATACGTGTCGTCGAGCAGCTCGGGCTTTGGCGAGGTGGCCAGGAAACGACGGAGTATGGTGAGGGCTTCCTCGGCCTTGTCTGCGTCGATCAGGCGCTTTGCCTGATTCAGCGTTGGATGGCTCGCCGGCTTCGCGGGCCCTGATTCTGCATAGACGGGCGAATTGAGCTCGAACCCCATGACGGGCCAGAGTAGGCTCCAGACAAGTCCAAGCGTAGAGCACCAGCGGACCGAACGGGCGTACGTGCGATGTGAAGACGGCGATAGCAACGGGGGGGCCATGAGCTCCTGGCGGTCTGACGGCAATGACATTCGCATGTGACTACTATCGGAAACCCTGTGAGGTGTCAAGGTAAACTCCACGCCGGGTTCGTTGTGTTCATCTGAACGATTGGTTACCATGGAGAAGATGATGTTACACCCGTTAGCCGAGCGATATTTGAGCCGTCTTCGGGTAGAGGGTGGTCTCTCCGTCAATACGATCGAAGCCTACCGCCGCGACCTGAGTAAGTTTCATTCCTACTTGTATCGAATCGGTGTCGTGCCGCTCGGACCTCTGACGCCCGAGACGTTGACGGGATTTCTCCGTTCTATGCACGAGGCACGGTTGTCTCGTGCCTCCTCCCTACGTTGTCTCTCGGCGATTCGTGGATGGCTTCAGTTTCTGATGCAGGAACGGATGATCGAGGAGAATCCTACCATCGGCCTGACTCGGATATCGCGCGGCGTTCGACTGCCTAAAACCTTATCGCAGCAAGACGTGGTCGCATTGTTGGATCTGGGGGCAGTCCCGACCCCCGAAGACCTGCGTGACCGCGCGATGGTGGAGTTGCTCTATGCGACGGGGCTTCGCGTGTCCGAGTTGGTGATGGCTGAAGTGGCGCTGGTGAATCTCGATGTCGGGTATCTTCGGGTGACGGGCAAGGGCGCAAAGCAGCGTCTCGTGCCGATGGGTGAGAGGGCTCGGCAGTTGTTGCTGCAGTATGTCGAAGAGGCGCGGCCGCGGCTTCTCAAGAAACGGGCTTCACGGTATCTGTTCGTGTCGAGGCGGGGCGGGCCGTTAACGCGACAAGCCTTTTGGAAGTTGCTACGACGCCGTGCCCAGCGGGCCGGGATTAGACCAGTCATCTCGCCGCACATGCTTCGACATTCGTTCGCGACGCATCTGCTCGAAGGCGGCGCGGATCTTCGGTCTGTCCAGGTGATGCTCGGCCATGCGGATATTGCGACGACGCAGATCTACACACATATTGAGCGGGGACGCCTGAAGCGAGTGCATAGCAGATATTTCCCTCGGGAGAACCGGCGCCAGAAGCACAAAGTATAACTGAGGCGGCACGACTCACATGAGCAGAATGCGCAGCAGCCGAAAACGCCAAGATTGAGTGTGGATTCGATTGACAAGGACAGGGGGAGTTGGTAGCATCCGCCAAGGTTAGTAAGAAAATCGGGCGGATAGCTCAGTTGGGAGAGCGCTGCCCTTACAAGGCAGAGGTCACAGGTTCGATCCCTGTTCCGCCTACCAGTGCAGAGGCTGGCTCATGGGGGACAGGGCAACAAAGAAATTATAAAACGTTCGATGGGACGGCCGCGAGATATCATCTTGTCGTTCACATCTTCCGCGATACGATACGTAAAATTTTAAGGGGCCGTCGTTCAGCTGGTTAGGACGCCAGATTGTCAATCTGGAGGTCGCGGGTTCAAATCCCGTCGGCCCCGCCATTTTCCTCTGTGTGTGCGTGCCTTCGTAGGCAACGTTGTGAGTACTTCGCCAGCAGACTGCGTAAAACATCTGTGGTCACGCCAGCATTTCACTATTCACGACGTGTGAAATCACGGGAGCACCCTAACGCAGGGTGCTCACGAATGTCGTTCAGCAAGGCTGCAGTGAACAGGCGCGTCGCTTGGGGAACGCCGCCTCTCGGCGCTCCGGGGTCGTGGGGGTGAGAAGACCGACATCTTCAGTATTCTGCTAACGTCAGGAAAGGTCATCGCCGCATGTTTCAAACAGGTCTCACAGGACTGCTGGGTTCGCTCGGCTCGGTGTCAATAATCGTGCTCTTACTTCTGTTCGTATTCTCGGTTATTTCGTGGGCCATTATTTTTTCAAAATGGCGCGCGTTTCGTCTGGCGGATCGGGAGGACAAGCGGTTCTTAGCGCTTCTCGTAAAAGCACACGATCTCGACGAGTTGTATCGGCAAGTTCGACGAGTCGAGGGGAGTCCCAGCGCGTATGTCTTCGAAGGCGTGATGGAGCGCGCCGGATCTGGGCAGCGCGAGGGGAAGAATGGTGGCGGCTCGGGGCCGGTTGATCGACACGTGATGGAGCGGACGGCGTCCCATCTCGCGCAAAGCGAGCTCTCACGCCTCGAGAGCTATCTCCCGTTCCTTGCCACGACGGGAAACATTACTCCGTTTGTGGGGCTGCTCGGGACCGTGATGGGAATCATCGATGCATTTCGTGAGATCGGCACCCAAGGGACGGCCAGTATTTCTGCTGTCGCTCCCGGCGTGTCGGAAGCGCTCGTCGCGACGGCAGCCGGCCTGTTCACCGCCATCCCAGCGGTCATTGCCTATAATTACTTTCTCGTACGGATTCGCAATACGGCATTCCGATTGGACTCGGTCACCATCGAGCTGTTAGCGTCCCTCTCGACTGCTGCATCGAAGACGAAACCAGTTCCGGTCGGAGTTCAAGGATGACCCTTGAGTCTCGGCACCGCCGCTTTCTGGCAGAAATCAACGTGATCCCTCTCGTCGATGTGATACTCGTCCTCTTAGTGGTTTTCATGGTCACCGCGCCGATGTTGTATCGAGGGATGGACATTACGTTGCCGACTTCTGCCACGAATTCCATCAAACCGGAAATGCGCACGGTGCTCACGATCGAAAAGGATCAACGGTTGTATCTCGACAAAGATCCAGTTGGGGTGGCTCAGCTGGAACAGAAATTGAAAATCTTGAAACGGGACCATCCCGATGTGTCGCTCTATCTCAGGGCTGATCGCGACGTGCCCTACGGTGTTGTGGTGCAAGTGATGGATGGTGTGAAGAAAGCCGGGATCGAGAAGATCGGGATGGTGACGGAGCCGATGGGACCTGAGCATGTGGGCGCGCCGCAAATCCCGGGTCTCACGCCGCGAAAAAATTGATGCACTGTACGCGAGGGGCTGGTTGTTATGGCATCCCAGGCGTCGCTCCTCTCAGGTTCATGGTTCGATCAGGGCGATCAATCCAAGCTGTCCGCTCGACTGACGCGAACACTGGTCCTGTCGCTTGTCCTACACGTGATCGTCTTGCTGATCGCCGTAGGGCTTGGGCTTCCGCAGCATGGTGAACGACCTTTGACGGCGGTGGAAGTCTCATTGGTCAGTCTGCCGACGCCCGTACGGCCAACCGAGTCTGCGAAGCCAGTCGAGTCGGCAAACGTGCCAGCCCCAAAGCCGATACCAGCCCCAGTCGTGAAGGCAGTGACTCCCAGTGCAGCCCCTTCCTCCACACCGCCAAAGGCCGAGAAGAGAAGGGACATGATGGAGGATCTTGAGCTGCCACCGGATGCGCCGAAGTTTGGAGAGTTGAGCCCTGCAACAAAATCACTGGCTCAACCCCGACAGGCGGCGAAGGTGCCGGATATCCCACGTGTCCCAGATGTGGCGCAAGACCCGGTTTCGAAGGTTCCGCAGCAGTCTACAGTCAGCGAGGATCTGAATCGTGAATTGGAAGAAGATCTGAAAAAGATCAAGCAATTTCAACCGGCGGCCAAGTTGGAGATTCCTAAAGACGTGAAGCCGAGCGAGCCCTCGGTCAAGCCGGCGCCTCAGCAAGACGTAAAAGCTCCGGCGGCAAAGACGCTCGATACGAAACTGAAGGTGTCTGGTGCGGATGGCTCTAGTCCCTACTGGGCTCGTGTGCAGTCGATTATTAGTAAACACTGGGCGCCTCCCCCAGTCGGGGTGCCGGGACAGACCTATGCGGTCACCGTCGAGTTTCGGCTTCAGAGAGATGGGATGGTGAAGCGTGTGTTGGTGAAGCAATCATCCGGCGATTTCTATGTCGATGCGGCAGGGGAGCGTGCCGTGCGTGGGCCTGGAGTCCTCCCTGGATTTCCTGACGACATGGCAGATAGCTACAAGGATGTCGAGATGGTATTTCGAGTTGGAGAATCGGTCGGATGACACAGCTGAAATTAGTCAGTGCGTGGTTGGGTGGAGTCTTGCTGCTGGCAGGCGTTGTCGGTATTCTTGAATCTGGGGCGGCGGACGTGTTCCTTGAAGCCACTCGTCCTGACTTCCAAAAGATTACCCTGGGTGTTGCGGGAATACACAACGCAGGAGGTCCTGACTGGTTGGGCGCGCGGATTGAAGACGTGCTCAAAAAGGATGTGAAGCGTTCCTTGGTCTTCGATCTGGTGGATTTGCCCGGTCTTGGGATCCACACATCCGATATCGGTAACGGGACGGAGGACGGTTCCAAGGCAGTATTTCGGCAGGTTGCGGAAAAGGGTGTCTCGGTCTTAGTGTGGGGGAAGGCAGGGTTGAAAGGGAGCGACAAAGAAGCCGACGTGAACATGGAAGGCTTTGTCTATGACAGCGGCAGTGAGGAGCTTGTGGGGGGGAAACGTTACGCAGGACCGTCCTCGGTGGTGCGACTGATGGCGCACCGCTTTGCCGACGAACTGGTCTTTCGTTACACGGGCGAGCCGGGGATTGCGCGGACGAAGATCGCCTATGTGGCTGAACAGGGGACTGCTCGCGAGTTGTTCGTGATGGATTACGACGGCCACGATACGCGTCAACTCACCGCCGATGGATTTCTGAACCTCATGCCGCAATGGTCTCCGGATCGCCGGTTCCTCATCTTCACCTCCTATCGCAATCGTAATACACAGAACATCGACATGATCGAGTTGGCAACGGGCAAGCGATGGACGGTGATTGCGCTGGGGGGGCTGAACATCACTCCGTCCCTGTCCCCTGATGGAAACTTCCTGGCATTCGCCTCCAGTCACGAAGGCAATTCCGAACTCTATCGGTTGGATACCAGGACGAAGGCCATCCAACGACTGACGGTGCATCCGTCCGGTGATTTGTCTCCCTCCTGGTCTCCAAACGGGAGAGAGATGGTCTTTGTGTCGGATCGAGGTGGCGGGCCGCAGCTGTTCCTGATGGGTTCAGATGGGTCGAATGTGCGTCGCCTGACGTATGAAGGCGAATACAATGCGGCGCCGGCGTGGTCGCCGCGCGGGAATTGGATTGCCTATGTGTGCCGGACACAAAAAGAGTATAAGCTCTGCGTCATCTCGCCGGACGGACAGAAACGTATGCAATTGACGACGGGACCGGGTGTCGATGATTCGCCCTCCTGGTCGCCGGATGGCCGGCATTTGGTCTTCAGTTCGACGGCCGATGGAAAGAGCCACATCTATATGATCGATGCCGATGGGAAGGACCGGGAACGACTCACCTTCCAAGGGAGACACAATAGTGCGCCCTCCTGGTCTCCGGCATCATGAGGATGACCTGTCGACCGGGCCGAATGAATCAAGGCCGATGATCACGATCACTCACGTAGGAAAAGGAGAACGAGGTATGAACAAGACGCTCTGTACATGCGGCTTGGTGTTGACGCTGACCATGGCAGTGATGGGTCTGTCTGGCTGCGCCAAGAAAACCGTCCAATATGTCGGCGATTCCCAGCCCCCTCAAGGGGGGGTGAAGGAGGGGGAAGAGGCGTCCATGTCCGGTGTCGGCACCTTTCCGGACACCCGTGGTCAGTCGGTCGGCGGCGGGCTTGGGGGTCTCGACAAACACCCTTCGGAAGAGCGTGTGGGCAGTGGCACATTGCTGGCGAAGGTGGAACCCTCCGGCAATGCCGGACGACAAATAGATGAGATTCGTGCCGAGCAGGCAGCCTCAGCTGCAGCAGGCTTGCAGGATGTATTCTTTGGCTACGACAGCTGGACGATTTCCGAAGATGGGCGTCAATCGCTCACTCGCGATGCCGACTGGATGAAGTCCAACCCGAGCGCGCAGGTCAAGGTCGAGGGGCATTGTGACGAGCGCGGGACCTCCGCCTACAACTTCGTCCTCGGTGAGAAACGGGCGAAAGCCGCTCGGAACTATTTGGTCGAACTCGGTATCGGCGCCAATCGTCTGTCCGTGGTATCGTATGGGAAAGAGCGACCGTCGTGCAATGAACATGCGGAGTCGTGCTACCAGCAGAATCGGCGAGGGCATCTGGTGCTGAAGACCGGGAAGTAGGCGATGGGTTCTCTATCGTGACGGTGGTGATTCCGTGGTTCGAGAAGAGAGCGCAGAGGATTCCCTTACCATAGTGGGTGGAACAATGTGGAACCATTCGAATTCTCAGAGAGCGTGGATAACGATCTGTGCGATCTGTGCCCTGCTGTCGACTGGCTGCCTGGCCCAGCAATCCGACCTGAAACTGACGGAGAGAAATCTTCAGCAGCGCATCAAGCAATCGAACGATCAGTTGGCCCAGTCCCGCGCACGACAGAGCTCGGAGATTTCCGCGCTTCGGGAGCAGGAGCTGCCGCAGTTGCGAGGCGAACTGGAACGGGCGTTGCACCAAGCTCAAGAACTCCAGGGTAAACAGGAAGATCTCAAGCAGCGCGCGGTGCAACTTGAGCAACAAACGAAGCGGCTTGAACAGTTGGCCGGCAAGCTGGAGGTGGAGAATACGGCTCGCTACAACCAGGTGCGCGAGAGCCTCAATGCGCAAGGTGTCAAAAATAAGCAGGATCGTGATCAGCTCCATGCGGACGTGAACGCTCGACTTGACGACGTGAGCCGACAGATGGAGGTGGTGCGAAAAGAGATTATCGAGGTCGTCCAGAAGTCGAATAGCGGACTGACCAAGAGTCTCGACGCACGTCTGGAAGAGCAGCGTAAGGCGTTGGCGGATAACCAGGGTCGAACCGAACAGTTGTCGGCACAGTTTGCGCAATTCAATCAGTCCCTCACGGCATTCAGGGATTCGCTGACAGGACTCAGCGAGCGGATCAGCCAAGAAGAGCAGGAGGGCAAAGCTTCGGCCGCACATATCAATGAGGTGAACAAGGCCGTGACCGACCACTTAGCCGAAGTCAATAAAAGTGTCGCCTCTGTCGCGAAAAAGTTTGTGACCCGCTTCGATGAGCAGGAGCGTCGTCTGGATGCCCTCTCCAAGGCCGTTGATCAGGTTGTGCAGGATGTGAAAGTACAAGGGGGGAACAAGGGAGGAGCACGTGAGTCAGCCAAGAAACCGGCTCATCGGTCGGCGGCGCCTTCGTCTGAAACTTCAAAGATAGCACAAGAAACAGCGCCCGGTGATACCGTTGCATCCATGGACTCTCGAGGCAGGGAACGTGTCCGATAAATTATCCTAGTTGAAGGAGTCGCGATAATTGTGATGTGTAAAACCATAGGTGATAAGGGGTCGGTCGTGTTCATGGCCGTGGCGATGCTATGGCTCGCCGGATGCGCCAAACATGCGGATTTTACGGACATGCGCGACCACATGGCGATGGTATCGAAGTCTCAAGACCAAGATCAAAAACGGCTCGATGCGCTGCAACGACGCGTGGAGTCGCTGGAGCGGGTAAAGGATAGTGACTCCTCTCGGCAGAGACTTGATCCGAAGTTCGACGAACTGTCGGCGAGGATGCAAAAGCTAGAAGGCCGGTTGGCAAAAACTGATGAAACAGTGGGTCTTCTCGTTGCGCCCAAGGCAGAACCCTCTCAAGTTGATCCTGCTCGTGTCTCCAAACCACAGGCGCCGGCCTCCGCTACAGGTGGGGTGACGATGATACCAGGCGTTCCCACGATTTCCCCGACGTCAGCGTTCAATTTGGCGTACAACGACTATCTCAATGGGAAATACGATCTTGCGGTGGCGGGCTTTCAGCGATTTGTGAAAGACTTTCCGAGTACGTCGTTGACGCCGAATGCCTACTACTGGTTGGGTGAGTCTTCCTATCAACAGAGAGATTACGCGCGTGCGATGCAATCATTCGAGTACCTTTCAACGGAGTACCCGGGAAGCGAGAAGGTGCCGGCGGCGCTCTTGAAATCTGGGCTGGCGGCGGGGGAAACCGGAGATCTTGCCAAGTCAAAGAAGAATTTCAGACGAGTCATTGAAGAGTTTCCCACGTCGGACGAGGCGAAGCTGGCCAAGAATAAGCTGGCCGACATTCGATGATCGGATATCCGTCGAGACGGCTCGTGGTGTCTCTTTTGTTCCCCGCGTTTCCTGGAGTCTAGCGTCATGTTCCCCGCCAGTTGCTCCGCCAAGATCCATGTCCTTCCAGACGACGTCGTCAGCCGCATCGCAGCCGGCGAGGTCGTCGAGCGCCCTGCCGCTGTCGTCAAAGAATTACTGGAGAACAGTCTCGATGCAGGGGGCCTGCATATCACGATCGATGTGAAAGATGGCGGGCTGGCCCTGATTCGAGTTGCGGATGATGGAGAAGGGATCAACCGTGCCGATCTTCCTCGTGCCTTCGAGCGGCATGCCACCAGCAAGCTCCGGTCCGACCGGGATCTTGCTTCGGTGATGACGATGGGCTTTCGCGGCGAGGCGTTACCGAGTATCGCATCCGTCTCTCATGTGCTGGTGACCACCGCGACTCGGCAGGATACGAGAGGATCGCAGTGTGCCCTGGTCGCAGGAGCACGTGGTGTTATTGTGGACGCGCCTCCCGTGCCTGGTACCAGGATCGAGGTCTCCAATCTATTTTTCAATCAACCGGCCAGGAAGAAATTTCTGAAATCAACCCTGACCGAGTTTTCCCATATCAGCCGTGTCGTGCAACTCGCCGGTCTCGCGTGGCCGTCGGTGCATTTCCGTCTGACCCATAACGGCCAGGAGATTCTCAACTATCCCGCTGTGACTGCGGATCGCGATCGAATCCTCCAAGTATTTCGTCAGACGTTTCTCGATCGGACCATTGAGATGCGAGGCCGGATAGCGGGCTTGTCGATTCGCGGCGTGATCGTCAATCCTCTCCAGGCGCGGTCTTCGAGAACGCCGCAGGAATTATTTGTGAACCGCCGCCCCATCCGCAATGCGACCGTGTTTCATGCGATCATGGAGGGATATGGATCGTTTCTTCCCAAAGGGGCTCACCCGACATTCGTGCTTTTTCTGGATATCGAACCGAACCGACTCGATGTCAACGTGCACCCCACGAAGAAAGAAGTCCGTTTTGCGGAAACAGAACCGCTTCATGAGTTGGTGCGTCAGTCCGTCCGCCACGCACTCAGCGGCTCCGAGCAGGAGGTCCTGTCGGGCCTCTCACCGACAACGACAGGCGCTTCTCCCACGGCTGAGCGGCAGGCCGCTTCGTTCCTGGATGCTCACTCGGCCGCCTCGATTTCAGCGAGCAGACAGGATTCCCGAATCGATATGAGTTACGCGGCGTCCCTGTCCGGCCTTGTCGAAGGCCCTCAGTTGGCCTTCGCCCACGAGGCCGCTGCGGCGTATCGGCGGACAGAGACAGTCGATATCGTGCCGTTCGGACAAATCCTTCGGACGTATCTTGTGGCGCAGGTGGGCGAAGAGCTCCAAGTGATCGATCAACATACGGCGCACGAGCGTGTCCTGTTCCAGCGGCTGTGGCGAAGGTGGCAGAGCAGGGCTATCCCCTCGCAGCCGCTGTTGATTCCTGAGCCGATCGAGCTATCGGCGGCGCAGAGCGCGTTGTTGCTGACACATGTGGATGACCTGGAGAAACTTGGGCTCCTGATTGAGCCGTTTGGCGCCACCGCCGTCGCAATTCGCGGAGTGCCGGTTGGACTCGGCACGGTGGATGCGGCCATCCTGGTGCAGGACGTGCTGGAGGATTTAGCTGAGTGGGACAGCGCCTCGTCTCTAGACATGCGAGTACAGCCCGTGCTGGCGTCGCTGGCCTGCCATGGAGCCGTGCGGGCCGGACGAGCCTTAGCCCTTCCTGAAATTCAACAACTGATTCACGACTGGGTGCAGGAAGGATTGATGATGACCTGCCCGCATGGGCGCCGCACGGCGTTTCGTCTTTCGACCGATGAACTTGCCAAGCTATTCGGCCGGGTTGGATGGGCGTGATGGCTGTTCCAGCGAGAGTGACGTGTCGTCTTTCTGAGGCGCAGGTGCAGTGCAAGCCGGTGGTGGTGATCCTGGGGCCGACTGCCGTGGGAAAGAGCCGTGTCGCGATCGAGGTGGCCACGGCGTTCGAGACCGACGTGCTCACGGCAGATTCCCGGCAAGTGTATCGTGGGATGGATATCGGGACGGATAAACCGGTTTTGGAGGAGCGTCAGGCGATTTCCCATCGTCTGATCGATCTTGTCAATCCTGACGAATCGTTTAACGCGGGGTGGTATCGCCGCCAGGCGATCGAGGAGATCGAACGCCTCTATCGAGACAGCCGCCTTCCTCTGGTGGTTGGTGGCACAGGGTTCTACGTACGGACATTGCTCAATGGTTTGTGCGATGCGCCGCCGGCCGATCCGATGGTGCGGGCGGCACTCACGCAAGAAGCTGCAACCCATGGGTATGACCGCCTCTATGCGAGGCTCGTGGAGGTCGATCCTGCTGCCGCAGCACGGGTACACCCACGCGACGAATCGAAAGTGATTCGGGCGTTGGAGGTGTACCAGCTATCCGGACGTCGGATGTCGGAGTTTCAGCAGGAACATGGGTTCGCCGAGCGGCCCTTTTCAGCCTTGGTCATCGGATTGACCCGAGACCGCGCCGCGCTGTATCGGCGTATTGAGGCGCGGATCGATTGGCAGCTGGCTCACGGTTTGATTGAAGAGACGCAGCATCTCTTGGCTCAGGGGTATCGGCGCACCAGTGCGGCGATGAAGGGTTTGGGGTATCGGCAGGTGGCTGAGCACTTGGCCGGCGAGTATGACGTCGCTGAAATGGTTCGGCGGTTCAAACGGGACACGAGACATTTTTCCAAGCGGCAAATGACCTGGTTTCGAAAGGAACCGGGGATCCAGTGGTTGACGATCGAGGAGTCGGAGTCGGTTCAGCATACGGCAGCACGAGTGATTGGACACGTGGATCGATTTCTCGCCAAATTATGATTGTGAGAGTATAGGATGGCACAGCAGGGGCACGTCGCGCGCGCAGACATCGGGATCATCGGCGGCAGTGGGTTGTACGACATCGAGGGCCTTCGGAAGGTGAAGGAATGTTCGGTCAGGACTCCCTTCGGGGCTCCCTCCGATAAGGTGAGGCTCGGCGAATTGGACGGGATTCGTATCGCCTTTCTCTCGCGGCATGGACGCGGACATCGGATCAATCCTTCCGAAATCAACTATCGCGCGAATATCTATGCGCTGAAGTCGCTGGGTGTTCGGCGCGTGATTTCCGTCAGCGCGGTCGGCAGCATGAAGGAGTCGATCAAGCCAGGCGATGTGGTGTTGCCGGATCAGTTTATCGATCTGACCAAACGACGAGTGTCGACCTTCTTTGAGGGAGGGATTGTCGCGCATGTGGCGTTCGGCGATCCGGTCTGCGCCTCGCTCGGGACGACATTGTTGGACGCGGCTCGCACGGTGGGCGCCACGGTCCATCAGGGCGGCGTCTATCTCTGCATTGAGGGCCCGCAATTTTCGACCAAAGGGGAGTCTCGATTGTATCGCCAGTGGGGTGTGAGCGTGATCGGAATGACGAATCTCCCTGAGGCGAAACTCGCACGCGAGGCGGAACTCTGTTATGCCACGGTGGCCTTGGCCACCGACTACGACTGTTGGCATGAGACGGAGGAGGCCGTCACCGTCGAGGCCATCTTGACCACGCTCCGTCAGAATGTTGTGCTGGCCAAGCAACTATTGCGGACGGCGATGCGCGCGGTGGCCGACGTCGAGGTGTGTTCTTGTCATCGCGCCTTGCAGGACGCCATCATCACGGCGCCGGATCGGATGCCTGCCTTGCTCCGACGGAAACTTGGTTTGTTGATACATCGGGTTATTCCAGGGAAGAAAGGAGCTCGGTAAGCCATGGGGAAGCTGCTTGTCGTCGGATCTGTTGCCTTAGATACGGTGAAAACACCCTTCGGGGAGGTGAGTGAGGTCCTTGGAGGTTCGGCTACATTTTTTTCAACTGCAGCCAGCTATTTTACCAGCGTGGATCTCATTGCCGTGGTGGGGGAAGATTTCCCCCCGCAACACCTGGCCTTCCTCAAGAGCCGTGGCATCGACTTGACCGGATTGGAGCAGAGGCCTGGGGCGACGTTTCGATGGAAAGGGGAGTATACGCACCAGCTCAACGAAGCGCATACGCTCGACACACAACTCAACGTATTCGAAACCTTTCGACCAAAGATACCGGAGGCCTACCGATCCCCAGATCTGTTGTTCTTGGGGAATATCGATCCGGAGCTTCAGCTGGATGTATTGCAGAAGCTTTCGCGCCCGCCGTTGGTCGCGTGTGATACGATGAACTTTTGGATCAACGGCAAGCGAGAGGCGCTATGGAGGGTCTTGGAGCAGGTCGATATTCTGATCGTGAACGATGGCGAGGCCCGGGCGTTGGGTGAAGATACGAATCTGGTGAAGGTGGCACAAAAAATACTCGCGCGTGGACCGAAGCACCTCATCATCAAGCGTGGGGAGTATGGGGTCTTGATGTTCAACGAGAAGCACGTGTTCGGCGCTCCGGCGTTTCCGCTTGAAGACGTGCGCGATCCCACTGGTGCGGGGGATACCTTCGCCGGCGGTTTCCTGGGCTACCTGACGGCCACCGGCAATCGTTCGGTCGAGGCGTTTAAGCAAGCGATTATCTTCGGGAGCGTCATGGCGTCCTTTGCAGTAGAAGCCTTTAGTCTTGACCGTTTGCGAATCCTGGATTACAAAGAGATTCAAGAACGGTTTCGAGCCTTTAAGCGGTTGACTCATTTCGAGGACATTTCGTGATGCAGGATCTCCTCGCCGGTTCGATCGTTCGACCAGTTGTGCGTTCGTTGTGTGTGTTGGCGCTGTTGATTGGATGGCTACCTGGCTGTGCGACATCGGAAGGTGCGATACGGAAATCACAAGGGTATTACCAGGAAGGTATCGCGAGTCTGGAGCATGATCAGCAGAAGGCCTTTGTGTCGTTTCAAAAGGCCGTGAAGCTCGACCCGAACAACAAAGAAGCACGATACGGTCTCGGCCATATTTTGGCGCTGCAGGGTAAATTGCCCCAAGCCGAAGCCGAATTGACGACTGCGACGAAGCTTGATGAGAACTACTCGGAAGCATACACGTATTTGGGACAGGTCATGGAGAACCAGGGGCGGTGGACGGAAGCGATCGCCGCATTTCGCCAGGCGCTGACCAATCCCTTATATGCCACGCCGGATCTGGCCCGATTCCATCTCGGCCGGTCGTTGGCCCATGAGCGTGATTACCAGGGTGCGATGGAAGCGTTTGAGGATGCGTTAGTGGTCAACCCACCCAACGTTCCCCCGGCATTGGTACACTTGGAGTTGGGGCGAACGTATTACAAGTTGGGTTTCGAACGGCGCGCAAAGGACACGCTGGCCAAGGTGATGACGTTCGATAAAGGCGGCGAGTATGCCGAAGCCGCGAAGGAACTGCTGACACGGCTTAAGCCGTAGAGAGACACGCATGGAAGCCATCGGCGAATTCTTTAAACAGGTGCGAGAGGCCAAGGGGCTTACGATCGATGAAGTCGCGGCGAAGACGAGAATTCGATCGGATTTTGTGAAGGCGTTGGAAGAAGGGAATTTTGCCAAGTTGCCCGATCAAGTGTTTGCGCGAGGCTTTGTCCGGTCCTATGCCAGGTCTCTCGGGCTCGATGAAGACGATGCGGTCCACCGATTCGATCAATCGGCAGGCGCCTATTACGACAAGCTAGGCGAGCGGGAACGGTTGAAAGTCAAGCAGGCGGAAGAAGAACGGAAGCGCCAATCCAATCGAAAGGCCGTCGCCATTGCGATCGGGATCGCGGTGCTCACGCTCATCTTCCTCTTGAGCCGGGAACAGTCATCGCTCTTGGTCCGTCGTTCGAGCTCAGACCTTCCAGCAACCACATCCAAGCGGATCGCTCCACCAATTGCAGAACCTCACGACGCACCGCCACGTCAGCTGGACGAGGTGGTTTTGCCTGTTCCGCCTGCTCTCCCGCCTTCGGCGGTTCAGGCGGTTCCGCCGCCTGTCCCCAAGTCGAAACCCAGCGATTCCCCTGTTGTGCAGGCCAAGGTGGGTGAAGGAAATGGTGCTGGGCCAGTGACGAGCGCACCGTCCACGGCCTCGATTATGTCGGAACGGGGGACCCCGACTCCTGCCTCGCTGGGGAGTGACGGACCGCTGGGAGGGATTTCACTTGAAGGGTCTGAGGCAACGGACGGACAGTTGGTGCTCGACCTTGAGGCGACAGAGCTGAGTTGGGTCGTTGTGCAAATCGATGGGGGTAGTCCAGAAGAGGCCTTGCTTCGGCCTGGGGAAAAGGCCAGATGGAAAGGCCAGGATCAATTTATCCTCACACTCGGCAACGCCGGTGGTGTCAAGGCGGAACTCAATGGCAAGCCCGAACAGCCCTTCGGTCCAAGCGGCAAAGTCGTGCGCGATATCGTCCTTAAACGCTAAGGGCACTCTAGTGTAGTGTCTCACGCATAGGTTGACAATGTGATTGTGGTCGGTTATACTCCGCGGCATGTGGACGAGCCGTGCGGCCTTGGTGATCACGCCGGAG
>JAWXBV010000219.1:0-16241 GCA_034440335.1 Nitrospirota bacterium | reverse complement strand
CATTGGGTGACTCCCTTCGTACTAACAAATACGCCGCCACTCCGCTCCCACCAAGACTATAACGGAGCAGTACTCTGCTTCAATTGCCGTTTATAGGATGATCGTCCGCAGCTGGGTCGTTGTGTGTTGGAGATTCTGGCTGGTTTACTGCAGCTCGGTGGTCTGTTCCTGCACATGGCGATCACGCTCGCTCTGTGCGTTGCGCAACGATTCGTCCGCCTGCGCGCGAGCCTCATGTTCTTCGCGGATGTGTTCGGTGGCGTGATCGGTACAGGGCCCTGCTGAACGCACAGTGATGTCGAGGGCTCAGGGTGAGGCTAAGAATCCCTTTATTCTCCTTCGCCGAATACCCCGTAGCTTCCGGCCTTCGTAGCCGAAGCGGCTACTTCGGCGGAGTAGGCTGCTACGGGGATGAAGGCGAGGAGAACCCTCCGTAGCTTTGGCGAAGGAGGGTAGCGGCTTCGGAGAATTTCGCAAGATACCCCGCAGCTTCCGGCCTTCGTAGCCGAAGTGGCTACTTCGGCGGAGTAGGCTGCTGCGGGTAGCTTCATACCCCATGACATTCTTTCCCGCTTCTCTGTTGTCTTTATGATGGACCCAGCCCCGGTGTGGATCGTTCGCTCACATAATTCAGGATTGTCATCGTACCGTCACGAACAGTGTGGGTGAGAGAAGAGCGCGAATGGTGTAGAGGGGTGCCTGGATAGCGGCTGAAGCGCGGATGGTCGAGCGAGCTATTGGGGAATGGCGACGAGCCCTTCAACGGCTCCGATGGAGCGGTATTTATGGTCGCGTTGAGCCAGCAATTGAGGGAGGGGGAGATCGATGAGCTGGGAGAGTTGGTTACTGAGGGATTTGGCGACTCGATCGGTGATGGCATTGAGGTCGCGATGGGCGCCACCGAGCGGCTCGGGAATGACTTCATCCACGATATGGAGGTCGACCAGATCTTTTGCCGTCATTTTCAGGGCAGTGGCGGCATCGGGAACTTTAGTCGGATCATCCCACAAGATGGCCGCGCAGCCTTCCGGTGAAATCACCGAATAGATTCCATGCTCCAACATCAGGACGCGATCTGAGACGCCCAATGCGAGCGCCCCGCCGCTGCCGCCTTCACCGATGACGATGGAAATAATCGGGACGGCGAGTCGGGACATCACAAACAGGCTGCGGGCAATGGCTTCGGCCTGGCCGCGTTCTTCGGCGCCGATGCCGGGATAGGCTCCCGGCGTGTCGATAAACGTTACGATCGGGCGCCCAAACTTCTCGGCCAGTTTCATGAGACGCAGGGACTTTCGGTAACCTTCTGGGTTCGGCATGCCAAAGTTCCGTTGCATCCGCTCTTTAAGGGTCTTCCCTTTTTGATGGCCGATGACCATGATCGATCGGTCATTGAATCGAGCAAAGCCTCCGACGATGGCACGATCATCGCCGAATGAGCGGTCCCCATGGAATTCAAAAAAGTCCCTGAAGAGATAATTGATGTAATCGAGGGTGCTGGGCCGTTGGGGATGCCTGGCGAGTTGCGTACGCTGCCAGGGAGTCAGTTTTTGGTACAGCGTGTCTTCGACCTGGGCCAGCTTCATCCGCAACTTGCGGATCTCGTCCTGGGGAGCAGATTTTCCGACAGGAGCGGTCGCGAGTTTTTCGATCTTTTCTTCGATCTCGCGGATCGGTTTTTCGAATTCGAGGTAATCGCGCATAGGCGTCTACTTATCGATATATGGGGGGAGGGGCCTACCCATACCCTTCCCTGAAGTGTAGGGGTTACGATAACAGAATAAGAGCCCCTTTGCCCAGCACTTCTTCAATATCTGCCACAAATCGTTCGCTGGGACTGACGGTCAGGCGGGGGAGGGGAGCGATCTCGGCCTCCAGCGTTGAGTCCATACTCACGGTAAGTGAGACCGCCGTGCTTCCCGGATGACGCAACAGGACCTCACGCAGACGCGGGAGCTGTTCCTCCGCGCCTGCGCGATCCGTCAGTCGAAGATAGACCCGCTTGATTGCCTGCGCGTGCGCCTCAGCGAGGGGTTCAATCTTGTTCCCTCGAATCTTGGTGCCTTTATCTCCTCGATCCACCGTCCCTGTGATGCGCACGAGGCGTTCAGGCACAACCAGATCTGCGGCATGCTTGTACAGATCGGGGAAGACGATGACCTCCGTAACGCCCAGGAGATCTTCCAAGGTGAGGTAGGCCATCCGATCGCCCTTCTTGGTCAGCATGCTTTTGACGGTCGTGATGATTCCACAGAGTTTGACCTCGCGACCGTCCGACAGGTCCGGCAGGCTGAGGGTGGTGGCGGTGGCGAGCGCTTGGATGGTGGCTTCATAGCGCGCCAGTGGATGGGAGGAAATATAGAAGCCGGTCAGTTCTCGTTCATGTTTCAATCGCTCGCTTTGGTCCCATTCCGGAATGTTCGGCAGCGGCGGCATAGCCAGATGTTCCTCAGAGGCATGTCCGTTCAGCTCGTCGCCGAAAATATTGGTCTGTCCCCTATCACGTTCGCGCTGCGCAGCCGCTCCATCCTCGACGGCTTGATCCAGCACGGCGGCCAGTTGAGAGCGCTTCGCGCCGGTCGAATCGAATGCGCCGGTCTTGATCAATCCTTCGAGCATTCGTTTATTGACCTTGTGGAGATCGACGCGGCGACAGAACTCGAAGAAGGACTTGAAAGGGCCCTGCGTATTCCGGATTTCGATGATCGATTCGACGGCGCCTTCACCGACGTTCTTGATGGCGGCCAGGCCGAATCGGATCGCGTGGTCCACCACGGTAAAGTTCTTATGGCTTTCGTTCACGTCTGGGGGCAGGACCTTGATGTTGAGGTCGCGGCATTCCGTGAAGTAGCCGACGATTTTGTCGGCGTTGCCCATATCGGTTGTCATGAGGGCGGCCATAAACTCGGTCGGATAGTGCGTCTTCAAATAGCCGGTCTGGTAGCAAATGACGGCATAGGCTGCGGCGTGCGACTTGTTGAACCCGTAGCCTGCAAATTTCTGGATCAGTTCGTAGAGCTTGTCCGCTTTCTTCTCGGGAATCTTATTCGCCTTGGCGCCGACCAGGAACTGCGCGCGCAGCTTCTCCATCTCTTCCGGCTTCTTCTTGCCCATCGCGCGACGGAGAATGTCGGCTTGGCCCAGCGAGAAGCCGGCCACCTTGTTGGCAATCGCCATCACCTGTTCCTGATAGACGATGACCCCGTAGGTGTCCTTCAGGATCGGTTCGAGTTCAGGGACTTCATAGGCGATCGGAATCTTACCCTGTTTGCGTTTGATGAAGTCGGGAATGAGGTCCATGGGGCCAGGGCGATAGAGCGCGATGATGGCAATAATGTCCTCGAAGCGGTCCGGTTTCAGTCCGGTCAGGAGATCGCGCATCCCGGAGCTTTCCAACTGGAAGAGGCCGATCGTCTTTCCTGACGAGAGGAGGGCGAACGTTTTGGGGTCGTCGAACGGCATCTGTTCCATGACCAACGGTGGACGATCGGGATGCCGCTCATTGATCAGCGTCTCGGCGCGTTTGATCATCGTGAGGGTTTTGAGGCCGAGGAAATCGAATTTGACGAGCCCGATCTTCTCGACGTCTCCCATCGAATATTGGGTGACGATTTCGTCATTGGCCCCTTTGTAGAGCGGTACGTGGTCCGTGAGCGGACCTTCAGAAATCACCACGCCGGCTGCATGGGTCGAGGCATGGCGCGCCAACCCTTCGAGGGAGCGCGCGATGCCCATCAGCTCCTTCACGCGCGTATCGGTTTCGATCAGATCGCGCAGTTTCGGTTCTTGGTCGATCGCCTGTTGGAGCGTGACGTTGAGTTGATTGGGGACGAGCTTGGCGACACGATCGACTTCTGCATAGGGAATCTCCAACACGCGGCCCACGTCGCGGATCGCGGCTTTTGCCCCGAGCGTCCCGAACGTAATGATCTGGGCCACATGGTCCTTCCCATACTTATCGACCACGTAGTTGATGACTTCGCCCCGTCGTTCCATACAGAAATCCATGTCGATATCGGGGAGGGACACGCGCTCGGGATTCAGGAACCGTTCGAATAAGAGGGTGTAGACAAGGGGGTCGAGGTCCGTGATGCGTAGTGCATAGGCGGCGAGACTGCCGGCAGCAGAGCCGCGGCCAGGTCCGACCGGAATGTGGCGCGATCGGGCAAATTTGATGATATCCCATACGATGAGGAAGTAGCCGGCGAACCCCATCGAGCAGATGATCGTCAGTTCTTCACGCAGGCGCAACTCATACGCAGCCGGCAGAATCTGGCTGGGGCGTTCTCTCAGCCTCGCCGCCAATCCGTCCAACGCCAGGCGCTCCAGATAGGTTTCCCGCGTAAACCCTTCGGGCACGGTGTATTGCGGAAGGTGCGTCTTATTCAGCGCCAGTTGGAGATCGCAGTTGTCCGCAATCCGGCAGGTATTGGCGACGGCGTTAGGGAACTCGATAAAGGCGGACGTGACTTCTTCTGTCGATTTTACATAGAGCTGATCTGTATCGAATTTCATGCGATGAGGGTCGCTGATCGTCTTGCCGGTTTGCAGGCAGAGCATCAGTTCGTGCGGCCTGAAATCTTCTTTCTTGAGGTAGTGACAATCATTGGTGCCGACCAGCGGGATGTCCATGTTCTTGGCGATTTCGAGGAGGCCGCTGTTCGCCACTCGCTGGTGGTCCAACCCGTTGGCCTGCACCTCAAGGTAGAAATGTTCCTTCCCGAAGATTTCCTGAAACTCCCCCGCCACCGCCATGGCGCCAGCCATATCTTTTTGACCGATGAGGTAGGGAATTTCCCCGCTTAGGCAGCCAGAGAGTGCAATGAGTCCCTCATGATGTTCTTTCAAAATTTCTTTATCCATCCGTGGCTTATAGTAGAATCCTTCAAGATATGCTTTACTGACAAGCTTGATCAGATTCTGATAGCCTGTCAGGTTTCGAGCCAGGAGGATCAGGTGATAGTAGTCGTTATTGGCAAGGCCACTGTCTTTGGCAGCCAAGCGACTGCCGGGCGCCATATACGCCTCGCACCCGATGATGGGTTTGATCCCTGCCTCTTTGGCTTTGCGGTAGAATTCGATGGCCCCAAACATGTTGCCATGGTCGGTCATGGCGACGGCCGGCTGGCCAAAGGCTTTGATCTGTTGGACCAACGGCTCGATTTGATTTGCGCCGTCAAGGAGGCTGAATTGAGTATGGAGATGGAGGTGCACGAAGGACGAAGCCATGGCGGGATTCTAGGAGGGCAGGGAAGGCGAAGTCAAACGTAGTAGGGAGGAGAGCCTGGTCGCCCTCCTGCTCGCGGAACGCGCACGATAGGACTGTGCTCGTTCGACGCGCGCAATGGAGGATCGACCAGGCCACCCTTCCGAGAAGAGAGGTAAAAGAACAGAGCAGAAAGGGCCATTGGGGTAGTCTCTGTGCTCACGCAACGCGCGGTCGCATGCTCCCCTCGTTGGACGCGTGCAGTGCGAGATCAAGCAGGCCGCCATTCCTGAAGAGCTGAGGGGCGAACTCGGAGAGAAGAGGAGGAGTGGTCAGTAGCAAAGGATTGGAAGGGCACCCACGTTGGTCCTGTGCTCCCGGAACGCGCGCCCTGAGAAGGACCTCGTTCGACGGCCGCACGTAGATCAACATGGGTGTCCTTCCAAGAGAGAAAAACAAGGGAGCTTGGAAGGGGCATTGAGTGATAGGGGAATATGCTCGCCTGGGACAAGACCGCGTCTCGACGCGGTCAGGGTTGGGTGGGTGAGAACGATGCGCGCAGTAAGGAGCAGCCTCTGCCACTCCCTTGAAATGAGCTGGAGGGAGTAGAGCCCGGTAATCTTCCGGGCATGTGCAACAGGAATGCCTTGCCTGCTCGGTCACGCTTGCGCGGGAGTGACCGGTCAATGAAGAGCTGTCATAATGGTGTGGGTTAAGGACGCGCTAGATAGAAGTAAGGAAGCTTATGCGAATCTTGCTGGTTGAAGACGATCTGAACCTTGCGCAGTTCATCCGGAAAGGATTGAAAGAGGAGCAGTACGCGGTGGACTTTGCCGCCGATGGCGAAGAAGGGCTGGAACTCGCGTTGGGGAATCCGTACGATCTTTTAATCCTCGACATCATGTTACCCAAGCTGGATGGGCTGACGCTCTGCCGCCGTGTCCGGGCCACGGGCAACATGACTCCGGTGTTGTTGTTGACCGCGCGCAACACCTTGGAGGCCAAGATTTCCGGGTTCGATACCGGCGCGGATCAGTTTCTGCCGAAGCCGTTTGCGTTCGCAGAAATGCTGGCTCGAATTCGGGCCTTGCTGCGCCGAGGAGGGCCGCAACAATTGATCCGTCTTAAAGCCGCCGATCTGGAGTTGGATCCGGCTTCTCACCGCGTGTGGCGGGCAGGACAAGAAATTCCGTTGACGAATAAAGAGTATGCGTTGCTGGAGTTCCTCTTGCGAAACAAGAATCGAGTGTTGACGCGAACGGCGATCATCGAACATGTATGGGACATCAGCTATGACCCCGTGACCAACATTGTGGACGCCCATATTCGGGCATTGCGCGCGAAGATCGACCGGGACTTTTCACCCCAATTGATTGCCACGGTGCGCGGCGCGGGATACATGTTGGAAGAGACGGAACCGGCCGCATGAAATCTCTTCATCGTTTGATCCGCCAGTCTGCGCTCATTCTGATGGCAACGCTGCTCCTGGTTTTTTCTGTTCTGACCTACACCGGAGGCGACGCCTTGTTGCGCCGCTTTGTGGATGGTCGGTTGTATGGGTTGGCGGAGACGATGGTCAAGCTCGTTGAGCAACATCCCAACATTATCGAACGCTCCGACGAGGACTATGCGCCCGCAGCCGAGGTGATCCGAGGCAACCATGAAGAGCGTGAGGTGACTCATTCTCTTCGAATCTTCTCCCCGGATGGCCGACTGGTCTGGAACAGTCCCAACGCGGTGGCACAGGCGCCGATTTCCGATCGCGTCCTCGAACAGGTCCGTCTCGGGAACACCCTGTATGAAACTGCTGAGTCGTTGTTGGATGACAAGTCTGTACGACAGCTATTCGTTCCGATTCCCCGGCAAGGCCCAGTACGATACATTCTGCAGGCCGAGGCATCATTGTTGCTGTACCGGGAGACACTGATTGGTCTCGTGATCCTGCTGACCCTTGGATCCGGGACCATCCTTCTCGTCGCCTGGGTCGGCAGTGGGTGGCTGGCCAAGACCGTGCTGACGCCGATCGAAGTGTTGAGCACCTCCGCTGAAACGATGTCAGAAGCCGATCTGGGAAAACGACTCACTCTGGATTCACCCTATCAGGAGTTCCGTCGGCTGACCCACGCGTTCAACTCTGTGATGGACCGGTTCCAGCGGAGCGGTGAAATTCAGCGGAGGTTTTGCGACATTGCCGCCCACGAAATGAAAACCCCCTTAACTATCTTGCAGGGCAATCTGGATGTGGCCCTCATGAAAGTCAGAACATCCGAGGAATATCGCGAAGCCCTCATCAACAATCTTGAGCAGGTGGGACGTCTCATTGCCCTGACCCGTTCCCTGTTGACTCTCGCAAATTTCACGAGCGGCAAGCCGCCCGTACACCTCGTGCCGCTTTCACTGGAACCGATGATTCAAGATATTGTGTATGAATTGACCCTGCTCGCCGATGACCGTCGAATCACATTGTCCTTTGAATCTCAATCGGTCCCGCCGGTCCTCGGGGATGCGCAGTGGCTCAAGCAGGCGCTGATCAATCTCCTCGACAACGCGCTGCACTACACGCCGTCCGGGGGAGCCGTCACCGTACGCTTGCAGGCAACAGGGGAAGGGGTCGCTGTCGCTGTTGAGGATACAGGCCATGGGATCGAGCCGGAACATCTCCCCCATCTCTTCGAGCGATTTTATCGGACCGATTGGGCTCGGGCAAAAGATGCCGGCGGCACCGGACTGGGGTTGCCCATCGTCAAGGAAATCGCGGAAGCCCACGGCGGAAGCATTTCGGTCACAAGCCAAGTCGATAAAGGCTCAGTCTTTACTCTGCGTTTGCCGCTCCCGACTCACCAGACGACTCCTGCGTAGCCCGCAAGGACCAGGAATCCTCATCGTTCTGCCATCTTCTTTGTGACTCAGACAACCAGCCGATAGTCCGTTCCCATTCTTCGACAGGCACACCACGCGCGGCAGCAATGCACAATTAGCTGGCAGGATCAGTCGCGAGCCTGCATGATCCTGGAACTCGTCTACGTCAGTCGCAGATTCGCGGAGCGTGCGCGTCGTTCGTGAATGGTGAGCGAAACAAGCAAGCGGTGCGCGACATGCGCGAATTACGAGAGACGCATTGAGCAGGATGAAGAACTCTTCGTGTTCCCTTCACCCTCCCTTCATATGCGATGGGTATGGTCACATTATCCCCTACGAGACACTGAACTCGTTCTCGTGGACTGTGGGAAACCAGATTTGAACGCCGACTTGGAACACGTCTCGATGGAGGGCTGTATGGGCAAGATATATCGGTTTCTCGCAGTGCTGGTGTTCGCGTGTGTGGGCCTGGTGGGCGGTGAGGGTGAATCGCGAGCAGGCGTGGATGCGAATCTCGACCGTGAGATGGAGATGAAGCAGGGCCTTCGCGATCTCTGGCTCGGGCACATTTTTTTGACTCAGCACGTCGTGCTGTACAACACGACGTACAACCCGGCGGAGCGGGATGCTGCCGACAAGCAGGTTCTAGCCAACGCCAAACAGATTGCGAGCACCTTTATGCCCTTCTACGGCGAAGCAAGGTCTGAGAAACTCTTTACCCTGCTGGCCGGTCATTATGCAGCAGTCAAAGCCTACTCCCACGCCACTGTTGCGGGGAGCACACCCCTGCAGGATGCCGCGCTTGCCCGCTTTGCCTCCAATGCCGACGATATCGCAGAATTCCTCAGCGGAGCCAATCCCTACTTGCAGAAAGACACCATTCGGGGCCTGATCGCGGCGCATGGAGCGCACCATGTCCTCCAAATCAATCTCTATAAGAAAAAGGATTATGCGCACCTGGAGGCAACCTGGCCGATGATGCGACAACATGTCTATCTCATCGCCGACACGCTCACGGCGGCGGTGGTCAAGCAGTTTCCGAGCGAGTTCCCATGACCGGTGGGCACTGTCGTCGCCCGCGATGATTTGGAGGGAAGCGCACCGCGTGGTCGTTACCTCGATTGAGATCGCTGGTACAGAGGATCTACTGCTTCAATTAAACTGCTAGCCTTCCCATCTTGAACTCGAAGCCCCACGCTCGCCTGCGTGATGTATGAGCGACGACTACCCAGGATGATGAAGAATTCTTCATCATCCGTTCACGATTCCTTCATATACGACTGGTATAGTCGGTGGGTGCCAAAGAGACCATGAATTCCAAACCATCTTGGCCAAGTCTTGACAGGGGAAGAGTGGGAAAAAATAGGAAGGGCTTTATGAACAAGATATACCAGTCCTTCGCGATATTCGTCCTCCTGTCCGTTAGCCTGTTGGGTTGCGAACAGGAGTCGAGAGTCCTCGGTGATACGAATCCAGTCCGTGTGGCGGAACTTCAGCAGGCCCACCGCGATCTCTGGCTCGGGCACATCATTTTGGTTCAGCACTTTGTGCTCTACAACGCGACGAAGAATCCTGCCCAACAGGCTGCTGCTGAGAAAGATGTCGTGGCCAATGCCAAACAGATTGCGATTTTGGTGACGCCGTTCTATGGCGAAGCGAGGTCTGGAAAATTCTTTACCCTACTGGTGGGCCATGTTGCTGCAGTCAAAGAATATTCCGAGGCCACGGCCGCGGGGAACAGGGACAGGCAGGACGAGGCGCTTTCCGGGTTGGCGGCTAATGCTGACGACATAGCCCTCTTCCTCAATGGAGTCAATCCCTATCTGCCGAAAGACGCTTTCCGAGGCCTGATTGAAGCGCATGGAGCGCACCATGTCCTCCAAATCAATTTGTATCAGAAAAAAGAATATGTGCGGCTCGAGGCGACCTGGCCGATGATGCGCGAGCATGCCTATGTCATTGCCGATGCCTTGACCACGGCGTTGGTCAAGCAGTTTCCAACCAAGTTTTCATAACGAGCGCAGGTTCTTCGTACCGCACACATTCTCGGGGGTTCTGACCATCCGTGATTCCGCTGCGACGTGGAGGCGATTCGATGGAGGGGTTTATGAGTAAAGAACCCCGTCCTTCCAGGCGGGGCTTTTGTAAACCAAGAGGGAACTTACCTCCGCTTCGCTACGGGCTGCCATTCATACCCCGCCCTACTGGGCGGGGCATTCTGGCAGGCTTTGGTAAAACATGTCAGTCCATGGCAGCATTGGTACTTGTCCTCGGCGCCCTCATGGGCTGTGACGTCGAGTCGCGCGCAGCCGGATGGGCGAATCCAGCCCGTGTGGCGGAGCTGCAGCAGACCTTGCGTGAGCTTTGGCTTGGGCACATCTATTGGGTGCAGCATGCCGTATGAGATAGCGCGAAGAGCAGCCTGGCGGAGCGCAATGCCGTCAAGAAGGAGGTCGACGCCAATACGCGACAGATTGCGAATACGATTATGCCGTTTTACGGTGAAGCCGCATCGCAGAAATTCCTGAACCTGCTGGACATCAACATCGGTGCAGTAAGGGAGTACTCAGAAGCTACCGTCGCAGGGGATAAGACCCGGCAGGATGCTGCGTTGGCCCGCTTGGCGTCGAACAGTGAAGACTTGGGCGTATTCTTCAGCGGACTCAATCCCCATCTGAAGAAAGACACTGTCCGTGGGTTGATCGCGGCCCATGGAGCCCACCATGTGCTCCAAATCAACCAGTACAAGAAAAAGGACTATGCGCATCCTGATGAAACCTGGTCGATGATGCGACAACACATCTATATCATTGCAGATACGATGACGACGGCGTTGGCCAAGCAGTTTCCAAGCAAGTTTTCATGACTGAAGAGTGACGGCGACGCCACTGTCGATTCAGAGGAAAGAATAGCTATTCCGCATTATTCATGAACACATCCACTGGAATCGCGGATTCGCCGCTACGACAAACCTGGACGCAGTTGGCAGGGCGCCCAGGTAGGCGGGCTTCTCGCTCAGTTGGTCAATATACTGTTTCAGGTTTACTTCCCTCCCGTCGTAGGCTCGGCACTGAATGGCTACTGATATCTATCCGCCGATTTCCATCCCGAGCCGTATTGGTATTCGCCAGTGTCCTGTTTGCAACGGCACTTCCATCTTACGCGGTAGCCGGAGAGGCGATTCCAGAATTTTTTCCAATTCGTCCACTTAATTTTGACGTCTCGTTTAATCAGCGAACATTTGCGCCACAGACCAGAGTCATTGCTGCCCAGGCTGGACTCACTGCCTTTCGCTACGGCAACATTGAGGTGAGAACAGTCTATCAATACTATAGTCAGCATACCCCTACATTTACTACGGACCAAAATTCTTTGTATCTCAATCCCCGCTGGAATAATTTCATTGATATCTTGGATTTTCCAAAAAACTACCCGATCAATCGTATGATTCGACATGCTCTCTTTGGACCGCTGGAGGACCGGACGGTGCCATATCTTGGAGCACTGGTTGGAGGAACAATCCCGGGCCGAGATGCTAATTCCCCAGGCTATCTCTATGGAGGCCAGGTGGGAGTGCGATTCCCTGTGGCTCGAGGATTTTCGGTCGATATGGGGCTGCAATACATACGACTTGAAATTGATTTCAAAGGTAAGTCCGACTTGTCAGAACAATGGCTCTTTACTACCGGAGTTCGATTCTAAACAGTATGATTGTTGGTGAGCCCATCATAAGCGTAAGATTGATGATACGGAGGCTATGGTATAGCCTGAAGGAATACGGCTCACAAGGCACACTCGTGTTCCTGTTAGCGCTTGGATCCTTTCTGCAAGGATGTGGACTTATCTTCGATGCTGTGGAACTGGTACAGCCTCTTGCACGCGACGAAATGTCTGCTATCTGCTCGCGAGGGCAGTTGCGTGTTGGAATTTCTGTTGAACCGTTTCGTCCCTTTGTATTTCCAGCTGTTTTCACCGATGAAGGGGTTCGTGTTACAGGCCTCGATGTGGAGCTGATCCGTGAGGTGGCCGACGCTCTGACCACATATTGTGGCGGTCAGAAACCCATCGTTCCTACATTGCACCTCACCAGGTTCCGTGATCTCTTCATCGAGATGAATGAAGGGCACCTCGATCTTTTTGTCTCATCTATCGGTGGGAATGTTCCTGGCGCAAGACCTGCTGGCCTGTGGTACTCAATTCCGTATTTTCATAACGGCGGCATCGGGGCCATGATCCAAAATCCGGAAGTGGCTGAGAAAGTACGGACGCAGTTTCAACATCAAGCTGGAAACCCTGACACGCTTACGGCGATCCATGCAGGGCTTTCAGGTTTAACCGTTGCCGCGCAGAGGGGGAGAACCTCGCACCTCTATGCAGAAGCCAATCTTAAGAATATTCGGTTGCTCATCTGCGATTCGCTTCCAGCCGCAGTGGAGGCGAAGGATCCACGCATTGATGTGATTTTGTCCAAACATTCCATCCTCGATTATGTGACGAAGCGCGTGTGGCCGGACTGGCGCCTCCTCACACGAAACGATGGAACGCCCTTGATCCTCACTCAGGAATCCTTTTCCATTGTTACGGTCGAAGAACACAGACGTCTGCAGTGGTTCCTCAACAATTTGCTGTATCGGTTAGAAGAATTGGGGCGGTTGGAGCATATGCGCAGGCGTTGGCTAGAAGAAGATTATGCGCCGACTCGACGGGCAACCCTAGAAGGTCTACCGTTTGAAGTTTCGAAAGTGCCGGAACATTACGACCAGGGACAGTGTCGTTTCGCAACCGGACGGTGAGCAAGAAAGAAATGCCGATGAAATCTCGAGTGTGGCTGTTCATATCCATGAGTTTTATGTTTGTTCTTGTGTGGTCAAGTATTGTTTGGGCGCAGGCGCTTCGTGAAGAAACCGAAAAAACCGCCCAACAGTTAGCCACGCTGCTGAATGTCGGACGTCTCATTGTCGATCGCAATCAAACGCTAATTAATGATCCCCGGAAAGGCGATAAAGGGTTTACCCCTGAGGTATTTGAATATGAGGTTGTCGATGAGTTTATCCAGCAGACACACATTGATCTGAAGCATCTCCCCTCACATCTTCCCTTTCTCGCGAAAGAATTACTGCCGCAATTGCTTCAGTCAAGCAAGGAGGTGGTGGCTGATGCACAACTTGTGATCAATCAACGAGGCATTGGGTATAAGAATTTCGTTCCGGCCACCTTTGGCAGCCAAGCTGCTCGAAAGTTCTCCAATCGCTCTCACGTGAAAATAAAGCAAACAGCACTGAATCCAAGGAATTTGAAAAACACGCCCGATGCGTATGAAGAAAACATGTTGAAACGGCTGGCTACGCAACCGGCCGTTGACACCTCCATCATGGAATGGAATGACAATGAACAGACCCTGAGAGCCCTGATTCCTTTATATTATTCGCAAGATTGCCTAGCCTGTCATGGCGAGCCCAGAGGCATCTTGGATATTTCAGGCTATCCACGGGAGGGCGCCAAGGAAGGCGATCTTGCCGGTGCCATCAGCATTCATATCCCAGTACAAAGTCGGTAGCAAGCTGTCCACCAACTTTACTCAGGTGCGATTCTTCTGTAATCCAGATGTTCAGGCGAGATGGACCGGGTTAGAGGGTGACCTGGAGCAATGTCTCCCACCTCATCTCGTGCCCCTTACCCCCGGCTTTGCTTCTGAGCCTGTTGCTCAAACCCATGATTGAGCCCTCTGGTCACCAGACATTGAGGTATTGTGTTCCCATCTGGGCTTCTCGCTGCCGAGCCTGCGATGGAGCGTGGCCTTCGCGAGGGTCATCCCCCTGTCTTCTTCCCGCTTCCCCGGCCAAGCCGCCGCTGTCCGCTGCCCCTGCGCTGGCCAGCCCAAGCTGCTTTCCCGCTTCGCCAGAGCTTCAACAGATTGTGTGTGGCGCAGAGCACCTTCCACTCGCTGTCACAGGCCGCCTTCCCTCGTCGCATAAACCGGTCACAGCCCCGGGTGCTCTTGATCTGTCCGAACACCGGCTCGACCGTCTGGCCGCGTTTCTTGTACAGACGGCGTCCGCGCGTCGTCAGCAGTGTGCGCTCCATGCGGTCGCGGGCCGTCAGCCCCTTCTGACAGCGGCCGCGTGGCGGTGGCTGCTCCCGCAGCGCCTGGCGCTGTTTCCAGTCCTTGTTCGTGGCAATCAACAGGGCGGGCCCAGCCGGATCCGCCTCCGTCAGGTCGGTCTCGCTGCAATAGCCGGCATCGGCTAGGGCGGTCGTGATGGCCTGTAGATTCTCCTGCACCTCGGTCAGCATCGGATGCAGTTGCCGGACATCGTTCTCCTCTTGCGTGACCGCAGCCGCGAGAATGATCTGCGCCTCCGTCACGATGGCTTGGGCATTGTAGCCTTGGACGTACCCGCCCTGTGTCTTCATGATGCGGCTCTCCGGGTCCGTCACGTTCGCCTTGGCCGTGGCATCCGCTGCCGCCTCGGCCGCCTTCGGGGTGCGTCCCCGCTTCTTCCGCCCGGTGGCGGCCTCCTCGGCCTGCCGCGCCTTGTTCTTGGCCTGCTGCTGCACCGTGGCCGTGGCCGCCTCCTGCGTCAACCGTTCCTGGCAGGCCTGCAACCGAGCCAGTCGGCTCCGCCGATCCCGCAAGGTTTCGGGCAGTTCGTCGCCCCGCTGCGCCGGCCCATACAGCCGATCCTCGGCGGCATCGGTGGCCTGGGCCTCGGTCAGCATCCGCGTCACCTCCGCCGCAATCGTCTCGGCGGTCCGATTCGCCGCCAGCGCCGCGTCGGCCTTGATCTTCGTGCCATCCAACGCCACCACTCCGACCTTCACCAACCCCGCCGCCGCACACAGCGTCAGCACCTGCGTGAACAGTGTGGCCAACGCGGTCTCGTGGGTCTGACGGAATCGGACGATCGTCGTGTGATCGGGCCGCTGATTGGCCGCGAGCACGCGAAAGGCCACATCCCGCTCGCACAGCCGTTCGATCTGGCGACCGGAGCGCTCCCCCAGGCAGTACGCATACAGCAGCAGCGCCACCATCATGGCTGGCTCGTAGGCCGCTTGGCCCCAGCCATCAGCTCGGTACGTTCGCTCGATTTTCGTCAGATCCATCTGGGCCACCGCATCCAGGATAACCCAGGCCAGAGCGCCCTCCGGCAGCCACTCCTGCAACGCCGGCGGCATCAGAAACAGTTCCTCACGATCACACGGCAGAAAGTTGTAGCCCCTGGCACCCTCCCTTCGGTCATGACGAGGGAAGACAGTATACATAGCATTGCCTAAGTATCAAGGGGTTTGTGCAACAGGCTCTTCTATGTGACTTCGAAACGACTGGGAATGAACATAATGTGGGCTAGAATACACCTGCATGGCCATGTTCGGGGAAGTTGCAGGGGGAGCTTGCGAAATTCCTCAAGCCACTACCCCCCCGCCAAGGCCACGGAAGATTCTCCTCGCCCCCATCCCCTTAACAAGCTATGAAATATTCGGCACGGAGAATGAATCTTCTGCTGCCACCACCGATACCTGACTCAAACGAGACGGGGGAGACTGGTGGGACTCGAAGCTGAAGTTCTAGTTCGAGGTTCTGAAAACCTCGAACCCCAAACGACTTCCTTCCCCCCATCTCATTAAACTCGCTCCTTCCGCTTGTAGCGCTATTTCGCGATGACCGTTTGGAAAATCAGGGCTAACCTGATTTAGGATGATGAAGGATTCTTCATCGACTGTTCACGGTCTCTTCATATGCGACTGTTATGGTCGTACTATCACTGCAGGATATTGGAATCTTCCTCAGGATTTATCAACCACAGGTTGGACAAGTTTCAAAGGAGGGCTGTATGAATACAATACATCGATCTATTGTTGCGTTGGTACTCGCGTTCGTTGGCCTGGCAGGCTGCGACTACGGAACACGAACGGACGGGAATGCGAATCCAGCCCGTGTGGCGGAAATGCAGGAGAACCTCCGTGATCTCTGGGTCGGGCATATCTTTTGGGTTCGGCACGTGGTGTCGAACATCGCGACGAACGATCCGGAGGAGCGGGATGCCGCCGAGAAGGAAGTCGTGGCCAATACAAAACAGGTTCAGCGCAGATTGGAATGGATAAATGAGCGTGCCTGAAGTCCCCCAACTCCGCAGCCAGTCTGTGTGTGGTCCATGGCGGCGAGACCTCGAATCTT
>JAWXBV010000218.1:0-19632 GCA_034440335.1 Nitrospirota bacterium | reverse complement strand
AGCGCCCGGCTCCGGAACGAAATACGCTTCACGAACGACGTTTCACGCATCGAAGACGCTTCACGCCCAAGAGCAGCGGATCGGCGATTGCAGCAGAAGCGCTCATGAATCATGCGGGGTTAAGGCCGCATATTCCCGCCGCACAGCACAGCCACCGAGTACACCTGGGCATGCTCTATGACGACATCTTGAGGCGTCTGAGCAACCTTCCAGGAAGCGATCTGAGGTCGCACAACGACCAAAGGCGTGACAACCTGGCACAGCGGCTGGCAGCTCCCTGATCCTTCCCCCCCTCATACCACCACTTCGCAACCTGATAGTGATAGACAAGCCCCCGAGGACCTCTATGCCTCAGGATGGCAAAGAAGTGCTTCCGGAACACCTGTTCATAACCTCGGCCCCCTCGTAGCAAATCCTTCGACATCGCGTCGGCATGTCGGCAATCATAGATAAAGGTGGGAGCTGTCTCAAATGCGAAAATATAATATCTCGCAAGACGAATAGACGTGTCCCACTCTTGGAAGGCTACGATCTGCTCATCCAATAAATCGATACGCTGAATTGCATCCTTTGCCACCAAAAGCCCTTGGAATACAGGACCTTCGTGTGAGAGGAGCGTAGAATAGGCCCGGCCGCTAATGGGTGGAACGCGATAGATCTTCTTAGTCCCATCAGGGTTGATGACATAACATTCTGAATGGACTACGCATACATTCTCCTTGTTCGCCAGGTTCATGCGTCTTTCCAGACTATCTGGAAGATACTGGTCATCGGAATCGAGAAAGGCAACCCAAGTGCCAGTCCCTGCGCGAATCCCGGCATTTCTGGCAGCCTGCGCTCCACCGTTACGCGGCTGCTGAATCAGCCGTATGCGGGGATCATCCTGCGCCAACTTGGCCACAACTTGAGGTGTGCCGTCGGATGACCCATCATCGACAACAATGAGTTCCCATTTGGTGTAGGTTTGAGCTTGGACGCTCCGCACGCAGTCGGTAATCGTGGTCGCCCGGTTATACGCAGGCACGACCACGGTAATTAACGGAGTATCTATGGGCATGCTGTTGGACAATGGTGTCATGCAGGAAAAGGCCCGGTGTAGTCACAAGTAATATCCGCATATTCCCGATGGCACTGGCTGTGAATTTCGCCGCGCTCGACCATCCGGACGAACTGTTTCAATTCATCAAGGTCTCCCCAGTAGAGCTGCGGGTGAGTATTTTTGAATGTGTCCAGCACTTCATATGGATCGTAACTGGACCTCACGCGTTCTATTTCATTGATGAGAAACTGCTTGTCGTTGTTGTACACGACAAAGTTCTTGGATAGTGTTCCCGGCCCTGGTTGTGCGAGATCTGCTTTCAACCAGTGCGCTGGACACCAATTAGAATGGAGAGTGAACACGTAACTCCCGCATGCTTGTAGTTCGCAAATAGGAAGGCCAAAACTCTCGCGATGCGCGAGGGAAAAGATACTGCTTTGCCGGTACAGCGACCGAATATCTACCATGGAATAACGTCCATGTAGTACCGTATATTTCGTCTTGGTCTCTTCGCAGGCAAGAGCCTGAACTGCTCGCTCAGCCATGTGTTCAGGAATTTCAAAGTCGATAAGCGCGAGGAATTCCTTCTTCGGTTCGACACGTAGAGAATCATGGACAAAGTTGAGCTCAACAAGAGAATACGGTTGGCGGCCGGACGGCATGGGACATTCGCTTACCACCGAACCGACCAGATACCAATCATATCGCTCGGGCCCCCAATGACCGGGCTGAGCAACGCCCTTGGATGGATTGCCCTCACGTAGCCACCTCCCCCACGGACCTCTGGTGGGTAAATAGAATACGTCGTAGAGGACGATCGGCGTTTGGGGGAGCCAGTACCGCACCGCTTCGTCACGGAAGAATTCCTTCAGAAAGGCGGGGACGATGCTATTGACGATGATGATGACATCAAATTGCCTCATCTGTTTCAGAAACGGGTAGAATGAAGGCGCCTCACGGAGGAAATATTTGAGTATATTCTTGATCGCTGACCCCTGCGTGGCCTTGCTAAGATACTGACTCAACGCAGGCTGAACCTTTGCCAGCTGGCCGTGTCCGTCGTAGAAGATCTCCGCTGTCACGTTAATGTCCGCGAACATGCGATTGAGTCCTTCAGCCATCGGCCTCACATACCCAGGCGCTCGGTTCCCAAGAATCGCGACCTTCATTTCACCTGTCTAGCCCCCTATGAGTCTTCGAGTTTCATGGACGGTTGAATGGGGCAAATGAAAAATATGTCCTCCCGAGGAGATACTGCAGGCTTAGTCACAAAACGCTCTGATCGCGCAGGAAGCTCAGGCTACGCGGGGGCAATCTCAGCGTTAGGCTATGGTCACGTATTGTGGGTGAACTTCCTTGAAGAGTCTGTTGCGGCATTGTCGCATCATAATAGTCCCATACGAGTGAGTCCGGCAACGAATCGGCTGGGAAGAAGACCTCAACGTCACGAACGCCGGCGTAGAGATTGACGAGCCCGACTCTCCACTTGCCGCTCTCGTTTCTGGCCGCTACGGCATAGACGCCCTTGCCTGGGCTGATGGGGTCATAAACTTCAACCTGGTGGACGGTAGATCCTCGCGGTAAGTTGGTGTTAATCAGCCTCTGGGGTTCAAAGGTCTGAGGGACCTTGATAAATTTGGCTCCCTGCTTCATGGCTGTGATGATGGGAGCCGTAGTATCGAACGTCACCTCTGTTGCCACTGGCGGGTACCGTACTCCTTCGACCGAAATGACGCCAAAACAACAATAGGGGTGGTACAATGGGTCAAACGCCCACCGCTGCGTACCCGCAAAGCCTGAGTTGTACAATTCGAACACAAGACAAGCAGCTGAGAGCGTGCTAAGAAAAGAGGGCAGCGGATCCCTTGCGCCTTCATTCCACATTCTCCCATATTCCGTGAGACCGACTTCCATCGACGGCTTCATGCGCTTTATCCGACTTACGAGGTCTTTGTAAATCGGATCGAGATTCTGCAGCCCTTTCTCGGGAGTAGCCCAGTTGACGACGGCTCCATAATCTTCGATCGCAAATACATCATAATCTCCGTCCTGAGCATCGACGTGTCTGCTGGTCTGAGGAGCAAGGATAGCCACTTGGTCTCGTATTCCGAGTTTTACCAACAGTCTTCCTAGGAACTTTGTATCCCGAAACCCGTCAACGTTCGTCCATTGTTCAGCCGGCTCCACATAGAGTGATATTTGCTTAATGCATGTGTACTTGCGATTCTTGAGTAAATGATAGGTGGTCGCTGCCAAGTTCTCTGCGAGTTCACGTGTGTCGATCGGCTCATCCTTAGGTCGCGTCCACAACTCGGGAAATCCTTTAGAGACAGCCTCCTTACTCAACCAGCCGGTCAACCGATCCTCGTTATAGTCGTGATTGGATCGGAGATAGGTATAGGTCAGAGTCACATCGATGCCATTGGCTTGGGAATAATCCAGCAGTTTATACAAACTCTTCAGCTTCGGGGACTCAAACGTGAAGCCATCCCAGTTGATGATTTCTGGATCATTATTGTCATTACGGGGTTCCGTGTCCCCATAATACAGGTCTGCTCTTATCCAATCGCCCCCGGACTCCTCCAGCAGCTTGAAGTACGAATTCCATTGTTCGTCAGTCCACGTGAGCCGGAATCGCGGAACGTATTGCTGCCACCAAAAATCCCAGGTGCCCCATCCTGTACCGAGCGTGATCGCGCCGACCCGGGCTTCAGAAATCGTTACAGCAACATGAGGAAAGACCGGCGTCACACTACCGCTTACCATTGTAACTGTCAGGACTAGGAACACTCTGAAGGTTGACTTTCCGTGCATCATCAGACCCTGTGCGCGAGCAGAGAATCGATGATAAAACTTTGGCCGGATCATCGCATCAAACAGGAAAATGGCCAGCAGTCCCACTATTATGTAAGCTCCCATTATTAGCCAAAATATTTTGGCCCACGTGTTCAAATAGAAGCTTACAGGGTGACGGGCCTGTCCCGTAATGAATGTGTTCAGAAAGCCAAGGCTTTCCCCCTGGTACGCCTGCTCAATGAACCAGGGGACAACCAGCTCACCCAAAATGAACACGCCAATACCAACGAGGGCACATAGACGAATGGACTTACGTGTTATATAGTTCATGCCCCAACCACTTACGATTGCCGCTACCAATACGACGGGTCGATAAAATGCCGATTTGCAGGGGATTATCTGATCCCAGAGAGAGAGACCGATTCAATGAGAACATACAGCATCTCTTATCGGACCTGAACCTGGTCCGTCATCCACTGTTGTGTTTCTCGCATCCCTTGTTCCCTCGACACTTGCGGGGCATAGCCAAGAGACAATTTTGCCTTTTCCACACTTAAACTGTATACCCGTCCATACTTCACAAGATCCCAATCGCCATAGATGGTCTGCCCCCCCCAAAGACCTGCTGCCTTGCGGATAACATACCGTGGAGCTAATACCACATATCGGAACGGTCCCGTGTCCGGGCAATGGTCCCCGAGCCAGTCTCGGAACTTCCAGAGCCATCGGTCGAGTATTCTCATGGGATGCTTAGTCGTTTTTGTCGAAGGAAACGATGGGAGGCTACTTTTGCCTATCATTTTAGCGTGAGCAAGCCAAAACTCACCCCATGTACAAGGCTGATCATCTGTAATGATAAATCTTTCTCCGGATTTGATTGAGTGACGATGGCCGGCAAGCAACGCCGCATCTACGAGATTATCCACATACACGGCATGGCAGGTCCCTCGCCCTTCATCGACTAATTGCCAAGTGCCTTTGGCCATCTGTCGAATGGGATCGACTGTGAACCATTCACTGCGAGGCCCCCAGACAAATGTTGGCTGAAGAACAATGACGGTCAACGAATGGTCGAGGACAAAACGCGAAATGAGCTCTTCTGCCTCGACTTTCGAATCGCCATATGCCGCTCCTGTACGCACCAACGAAGCAGCTTCATCTGCATGATCAGGAAGGCTTGGACCATACACCGCTATGCTGCTGAGATACACCACTCGTTTGACGCCAGCGGCTTGGGCCGCTTCTAAGACATTTTTGGTTCCCTCTACATTCACAGCCATGCAGGTCTCAAACGAACCCCCAATCCCCACACAATGAAATACGATGTCACAACCGGTCATGGCTTTTTCTAAGGATGCCTTTTGCGTGACATCGCCGACGACCAACTCCATGGGGGACCGGGTGAGCCATACCGATTTTTTCACCTCACGCACCAAGGCTCGGACACTGGCCTTCGTTTCAAAAGCGAGCCGCTCCGCCAGCCTAGCGCCGATAAATCCGGTTGCACCAGTCACGAGTACATGTAGGCCGGCGTAATTCACCACGTCACTCCAGGAAGAGGTGTTCTTGCAGCACGGACACGTCGCGTTGCTTTCTCGTAACATGATTCAACCATGTTAACGGCAACTGCTCCTTCATCACCAGGGACGCTTGCTGGACGACCTTGCATGGCTGCGGATGCGAAATCTTGGAGTTGTCTCGCTGCAACTTCAACGAAGTCCCATGGAGTGGTGTGAACGACCAACTGCTTTGACTGTCCATTTAACTCTAGCGTTAACCCCGCCATCTCGTATAACGGAAACGCCACAATCCCTTTCTCGAACTGCATTGTGACCTCGTTCTTTAGGGAGCAGGTACGACTTAATCGAAAGTGTGCGATTCCTCCCTCCCTGTACTTCAGTGTGAGACGTACATTGCTTTCCAGTCCCCCGAGCGAGTCATCCTGATAGTCAAAAGTTTCAGGGGCGCCGAACCACCACCACAGCAAATCTAAAGCATGGATGCCTTCGTTGAATAGCACACCGCCAGGAACCATATTCTGCCGCAAGGTATATAGAGTTCGAGTCGGCCATCCGAACGGGTCGCCTTGCTCGATGTGTACGGAAATCATCCGACCAAGCCGTCCACTCTTATAGAGTGTTCGTGCATAGGCACGATTAGGAAAGAATCGATAGGTGTGCGCTACTGCAAGGGTTCGCTTTGCCATCCGCGCCGAGGCAATCATCTCAGTACATTCGGCTGAACTATTCGCCATTGGCTTTTCACACAGCACATGGAGGCCCTTGTCAAAAGACAGGCAGGCAAGGCTTTTCCGCACATGCGGCGGGGTCGCTAGAATGACGGCATCGATGTCATCCCAACAGTCTTGAAGTCTCGACACTGCAGTCGGAACATTGAATTGAGCCGCAAGAGCTTTGACATGAGCCAGATCTGTATCTACCAACGCCACCAGTCGTACTTCATCGACTCGCGCGGCCGCAGGGATGTGGGCTTGTTCAGAAATGGCACCACACCCGACGATCGCCACGCGTAAAGGTGCATCTGTGGCATGGATATGTGAACTCATAGCTGTTGAACTCACCCGAGAACACTTGCGAAAGACAGATTAACAATTATGGGCACTGGGAACGCTCCGTAAATTTGCGGGGATATACCCAGGAGGTATGAGCCGACGGCAATAGGGAAAGATTTCTTCTTCTTCCTCTTACTGCGCCGACCGTCAAATAGTGCATGTACGGCCTGAAAATCGGCCACGATGACTTCCCGGTCCTGACATGTTTACACATGCACATCTCACAGGCAATCCTCAATGTGACGACTCCGTTGTAAGCAGGTATACAGCCGCTGACCAGTGGCTCCTTTACCAGTACGTCTCTCTCTTTGGTTACGGCTTGTTCCTGCAATCGCCATACGCTAATGCATGCATGTCTCGGCATGCACAATGCCTGCATACTGCTCATGGCTCTTACTATGGATTTGCCCACGTTCAACCATCTGTATGAACCGTTTCAATTCCTCGGAATCTCCATGGAACAAATGCCTATGATTTCGGTGAAAGTTGTTCACGACCTCCTTGGGATCGTACATCGCCTTTACCCGCTTGATTTCCGTAATGAGCAAATCCTTATCATTGTCATACACGACGAAATTGCTCGGCAGTTCCCCGGGGCCAGGCTGCATCACATCCTTCTTTAGCCAGTGTGAGGGCGCCCATTCCGAATAGGGAGTAAAAACATAACTGCCGCAGGCCTGCAATTCACATATTGGCAAACCAAAGCTTTCTCTCATAGCAAGGAAGTAAATGCTTGAGTTTCTGTAGATTTTTCTTATTTCACCGATAGAATACCTGCCCTTTAACGCAACATACTTCGTATGAGTTTCTTCCAACGCGAGGATTTGGAGCGCTCGTTCCTGCTCGTCTCCCGTATTCTCGAAATCTACTAATGCCTGAAATTCTTGCTTTGGGTCAGGACTCAATGTTCCATCCGATAAGTTTAGACCAATGATCGAATAGGGCTGAGGCCCTTTTGGCATTGGACACTCGCTGACGACCGAAGCACAGAGGTACCAATCATACCGTTCCAATCCCCAATTCTGAGATTCGCCGATATGCCTCTCTTTATTACCTTCCTTGAGATATTTGCCCCAAAGACCTCTGGTCGGCAAGTAGTACAGGTCGTACAGGATGATGGGTATCCCCGGAAGATAGTGCCGGAGCGTTGCATCATGGAAGAAAGATTTCTTATAAGCCTCTGGCACACTTTTGACAACTACGACGGCATCGAATTCTCGAAGCTTCCTCAGAAACGAATAACGTAACGGTACTTCCTTAATGGCGTATTTCAGTATCTTCTTAGCGATCAAACCGCTTGAGGGTTGCCGAATGTACTGCGAGAAAGGCTGAGGAAGCTGCTCCAGAGCCGCAAGTCCATCATACAACACCTCGCCTTCCACTCGTATTTCAGCGAGCATTCGTTGAAGGCCTTCCGCCATCAGCTTGATGTAGCTATTTTCACGATTACAGAGAATAGCTATTTTCATTTCACCCACCCTGTTCTAACATGCGTTGTCAATACGCCCGTTGAAATTTTCCGAGCGGCTCCCTATGGGTGCCGCCCGCCGCCTTCCACCTCTGAATCGGTTGCTGCTCAATTTGCCCACCTCAATCGTCACGAAAACCTGCACAATCTCTGCAAAGCTTTCCATGCGCTTGAACTGCTGCTCGCAATATATCAACACGATCCCTGGCCCGCATTATTCATGACCGTTCGTCGCGAAATCGATGAGTCGCGTGGCGAGACGGGCACGCGGAGCCGTGAACCCCCGAAAAGCTCAACAATTTCATCGAGCATTTCGACAATCTCCATCTTGTGCATACCTAGGAGCCGGCGATGATTACGTTATGATCTCGGCTGTGCCTTTGAACACGCATAACCCATGATCCGATGACAGCATGTGGCCCGTGCCATACAGGTCGCTTGTCTCGACCGAAAAGGAGATCGCTCTGCGCACCATATCGTGCGCATGATGCTGATCTAGCATAAGACCGACGCTGACGAAATATTCTCCTGGGCACAGCAGGAGCTCGGGGATGTAGAAACGAATCATTCCGCTCGATGGAATACGGTGCGGAGGCGGGAAACACATAAACGTGTCGAATGAACCGACCCCAAGGCCTGCCGCAGAGGTAATGAAAATCACGGCGCTCATCAACCTGACGTCGCTCTTGCTCGCATACTCGAGTTCCAGTTGCCATTCACCTCCGACCGAAAACGATTGCTTATCAAGCCCCGCTTTGTCGGTGAGCCTCACACTCGTCATGGAGGGTGTTAATCCGGGGTCGCGACCAACATGCCCTTTCAAGTCACAGCTCCCCTTATTTCCTGTTGCCGATTGCAGATAGGCGCTGATCGCTGCTGAACTATTCCCAATAAATTTTATCTGTCCACGCTGTAACACCATGGCCCGTTCCGCCAAATTTGAAATGAATCCTAGATTATGGGTCACAAGCAATACGGTTTGTCCCCTTCTCGCCACATCGCCCATTTTGCTAAGACATTTAGTCTGAAACGCGGCATCACCAACAGCCAGGACTTCATCGACAATGAGAATCTCGGGCTCCAGATGGGCGGCAACGGCAAACGCTAGACGAACATACATGCCGCTGGAGTAGCGCTTAACAGGAGTGTCCAGAAATCGCTCAACACCTGAAAAATCGACAATCTCATCGAACTTTGCCGCAATCTCAGCCTTACGCATCCCCAAGATCGCGCCATTGAGGTAGACATTTTCCCGGCCAGTGAGTTCGGGGTGGAAACCCGTTCCAACTTCAAGCAGCGAACCGACACGCCCATAGATCTGCGCCCTCCCGGCAGAGGGCGTGGTCACCCGCGATAGTATCTTCAGTAAGGTGCTCTTTCCCGATCCATTGTGTCCAACAATCGCGAACGCTTCACCTTTCTTGACTTCAAACGACACATCGTCCAGCGCCTTCAAGAGAGTGGCCTCCGAAGCCGCTGGAGTGCGTTGGGGCGAAAAGATACTCGATAGTTTGTGGGCGATGATTTCTCCGATTGTATCGAAGCGCTGGCGTTTTGCGCCGATCCTATACCGTTTGGAAAGATGTTCCGCCCGTATTGCAATGTCGCTCATCAGATCACGTCGGCGAATGTTCGCTCCATTTTCCTGAAAAACAGGTATCCCCCGACGAGAATGACGGAGACGATTCCCGTGCTAATGGCCATAAGCAAGAGGTCTGGACTGGCCTTTCCGAGTAGCGCCCACCGAAATCCTTCGATGACACCCACCATCGGATTCAAGCTATAGACGACACGCCACTGCTCAGGCACCATGCTCAGGGGATATATCACCGGCGACGCATACATCCACACTTGGATAAGAATCGTTGTGATTGCAGCGATGTCATGATAACGAACGTGAATGGCTGTGAACCACAGACTGATGGCGAGAGCGGTCGCGAAGGCGAGTCCCAGAAAAAGTGGGAGGGTTACGATTCCCCAGGTTGGAGTAATACCGAACCACAGCCCCATTCCTAATACAAGAACTAATCCTACGGCACAATCGAGAAGCCCCCCAAGAGTTGAGGCGATGGGTATAATGACCCGCGGGAAGTATACTTTCGTAATGAGACTCCCTTCGTTGGCGACACTTGTGCTGCTACGCTCTAAGCTCCTGGCGAAATACCCCCATGGGAGCATGGCAGAATAGACAAACAATGGGTACGGTACGCCGTCGGATGGTATCTTGGCCCAATAGCTAAAAATGACCGTCATGACTGCAATGGTAAACAAAGGGCTGATCAGCAGCCATCCCACCCCGATCACCGATTGAGTGTAGCGGGTTTTGATATCGCGCCAACAGATCGTGTAGATCAGCTCGCGGTATTTCCACAGTTCGTATAGCTCTAGCTCCCACCAGCTTCGGTTGGCCTCGATCACGACAGTCGGTTGTGCTACATGGGTCAATACAACTGGGCTTTTCGTCGGAATCTCTATCGTCTTCATCCATCAACCTGCCATTCTGAATTCTTGGAACCTATTCGCTTGCAATCTGCGAGTCAATCCCATTCTAGCGTGGACCCCTCCGTCAAGACACTCATGCCTTGAGTGTAAGAGGGTAACCGGTTCCATGCAGCGGAACGGCGCTGCACCGGCGTTCTGTTTCTTGCTGTGTGTCTGGGGGCATGTGTTCGGTCTTGCCGAATTGATCCACAATCCTGGCTCCGCCTCCACTCGCGGTCCGATAGACTTCGTCCGGTATCACGTCATCCCACGACTGATGTCGTCGTTCTGTGTTGTACCATACGAAGTAATCCATCAGTCCCGCCAGCAATTCCGGCAGCGTCGCGTACCCTCGCAGATCGATGTCTTTGCATTTGACGCTCCGCCAAAGCCGCTCCACGCAGAACCCGTGATCCAGGGTATTCGAGACTCGCCAGGCCAGCACTGTGCTCGAGGACCCGTCGATCACGGCCACCAGGTACACACACCCACGCGCGAGGCGGATGTACGTAATATCCACACTCCAGACCGGTTGGGCCCTGTCACCACCACGCCTCGAAGCACGTACGGATGCACCGTATGCTGCGGATATGGGCGACTGGTATTCGGCCCCGGTGCCAGGCCCGCAAAGCCCAGTACGCCCATCAGTCGTTGCACCCGCTTGCGGTTGATCGGGTATCCGACCCCGCGCAGGTACTGCAGGATCGTGCGGCTGCCATAAAATGGATGCCGGGTGTATTCCGCGTCAATTAGTCCCAGCCATGTCAATTCCTGCTCGTCCAGTATGGCGGCTGGGTGGGGCGCCTAGATCGTGGAACGCGTCACCCCGGTCAGGGCACATTGCCGGGTCAGGGTCAGTGGTGCTTGGGGGCTCACCCAGCCTGTCCGGACGGCTACAGGCATAGCCCAGACTTTTTTAAGCCAGTCCAGTTCCATCTTGAGCCGCCCGATCTCGGAGTAGGGCCGCTCCGGACTCGCCGACGGGTCAGCCGGTGTCGGACCGCGCTTGGCGTCGAAGAGGTCTGCCGCATGTTCGGGCAATTCCTTCTTCCGCTGCCCCACTTGGGTCGGATGGACCCCATAGTCCTGGGCCATCTCGTTCACCGTCTTGACCGCTCGGATTGCCTCCAGTGCCACCTTGGCCTTGAACGCCCCACTGAAATGTTTGCGCGTACATGCACGCATGACCTGCTCCTTTGTACAGCAGGCTACCACCTTAAACTACTGTCGGGAAATTGGGGTCCACTATACTCTCAGAACTTATGGGTAGGAGGGCTTGTCGCAAGAAGCAATCGTTTCTCCACAGCAAGGCTCTCTTCGTAATGAGGTATTACCGTATCACTGCCGGGAAATGCCCCAGTCATTGGCTCCAAGACCTTTTGAATCGCATTGAAACGAAAGTCCTTAAGAAGAGAACGGAGGCGGTCTTGCGTCTTATGCAAATTCAGATAGTGCCTGAATCTGGATAGCCAGGATCCATCCATCCTAGGTTGGTCCGGATCCAGCTCCCAGGGGTGCAGATACATGACCAAGGGAAGCCCTGATCTTTCACTCCGTTTTAACAATGTACGCAAGAGAGGATAGGGGTACAGACGAAAATATCCCCCTCCAGCCACCGGCAATCGCATCCCGAGAATATTTGCCGTAGTGGGAGGAACCTCCCATATGCAGCCAGCCTCGCCACGAAGGAGATGAATCGTGGGATCGGCACCCGGCATTCCATATCGATCGTGCAAGACCGGAAAGATACTGGAGTCATACAGGTATCCTTCCTCCGTGAGAACGGAAATGGCCCACTTTGTGTCCTTGGTAATTGAAAAGCTTGGTGCACGGTAGCCATACACTCGTTTCCCGGAAATATCCTCAAGTATCCCCTTGGCTCTCCGCACATCGTCGCGAAACATTCCCGGAGTCTGATCCGTGATCAATTCATGTCCATAGCCATGCGAGGCAATCTCGTGCCCCTGTCCCACCAACAGCTTGACTAAACCTGGGTACCGTTCAGCTACCCACCCAAGGACGAAAAACGTGGCTTTCGTGTCATGCTGGGCCAATAGTTCTACGAGCTTTCTCGTATTGTTCTCGACTCGGCTTTCATACGTGTCCCATTGCTGTCTTCTGGCTTCAGACCAGAAGGCCGAAACCTGGAAATGCTCTTCGACGTCGAACGAAAGGCAATGCATGGGTTTCCCGCCTGCAACACTCATCGAGCACCCTCACCACGAAGAACCACTTGTATCGTTTCAAGGAGGATGCGCACATCCAGATGTATCGATACATATTTCACATAATACAGATCGTACTGCAGTTTCACATGCGAATCCTCTGCCGAGGCCCCGTAATGAAATTGCGTTTGTGCCCAACCCGTAATTCCAGGTCTGACGGTGTGCCGAAGATCGTAATATGGGATGATCGATCTGAGCTCCTGAACAAACACCGGACGCTCTGGGCGAGGACCGACCAAGCTCATTTCTCCTCGTATCACATTAATGAGCTGCGGGATTTCATCAAGCCGCCATTTTCGCAAATACCAGCCCACACGCGAAATCCGAGAATCTTTCTCCGAAGCCCACCTGGCTCCCTCCTTCTCGGCATCGGTGAACATCGAACGGAATTTCCAAATCATATATGGCGTGGCACGAAGTCCGACACGGACCTGCCGATAGAACACGGGACCCGGCGAATCAAGCTTGATGAGGATTCCGATAGCCGCCATGAGAGGCAACGCAGCAACAAGCCCTATGAGAGAGATACTGAAATCCATAGCGCGCTTGATCGTCCTCACCGCAATCCCCTGCCTGAACTCTCTTGAAAATATGATCGCGCTTGGCTTGAAGTCGTCGATAGGTAGACGTCCGGATTCTTCTTCAAATAAGTGATGTCCATCCCAGATATCGATGCCGCTACTCTTCAAGTCAAGTAACGCTTGAACGGGCAACACCGCACGCCGGTCTTCCAAGCAGACCGCGATGGTATCAATCCGGTCTCTCTCAACAACGGAGAGAAGCTGCTTCATGGTCCCCACAATCTTTGTTCCGACCAACTCATCGCCCACTTGTGCATTATCCTGGGCGATGAGACCTACAAGATCCGTAAACATCTTGCTGCGAGAAAGAAGCACCCGAGACAGATCCTGAGCCAGGGAGCCAACCCCCAGGATCAAAATGCGTCTTCGCGAGCCCGGCAGACGAAAGATCGCCTTGGCAGCATGATCTACCGTAAATGGTAATGGTACAGTGCTGATAGTCGTGGACCTATCGGAGTTGTTTATGCTGAGGCTCATACACCCTGTTGCTATAGTTATAGTACGAGTATGGAGTATCCCTCGCTTCAACACCATTAAGAACCACCGTCACGGCTCTTTCTTGCCCGATCATCTTGATTGCGCTGGTTACAGCGTCACGGGGAGTAGACCGTGAACGAATGACGTGCACCACAACATCTGCCATGCGTACGATCAGCATGGCCTCTGCAACAGGCAACAACGGCGGAGAATCGAGCACGATATACTCAAACTTCTCTCGGAGTCCCTGAATAAGTTCTGACAATCGATCCACATGCGTAAGCGCGGTGGTTCCGGATGCGTCAATTCCAGCAGTGAGGACCCAAATCCCCAACTGTTCGTGATATCCAAGGCATTCATCCAGCGTCTTGTGACCGAGCAAGACTTCAGTCAACCCGGCAGTTGGCTCCATTCCGGTATAGGCACGGATCATCGGCCTCTTCAAATCACAGTCTACAAGGATCGTTTTCCTATTGAGGTCTCGAGAAAGCACATACGCCAAATTGAGGGCCGTGGATGTTTTCCCTTCTCCCATCAGCGCACTGCTCATGCAGACAACGGTGCTCTTCTGCTTACCCGCGATCAAACCCAGTCTCGTGGCTGCAACCCGATACTGTTCTGCCACTGCGGAAGTGGGATACCACATGGCAACCACTTCTGAGGCTATTGCAACCTGTGCCTCCGTGGGAACGGACGACCCTTCCTTCATTAACCCCGGCAAAGCCAACAGCCGTCCCTGACGGCGAGAATCCCATGCTGGCGCCTTCGCTGAACCTGGCCATGCGGACTCAAACTGGGAAATCGCGGCTAGTACCGGAAGCCCCAAAGCCATCTCTATTTCTTCTGCGGAGACATACCCTCGCCGCATTATTTCAATACCGAAGGCGCTCCCAAATCCCAGCGCACAGCCGACAGCCAATCCACCGAGCATCACGAGCAAGGGATTCGGTTTCTCAGGCCATGAAGGCAAGCCGGCTGGCTCAACGATACGCATTTGCGTCCCTTGGCGTTTTTGGTCGAGGTCTCCTGCCATTCCGACTGTTAGCTTCTTCTCCAAGAGCGACTGATAGTTCTTCTGCAGGTTCTCATAGTCTCGTTGTATTGACATGAGTTCTTGTTGATGCACGGTCGTGCCTTCGATTCTTGATTCATACTTCTTGATATCCGCGGCGATACTGGCTTGTCGAAGGCGAACAAGCTCCTGTTCGCGCAATAAATCTTCACGCTGCTTCAGCAATTCTCTCTTGTACGGGTCAACAAGCTTGCGCTTCCCTTGCTTCAGGTCACCGACCTCTGAAGTCTCTTGGTCTATAAAAAGAGCGATGTAATCCTCCGTTGTCATTGCCTGCAATTGCTTAATCTCATTTCTTACGATGGCAACGTCTGGATACGTCTCCTTGAAGGCGGACAGGAAACCAGCCAGCTTCCTTTGAAGCTCTTTGATTCGTGCCAATCGTGGATCTCTTGACGCACCTGTTGAACCCACGTCACTCGTAGGATCATCATATTCTCTAATGGCCTTATCGACAGATTCCAGACGAAGACTAAGCGCCTTCTCCATTTCTTGCTGGGACATGACCTGGCTTTCCAGTCGATCTATCGCACGAACGTTTGAGTCCATTTGCTCGGGCAACTGACCTAGATGAGACTGTTTGAATTCTGCGAGAGCCCGTTCTTTGGTTTGCAACTGCGCCTTCAGCATATCCATCTCATGCTCAAGAAACTCAGTTGAGCTTTGAGTGATCGCGTTGCGAGCTCTTGTATTTTCCTGCACAAAGAGGTCAGCTAACCTTGCCGTCACTGCTCTTGCAACGGTGGGTTCCCCATCTGTAAAGGACACTTTCAAAAGAGGTGCGCCCTTAGGATCTATCTGAACCAAATTCCGCAGGCGTGAAGCCACACTATCGTCTTGAGCAGGAGTAGCGGTTTGTTTATCATAACCGTAGAGATGAAACTCTTCCGCTACCTGCGTGAGAAGCTCCTGCTTGTATAGGACCTCCTTCATACCCTCGATCCTGGCCGCCATTACGATGTCTGGCTTTTCCCCTCCCGACTCGGGAGAATCGACACCCTTCACATAGCGCACCTTCTGAGCCTCAAAGTAGACTAGTGTGCTGGATCGATAGGTCTTTGGCATCCATAGATACAAGACGGCGGCAAGGCTGACACTGAGCAGAATTGGAACAATGATCAGCCACTTATGGTTATTTATTACCCTGAAATAGTCTTCAGGGGTATTTAGGCCGGTAAACACTTCCCCTACTCCTCCTTCCTCAATATTCCAGATCCATCTCCGGAGGGGCTACTCCCAGTTCCAGTACCCGATGGAAAAGAAATACCCTCTCTAAAGAAGGAGGGGCTCGTAAACGCATAGGAGAAGGAAAGAAGTACTACCTTTTTTGAGAACTCATATTGGCTTTGGGTGGAAAGTGATTGATCGGCCTCACGCGAGAAAAATAACCAATCGTAGGTTAAGCTCGCCAATACGGGTCCTAGGAGGTAGCGGGCCCCCACGGTTACTCCGACGGTATCGAATGTCGAGGTGGGTGCGCTCCTGGTACCGTGTGAATAGTTCATTCCCACTTGGCCGCTGAGCTTGGACGTGATCCCCCCGGTTGCATTAATGCCTACCACATGCACCTTCAGCGGCCCAGCCCCAAACGCGAAACCAGGGACTAGGCTGAATCTATAACTCGTCAACACCGTGTACGCTCCGGGTGGCACGATTCCCCCTGGGCTGAGGCTGCCGGCCAATGACGGCAAACCATCAAATGCACCTACCTCCCTCAATTCTTCTGAGAAAGATGTGTAGGTCATGGTGGCCCCCACAGTCGGCACAAACTGCGACTTGCTAGATTGCCCAGGGATTGCTGATCCTACCGGAAGTCTCAGAATCCCACCACCCCTCAGGGAAGTGCGCAGTTGCTGTGTCCACAGCCTGCTCCAATTCATCGTTTCTGTAATGGTCGTAAAAGAACCTCGCCCGCTAGTACCGCTGCTGTCTTCTTGAATAAAGTGCGACATGGTAGCGGTCGCTCCCACCGTATCTCTGCCAGAAAGCCGTGTACTAATCGTCGTCGATCCTTGGTGACCAGTCGTATCGAACAGTAGATTAGTGACACCTCCCGATTGTGCGCCTTGTTCGCCGAACGAAATCTTGCTGTAGTCATACGCTGCATTCAGAGTCGTGACCCCTGTAAGTTGATACGCGCCTGCCACTCCTAGGGTATAGATTTGCCTCGATGCCCGATTCGTCACTTGCCCTGTCTCCAATACTCCCCCCGCGGTCGATCCAAACCCTGTTCCTAATCCGCCTCCACCTGCTCCAAACCCGGTCGTGGAGGGCACAGATCGATAGGTACCCCTCACGGTTAACGATGTAATCCGTGGTGATACTTGGCGGGCCGCATCTTTTAGATCCAACTGGCCACCCACGTTGTAACCGGTAAAGTCACGACTGGGATTGTTGAGGTATCTGGTCACTAATCCAGCCCCGAAAAGGCTGCCACGGATGAGCGAGCCTGCATGGGCAATGTTAATCTGAGGCGTCACCGTGGTAACGAAATCCTCCGGCTGGCTATCTGGGCGCAAGAGAGACTTTGGAACATTAAAGATGTTCGAGTCATATCGTTCCGATACCGAAAGAGATGGAATGATGATCGTTTGCGCAAACACAAGGGTACTCAATCCCCACTGGACAACAAGCAAGGTGAGTACCGCAACGATGCCGTGCCTCCTCATGAGGACATTACGGTACGACAATGACGTCACCGGCTTTCAGGATAATATTGGCGTCCAGATTCTTTCCTTGCACAATATCTTGATAGGGTACGGGAATCATCACCTGTTTCGTTTCTCCTTGCCCGTTCCTGACATTACGAAGAACATGGACATTATTACGGGATGCGAAAAGCGTAAACCCGCCCGCATGAGATATGCCTTGTAGCACACTGGTAAACGACTTGAGAACAATCTTCCCAGGCCTTCCCACTTCGCCGACCGCAAAGATATGATAACTATTGATCTCTTTGACCTGAACTGACACGGTCGGGGAGGACATGAATTCGGCCAGCCCATCAGCCACTTGTTTCGAAAGGGCCTGAGCGGTGAGGCCGGCAGCCATAATATCCCCCAGAAGAGGCAGCGAAATTTTCCCATCTGGCCTGACGATAACCTCCTTGGACAATTCCTGATTGCGCCAAACTGTAACGACCAAGACATCCTCTGGACCGATGAGAAACTCCGTGGGAGGGACAGCCAATCCCCGGTACTGTAAATCCGGCTGAAGGCAGCCTCCTGCCCCGACTTGCACAACCAGCAACAATGCAGCTACAAGAACATTGCCACCCAACTTAGGGATGTTTTTCCTCATCGACGTATTACCTCTTCCAAACGTCTCAGCTTATTCCATAGCCCGCAGAGTCATCTGCACTTGCAACATTCGAAGTTATGTTTAGCTCTCGTTAGCGAGTAGGCAATACCACCATCGTTTCGGACGGAACGACGATCTGATCCCCAGGCTTTAGTTCCATATTTTGGCTCGATCCGTCACGGACTACAATGTCGTCATAGCTTGCCTTGAGCTTCGTCAAACCTTCGCCACTTTTAGTAGAGAAACGGAAGATGACGATCTTATTTCTTGCGGCCATAGCCGTAAATCCACCAGCCACGGTAATTCCTTGCAAGAGAGTTGTTTTACTCTTCAAGGGGTATTTCCCAGGTTTATTAACTTCCCCCAGCACGTATATTTGGTAGCTGTTAACCTCTTTAACCATGATGGATACTGTAGGGCTTTCCATATACGCTCTGAGCCCAGCTGAGATCTCCTCTGTCAATTGGACTGGAGTCTTCGCAACCGCAGAAATATCTCCTAGCAGTGGAAGAGAGATTCTTCCATCCGGCCTTACCTGTACCTGCTTGGAGAGATCCGCATTCTTCCATACTGTGATTTCCAAAATATCCTCAGGGCCAATTATATAGTCTGGTGTGACGGTCAAGAGCGCTTTGTCCGCTGCACCTGACGCTGCTTCCGATAGAACTGAGAGCGGCCTCATAGTAGCCTTATCCTGCGCAACAGCTAAATCTAACGCAAGAAATATACCTGCCGCTATCAAGGGAATCACTGACAATGACTTGATGAGACGCATGCACCTTACTCCTGTAGCAGTGCTTGATGTACAAGACGAGCTACCGCCCATTAAAAGACCCATACCTCTTCAACGATACCGATGAAATGAATTTGACTATCACCTTATCCTGTCGCTTCTGAAAACTGTTCGATATCAGAAAGCTTTACTACTGCTCGGCTCTTTATGAGAAAGGGCCCGCAATAACACGACGACTCGTTCTTTCCCGGACATGTAAGACTCGCACACCCCCTCAACGCCAGCTAAAGGTCCATGACGAATGCGAGCAACTTCTCCATGCGTTGGCATAGATATAATAAGAATATTGTCTTGCCGGCTCAACCCTCTACGTAGATCGTCACGCAACCTGGCTCAACTTCTACTGGGGCTTGACCGAACATATCGATCTTCCGAACACCTCGGCAAGTAGGATACCGTCCGAATACTGCTTGTCGTAGCTAAACCTCGCAAAGATGTATCCGGAGGAACGGCCAGCATGACGCATTCGTCATCTTCCCTTGACACTAAAGCATTCATTAACTTCTGGATAATTAGGTCTCAATACCCGCTTGCACTAAGCAAAGAGGTAGAGATTTGCTCTTTCCGAGGTTTCGCCATTATTGCATACCATTTCTGCATTTCCCATCTTCCTTCAGTAGTGTCCAGTTAAGACAGAAATGGTCGTTTATTCAGTCGTAACCCATTGATTCGTATGGAGGCCATGGTTGGTCTCGGATTGAAATCGTGACCACCATTAAAACTTCGAAACGGAACGTGTCAATGAGTTTGGGACGCTTGCCGTTGGCATTTAGTGTAGCACCTCGTCTATTGAGGTCGTGATCGTGTGAGGCGAGACGATCACGGGCT
>JAWXBV010000217.1:0-12715 GCA_034440335.1 Nitrospirota bacterium | reverse complement strand
GGCCCGCCACGCGCAGCCTTCCCGCATCTTGCCGTCGTGATCTGGCACTCGTGTGTGCGCAAGAGCACTCCACCAACGACCTTACGTCCGGATTAGGGTGGGGGCTACCGGATTGACCTTGCCGCCCAATAGCGCCACGGATGTCGAGTTGTCGAACAACCAGGGCGGCGAACGAATGGAACTGGCCGTGTTGGGGTTGCACCTGACCGGCCAGCCGCTCAACTTCCAACTCACCGAGCTGGGGGCTCGGTTACGGCGGACCTGCCGAACCGCACCGGAATACCGGTGTTACGTGATTACAGACCCTCAGGGGGCGAGAAAGCCCGGTGCCGTCTTCGTCAGGGACGGCAGTGGCGCTGCGCTTGAAGTGGAAATCTGGGATATTCCCTTAGAGCAGTTTGGTCGCTTCATGGTGCGCGTTCCGCCTCCGCTGGGAATAGGATCGCTGAAGCTCGATGATGGCCGGGTGGTCAAGGGATTTATCTGCGAGGGCTATGCGATCGAGGGCGCGGAAGAAATCACGGCTATGGGGGGCTGGCGGACGTATCTGGCGGGGCATCCACGATAGCGTATTGTATTGCTACTCAACCTGAGACTTAATCAGAGCGCTGGCGGACTGTTTCAGCATCCGACTAGGGAGATTGCTGTACGTACCTAGGGAGATGCCTAGTAGCTTTGTGACACCCCGTGGTTTATACGTATCGCACCTGTGATTCGGGTAGAGCGCAGGCGACGTCACTCTCGATCAGGGGCCGAGAAGGGTGAATCAGCTGTGAGGGGCTTGGGAACGCGCACAATGACGTGCGCAGCGACGACGCCGTCGAGGTGAGAGAGCCGATGATGGGCAGGCAATGGGATCACCAACGGGGCGTGGGAGGCTGTCACATGAAGATAGATAGAAAAAGATTCAAGACACTGTGTGTGGTCGCTGGGGCCACCATGGCGCTGGTCGCAGGGATGGTATCCACCGTTCCCAGCGCCTACGCTGGGGGCACAATCAAGGTCGACGATGATAAGTTTATTTCCATCGGCATGGGCACGAGGATGAGTTTCAATTCGATAGAAGATGGGTCGGCGAGCGGGGCACAATGGAGTAATGAGTTTAAAATCGACAACGCTCGTATCTATATCAACGGCGGGATCCATAAGTACGTCAAGTTCGCATTCAATACAGAATGTTTCAACTGTAATGTTGGCTCAGGGCAAAATCATTTCGCTGGTAGCGCCAACATCGGCCTGCTCGATGCGATCGGGCAGTTCGAGTTTACTGAGAAAGTGAACTTCTGGGTCGGGCGCACCCTGGTGCCGACAGAGCGGGGCGAACTGAACGGCCCCTTCTACCATGCGGTCTTCGATGGCTTTCGGACACCGTTCAATCCCGCAGATGCCAGTGGGAACATTGGGGCAGGTGGGGCTGGTCTCTATGGCCGTGACAACGGCGCGGTCTTCTTCGGAAAGGTCCATCCAGGTGGGACTCATCTGCAATATGTCGCGTCGGTATTCACGGGACTGCGGTCAGGCCCAGGCGTCGGACCGAATCAAAGAAACACTCTGAAGTACGCCGGACGTCTTACCTGGAACTTGCTGAACGATGAGTCGAATCCTGGGTATTACACCAGCGGTACCTACTACGGGACAGCCGGCGATATTCTCGCGCTCGCGGTAGGGGGGGAATATCAGAACGCAGGCGCTGGTTCCAATGCCAATAAAAGCGCGTTTGGGAGTTTTGTCAGCGATATCCTGTTTGAGAAGGTCCTCCCGAACAACAATGGCGTGTTTACAGCCAACGCGGAATACAAACGGTACTGGGCCCAGAACCTCGCAGCTGGTGGGGATATAGATTGCTTCTGCATGTTTAGCGGGTCTTCAGTCACCGCGTATGCCTTGTATCTGTTTCCACAAGAAGTCGGGATCGGGAGATTCCAGCCCTATGGGAGATACACCTTCGTGAACAGTGTGCACACCAGCGCACTCGAGGAATTTGAATTTGGCACGAACTACGTCATTAGTGGGCACAATGCACGCATCTCGGCATTCTGGCGGACCGGCAGTCTGGCCCCAGCTGGTGGGCCTACGACGCTCGGCGCCATTGCGGGAGGTCGGCACCAAGATTCTGTCCATCTGGCCTTGCAGTTGCAGTATTAAGACAGTGGAGTGGGTTGGAGAAGTTCTACAGAGACGTTTTCGTGCTGTCGATTCGACACAACATCATTATGTGTATGTGAAAGGAGTCTGACCATGGAATCGAACAAGCCTAAAGAGGCCAATCCGGTCGAGCCGGCTACGGATACTGCGGCAGAGGCCGGTCCTTCGCGGCGTGAACTTCTGGTGAAGGGAGGTAAGATAGCAGCCGGCGTCGGGGTCGCAGCCCTGCTCGGCAACCTGGGCAACTGGGCCCTCTCCTACGCGGCGGATAAGGAACCGATCAAGATCGGGATTCTGCATTCGCTCAGCGGCACGATGGCGATCAGCGAAGTCTCGTTGCGAGATACCGTCATGATGGCGGTCGATGAGATCAACGGGAAGGGTGGAGTGATGGGCCGGATGATTAAGCCGGTCGTGGTCGATCCTGCCTCGAACTGGGATCTCTTTGCTGAAAAAGCCAAACAGTTGCTGCTGCAAGATAAGGTATCGGTCGTCTTCGGCTGTTGGACCTCGGTCAGCCGTAAGTCGGTCTTGCCGGTCTTCGAGAAGAACAACGGCTTGCTGTTCTATCCCGTGCAGTATGAGGGAGAAGAATGTTCGCGCAATGTCTTCTACACCGGCGCCGCTCCGAATCAGCAGGCTGTGCCGGCGGTGGACTATCTCATGAGCAAGGAGGGCGGCGGGTTCAAGAAGTTCTATCTGCTCGGCACGGATTACGTGTATCCCCGCACCACCAACAAAATCCTGCGCGCCATGTTGCGGGCCAAGAAAGTGCCGGCGGCCAACATCGAGGAAGAATATACGCCGTTCCATCACCAGGACTATCAGACCATCGTCGGCAAGGTGAAGAAGTTTGCCGCGGGCGGCGGTGGCTGCGTGATCAGTACGATCAACGGAGACAGCAACGTGCCGTTCTACAAAGAGTTTGCGAACCAGGGGTTGCGGGCCGAAGACGCTCCGATCATGGCCTTCAGCGTGGCGGAAGACGAGTTGCGCGGGATGGACACGTCCGCGTTGGTCGGGCACCTGGCGGCGTGGAATTATTATCAAAGCGTCGATACGCAGGAGAACAAGAAGTTCGTGGCGGACTTTAAGGCCTACTGCAAGAAGAACAACCTGCCGGACGGCGACAAACGGGTTACCGACGATCCGATCGAAGCCGCCTATTTCGGGGTCTATATCTGGAAGCAAGCTGTTGAGAAGGCCGCGTCGGTTGAAGTCGACAAGGTTCGAAAGGCAGTCTATGGCAGCAAGTTCATGGCGCCGGGCGGTGAGATCATGATGGATGCCGCTAATCATCATACCTATAGGCCGGTGCTGATCGGGGAAATTCTCAAAGACGGGCAGTTCAAGATCATCAGTCGATCCCCAGGATTGGTGAAACCGGAACCCTGGAGCGAGTTTACGAATCCAGATAAGGGTTGTGACTGGGTCGGTCATCAGGGGACATACCAAAAATAGTCTGTCATGTTAGAGGGGCTACGTCGTAGTCCCCTCTAACATGTGCGGAATTGCAGTTGGCGGGACGCGAGATCTCCGTTATTGGTGTGTCCAGTGGAGGGTTGTTCCACATGATGATGATGATTCTGGGCCGCACCGTGGTCGCACTCGGTTTCATGCTGTTCCTATTTGTCGGACAGGCTTGGTCGATCGAAGCGGATGGCCCTATCGCCGCTTCTTCGACTTCTTCTACCGAGCAAGCACTTGCCCAGGTCACCAACGAAGATGAGTCCATCCGCGACGCAGCCATTCGTCTGTTGATCGAACAGGGCGATGTCAGCCTGGTTCCTCGCCTGGAGGAGATCCGCGCCAATGCAGACCGCGGAATCAGGTACGCCATTAAGCCGCTCATCGACCTCTTCAAGAATCGGACGAAACTCGCCAGCCCCGACAGCGACGTGCGCCGATCGGCGGCAACGGATCTCGGAACATCCGGGAAGCCAGTGGCGATTCAGTGGCTGGAGTCAGCGGCGGTGAACGAACCGAATAAGTGGGTGCGTTACACGATGGAAGAGTCTGCGGCACTGCTGAAACTCGCGTCGGAGGATCCGTCGGTCAAAATCGCTGCAGCCGAGAAGCTCGGCGAACTCCGCAGTGAAAACGGAGTGCCGGCCATGAAGGTGTTGGTCGAGGCCGGCGCAAGCGCCGAGGCGACTGAATCGCAGAAGACCGTCGCGAATGCCGCTGCCTCCGCGATCAAGGACATTGTCACCTGGGGCGCCTGGTCGAATGCGATTGAAACGGTCTTCCGCGGAATCAGCCTCAGCTCAATCCTCTTGATCATGTCGTTGGGGTTGGCGATCGTCTTTGGGTTGATGGGGGTCATCAATATGGCCCATGGAGAACTGATGATGGTCGGCGCCTATGCGACGTTTCTCACCCAAGAAGCGTTCAAGGCCCTGTTGCCCCCCACCATGTTCGAGTCGTACTTTTTGACTGCCCTACCTGTGGCATTTCTCTCTGCAGCAGGCTTCGGACTGTTGCTGGAAGCCACCGTGATTCGGTTCCTGTATGGCCGTCCGTTGGAAACCATGCTGGCCACCTGGGGAGTCAGTTTGGTCCTGATGCAGGCGGCGCGCGTGTATTTCGGAGATCTGACGTCTGTTGTGGCGCCGGCATGGCTGAGCGGAGGCCAGCAAGTATTGGTGGGTGTCTATCTGCCGTATAACCGAATTTTCATCATCGGGCTGTCGATCATCTGTGTGCTGGGGATTTATTACGCACTCTTTAAATCGAATCTTGGGTTGCGCGTCAGGGCCGTGACGCAGAATCGTAATATGAGCGCTTGTCTCGGCATCCCGACCAGAAAAGTCGATGCCTACACCTTTGCCTTCGGGTCCGGGCTGGCCGGTATCGCCGGATGGGCGCTCACGCTGGTCGGGAACGTCGATCCGGGCCTTGGCCAAAACTACATCGTCGACTCCTTTATGGTGGTGGTCACAGGCGGCGTCGGGAAACTGGCCGGCACGATCGTGGCTTCGCTGGGGATCGGCGGGCTGAACAAGCTGATCGAACCTGGCTTCGGCGCCGTATACGGCAAGGTTCTCATCCTCGTGATGGTGATTCTGTTCTTGCAGTGGAAGCCGTCAGGACTGTTTGCAATGAAGGGACGGAATGCCGACTGAACAGGGACTGGCTCCGCCGTCTGCGGCGGTGCCTGTCCCGCTTCTGAGATGGGGACAGGCACCAGGTAGAAGGGTGCCTGTCCCCAAAGGAGAACAGAGAAGACGATGAGAGACGGGACAACAGACACGAATCGCGCCGGAGGGACGGCCTTTTGGGTTGTCGGGGCCATTCTACTCCTGGTCATGCCCCTCCTGAACCTCTTGCCGCCTGAAGATTCTTGGTTCCACCTCTCCGATTTCAGCTTGAATCGGTTCGGGAAATTTCTCGCCTTTGCGATTCTGGCTCTTGGGCTCGATCTCATCTGGGGCTACACCGGCATTTTGAGTTTGGGGCAGGGAGTGTTTTTCGGACTCGGCGCCTATTGCATGAGCATGCACATGATGCTCACGATTGGGAAAGAAAGCGTCTATGGCAGCGATATGCCGGACTTCATGGTGTGGAACCAGGTCAAAGAGCTGCCGTTCTTCTGGAAGCCGTTCTACAGTTTTCCGGCCGCGGTCATCGGAGCGATTCTGGTGCCGATGCTGTTCGCGCTCATATTCGGATTTTTCGCCTTCCGCAGCCGCATCAAAGGCGTCTACTTTGCCATCATTACGCAGGCCTTGGCGTTGGTTGCCTGGCTGGTCTTTAATCGAAACGATACGAATCTCGGCGGTACGAATGGATTGACGGATTTCAAGCAGATACTCGGGTATCGGCTCTCGGAGCCAAGCACCCAACTGGTGCTGTATGTCATCACCGTGCTCTGTCTCGGCGCCTCCTATCTCTTCTGCCAGTGGATCATTCGCTCGCGGGCCGGCCGGGTGCTGGTGGCAGTGCGGGATAGCGAGAAGCGCGTCGTCTTTTCCGGGTACACCCCCTCCAATTATAAATTGTTCGTCTTTGTGGTGGCCGCAGCCCTAGCTGGATTGGCCGGGATGTTGTACGCCCCTCAGGTCGGCATCATCACGCCGGCGCAGATTGGGGTACTGCCATCGCTTGAAATGGTCATCTGGGTGGCGGTAGGTGGCCGTGCCAGTCTGGCAGGGGCGGTATTGGGGGCCGTGAGTGTGAATTATGGCCGCAGTGTGCTGACGAATTATTTTCCAGAACTGTGGCCCTTCATCCTCGGCGGACTCTTCGTGTTGGTCGTACTGTTATTCCCCGATGGGTTGATCGGCATGATGCGAAAAGGGAAAGATCTTCTGCGCCGGCGTAACGTCGAGGAGGGGAAACCGGCTCTGCCTGAGAATAAAACCACTGTGGTGGAGGGGAAGCGCTGAGATGGCCGAGCAAGCGTCCTTTCAAAACTCCATCATCTATCTCGATGGCGTGACCGTCGATTACGATGGCTTCAAGGCGTTGAACCACTTGACCTTCATGGTCGACTACAAGGAATTGCGCGTGGTCATTGGGCCAAATGGGGCCGGGAAGACGACGTTGCTCGACGTGATCTGCGGGAAGACCAAGCCGGCCAGCGGTCGTGTCGTGTTTGGGAGAGATGTCGATCTGAAGGGGAAGCGCGAAGATGAAATCGTTGAGCTCGGCATCGGGCGAAAGTTCCAAGCGCCATCGATCTATGGATTTCTGACCGTCTGGGAAAACCTCGACTTGTCGTTGAAACGGAGCAGCAAAGGTGTCTTCGCAACGCTGTTCGGGAAATCGACGGCGGAGGAGCGGACAAGGATAGAAGAGAACCTTGAAACGATCGGTCTGAAAGATTACGCGCATACCAGAGCCGGGTCGCTGTCGCATGGTCAGAAGCAATGGCTCGAAATCGGCATGGTGATTTTGCAAGATCCCTCGTTGCTTCTCGTCGATGAGCCGGTTGCGGGGATGACCGACGAAGAAACTGAACAGACGGGTCAATTGCTTCAATCGTTGGCAGAAAAACAGGCGATCGTCGTCATCGAGCACGACATGGAGTTCGTTCGGCAGATTGCTCGCATCGTGACGGTCTTGCACGAGGGCGCCGTCATTTGTGAAGGCACGGTCGAGAAGGTGCAGGCAGACGATCGCGTCAGAGAAATATATTTGGGCAGACAGAAGGTGGCGCATGGGTAGGTGGATAGTGAATCGTATCTCGCAATCTTTCTTGCGTTTCACGTTTCACGTTTCACGTTTCACGCTTCACGGAATACGCCATGCTGCAACTTGACAAGATCAACGCCTACTACGGTGAGAGTCATATTCTTCGGGATGTGTCCTTTACGATCGATCCCGGAGAGGTCGTGTGTCTCATGGGCCGGAACGGGGTCGGCAAGACAACCACGCTCAAAGTATTGACCGGCCTCCTGCCCGCGAGATCTGGACGAATAATGTTCGATGGGGCCGATGTCACCAAGGAAGCGACCGACAAGAGGGCACGTAGCGGACTGGCCTGCGTGCCGCAGGGCAGGGAGATCCTTCCTCATCTGACGGTCAGAGAGAATTTACTACTCGGTTTCTGGGCGAGGTCTGACAAACCGAACGGGACGGTCCAGAAGACCGCATTCGACGAGGTCTATCACCTCTTCCCCAAGCTCACACAGATTCTGAATCGACCGGGCGGGGTCCTCAGCGGTGGGGAGCAGCAGCAGCTGGCAATCGGGCGCGCAATCCTGTCGAATCCCAAGCTGCTGTTGCTCGATGAACCGACTGAAGGCATTCAGCCTTCGATTGTGGATCAAATCGAAGACGTGATCATTGGATTCAAACAGCAGCGCCGGTTCGCCATTTTGTTGGTCGAGCAAGGGCTCCACTTTGCCGCTCGTCTGGCAGAGAAGTATGTGGTGATGGCCAAAGGGGCGGTGGTGGTATCGGGCAAGAGTACTGAGTTGAGCGCGGAACAGGTGAAGCAGTATTTGACGGTGTGATTCGAGACCAGGAGACAGGAGCGTTCTCCTGCTCGCGCAACGCGCGGTCTCGGAAGACCCTCGTTGGACGCGCGCATTAGAGAACACTCCTGTCTCCTGGCCCCATAGCCTCTTGCCCACCGTCTGGTGAGAACAAGGGAGAAGAAGGGAGCGGCCAGGTGCCCCCTTTGCTCGCAGAACGCGCACGATGAAACTGTGCTCGTTCGATGCGCGCAATAGAGGGCAGCCTTGGCCGCTCTTTTAGAGACAGGTTGTGGAAATTGGACAATCCTCAACGGGCGCAGTTGAAGTCACCCCGACCACCCCGTTACTATTCTGGGTTTCCATTGAGTCGAGGGAACGAGGGTATGTTCCGAGCCATTGACCATTATCCATTGACCCTTGACCATTGACGAGGCCTGGCTATGCATCTGACACCGAGAGAACAAGAAAAGCTTCTGATCTATGTCGCGGCGAATTTAGCTAAGGAGCGTAAGGCGCGTGGGTTGAAATTGAATCATCCGGAGGCAGTGGCGTTTATCACGGCGGCCATTCTGGAAGGCATTCGCGATGGCCGCTCTGTGTCGGATCTCATGAGTTTTGGCGCGACGCTCCTCAAGAAGAAGGTTGTCATGTCTGGCGTGGCGGAGATGATTCAAGAATTACAAGTCGAGGGCACGTTCCCGGATGGGACGAAACTGGTTACGGTTCATGAGCCGATTCGATAACGCAATGGATTCGCGGTAGATGAGACTGATCTACCCTGTAACAGTTTCGATCCTGTTGGTGTCGCTCCATGTTTCCTCGACAGGCGCCGCTGACACCATGAACATCAGGGATCTGAAATCGAATGCGATGTCCTATCAGCTCAGACCGGTTACTCTTCATGGAACGGTGAAGGATCTCAAAGCGTTTCCTCCGCACCCCGGGAAGACGTGCACCGTGTTTGGCTCTTATGCCTTCACATTGGTTGACGAAAGCGGAGAAGTGAGCGTGGAAAAAGTCGGTCGCTGCAATGACGTAGAGAGTAAGCCCTCGGTCGATGAAGGCGATATCGTAACCGTTCAAGGGCAGGTCCAGGTGTTTTCCTCCGGCGACCTTGGGGCGCCGGTGCCAACGGTTCGACTCCATGCTCAGGAAGTGGTGAAAGCAGGATTGTGAGGAGAGAACCATGAAAGCAAAGACCTCCAAATCTCAATCGGCTTCAAGACGTGGTGCCGTGAAAAAGGTGTCTAAACGATCGAGTGGGGCAAAGGCATCCAGGAGGGATTTGCCTGTGAGTATTATCCCCGGTGAGGTCATCCTCGGCCAAGGAGACATCGAGGCGTTCAAGGGCCGTCAGACGGTTGAGTTGATTGTTGCGAATACCGGTGATCGGCCGATTCAGGTCGGGTCGCATTGTCATTTCTTCGAGGCAAATCGCGCGCTGCGCTTCGATCGTGAGAAAGCCTATGGGTTTCGGTTGCAAGTGCCTGCCGGCACAGCGGTGCGGTTTGAGCCTGGTGAAGACAAGCGGGTGACGCTGATCTCGGTCGGTGGCAATCGCGTGGCCTATGGGATCAATGGATTGGTGAATGGCCGTCTGGATGATCCAATCGTGAAAGCCAAGGCGATGGTTGCTGCCCGCGAAGCCGGCTTTCTCGTGAAGGAGAAGGCTCGATGAAGATTCCTCGGCGACAATACAACGACCTATACGGACCGACGGCAGGAGACCGTATTCGTCTGGCCGATACAGAGTTATTGATCGAGATCACCCGCGATCTGACTGTGCCTGGTGAAGAGGCCAAGTTCGGCGGCGGCAAAGTCATCCGTGACGGCATGGGCCAGTCGCCGGCTGCCACCCGCGCCAAAGGCGCGCTCGACCTTGTGATCACCAATGCCATCATCATCGATTGGTGGGGGATTGTGAAGGCGGATATCGGTATCAGGGATGGTCGTATCGTCGGCATCGGCAAGGCAGGCAATCCCGACATGATGGAGGGTGTGACGAAGGGGATGGAGATCGGGGCCTGCACCGAAGTGCTGTCGGCTGAGGGAAGGATTATCACGGCTGGTGGAATCGATACCCACATCCATTTCATCTGCCCGCAGATCATCCATGAGGCTCTGGCAAATGGGCTCACGACCTTGATCGGCGGAGGCACCGGCCCGGCGACCGGGACTAATGCGACGACCTGCACGCCTGGCGCGTGGAATATCCATCGGATGCTGGAAGCAGCGGAGGGGTTCCCAATCAATCTCGGCTTTCTCGGGAAGGGCAATTCTTCGCTGCCAGATGGACTCCGCGAGCAAGTAGAAGCAGGGGTGATCGGGCTCAAGTTGCACGAAGACTGGGGCACCACGCCGGCGGCGATTTCGACCTGCCTCGATGTCGCGGAAGAGTTCGATATTCAAGTCGCCATCCATACCGATACGTTGAACGAAGCAGGTTTCGTCGAAGATACGATTAAGGCCTTCAAGGGGCGGACAATTCACTCGTTTCATACGGAAGGCGCCGGTGGCGGGCATGCGCCCGACATCATCAAGGTCTGCGGTGAGGCCAATGTATTGCCCTCCTCCACAAATCCCACCATGCCCTTCACTGTGAACACGATGGATGAGCATCTCGACATGCTCATGGTCTGTCACCATTTAAACCCTCGTGTGCCGGAGGACATCGCCTTTGCCGAATCCCGCATTCGCCGCGAGACCATTGCGGCGGAGGATATCCTGCACGACATGGGGGCGATCAGCATCATGTCGTCAGACTCGCAGGCGATGGGGCGGGTGGGCGAAGTCATCATTCGCACCTGGCAGACGGCGCACAAGATGAAAGTCCAGCGCGGGCATCTCTCCCAGACCGGCCTTGATACGCCTTCCGGCTCCAACGATAATTTTCGTGCGCAGCGTTATATTGCGAAGTACACGATCAATCCGGCGATCGCGCACGGCATCGCGCACGAAGTGGGATCGGTCGAAGTCGGCAAGTTGGCGGACCTTGTGCTCTGGAAGCCGGCCTTCTTCGGCGTAAAGCCTGAAATCGTCTTGAAGGGCGGGTTCCCCATGTCCGCTGCCATGGGAGATCCCAATGCCTCGATCCCCACGCCACAGCCGGTCTTGACCAGGCCCATGTTTGGGAGCTTTGGCCGCGCCCTCTTTTCCACCAGCCTGACCTTTCTGTCCCAGGCCGCCATCGAGCACGAGGTGCACAAGTCGCTCGGCCTGCAGAAACGTGTCGCGGCAGTGAAGGGATGCCGTACCATCGGGAAGCGCGATATGAAGCTGAACGATGCCTTGCCGCGCATGGAAGTGGACCCGGAAACCTATGTGGTGAAAGCCGACGGGCTAATCTTGTCGTGCGATCCGATGGCGGTGCTCCCAATGGCGCAGCGGTATTTTTTATTCTGACGGCTGCTGAAAACGCCGCCCAGCTTCGTTCTCGCCTAGAACGCATCCTCAACGTACCCCAGAGGGTACGCCTCCGGTGCGTTCGTCGGCTCGGCCTTGCTGGACAACGTTTTGAGCAGCCTGGCGGCATTCTCGTTTCGTTCCGGGAACCGTGAAGCGTATCTCGTGAAGCGTCGTTCGTTTCCGGATTCGGACGTTTCACGTTCCTTCCACAGCTCGTCTGGCGCTTCACGCTTCACGAACGACGCTTCACAAATCACGAGCGCAGCCTTTTAGAGCATCCGCGAAGAAGGGATTCAGGGAAAATTCTGTGGACACGTTGTCGCTTCTGAAAGGGCTTCGGTTCGTCGATAGTTTCTTTCCATCGGGTGGCTATGCCTTCTCGTCGGGACTTGAGGCATCGGTGCAGGGTGGCGCGGTTCGGAATGCGGAAGAACTATCTCGGTACGTCGTTGAGTTGCTGACGACTGGAATGGGTGAGAGAGAGGCAGTGGTCGTAGGATTGGCGCATGATGCCGCCGTCTCCAGCGACTTGGGAATCGCGTTCCAGGCAGATCGAGAACTAGAGGCGATGAAGCTGGGCCGTGAATCACGGATAGCCAGCCGGCAAATGGGCCGCCAGGTGATTCGGTTGGCCGCGGATCAACAGGCTAGACATCCACTGATTCAAGACTATGTAGCGGCGGTTGAAGCTGAACAGACGCCTGGACATCTAGCCGTGACGATCGGTCTCACGCTGGCGGCAGCCGGCTGGTCGAAAGAAGACAGTATTGCCGCCTTCCTGTACCAAGCCGCGACGGGTTTTGTGGCGGCGGCGATGAAGTTGCTGGCGATCGGTCAGCGTGAGGGACAGAGATTATTGGAACGTTGGATCGAGGTCATTGAACAAGTCAGGCACAAGGCAGCGCATCGACGGGCGCTTCAGTCTTGGTCACCGGTCCAGGACATCTATACCATGAGGCACAGCCGGCTGGAGTCGCGGCTTTTCCGATCTTAGTCCGCATGATTCATGACTCGTCTGCTGCAAACGTGAATGCGCGGCTGCGAGGGCAGTCTCGCAACTCAACCCTTTAAGATGGGGTCAGGCTTGAGTATTGACTTATTATCCTTCGCCGAACACCCCGTAGCTTCCGGCCTTCGTAGCTGAAGTGACTACTTCGGCGGAGTAGGCTGCTACGGGGATGAAGGCGAGGAGAACCCTCCGTAGCCTTGGCGAAGGAGGGTAGTGGCTTCGGAGAATTTCG
>JAWXBV010000216.1:0-18570 GCA_034440335.1 Nitrospirota bacterium | reverse complement strand
GCGTGCCTAAAAAAAGTGGCGGGCATCCTCCGCCGCAGCCAGCACAGAGTCTGGCTGGCTCGGCAGACTCAATGAATGGCTTACGTCCGGATTAGGGGAAGAGGCTCCCGCTTGACAATTTCACAGTGATTCTGCTTGAATTGCGCGCCCGCCATCGGCAGAGTCATTGCGTTAAGGGCTGCATTGCACTCTCCTCCGTGGGTACGACATGCCCCCTTCACAAGATCCATTGTACGCCGGGCTCGGCCAAGCGGTCCGGATCGCAACCGATCTGCTTGCTGCGCTGATTGTCGGAGGAGGGTTGGGCTGGGCGTGTGACACATACCTCTTTGACTCCACGCCCTGGGGGATGGCAGGAGGTCTTATGTTGGGCGTCGTAACCGGAATCAGGAATGCCTACCGGTCGGCGCAGCGGTGGCCGAAGACATAACGTCGTTCAATTAAGGAAGTACGAAAGAGCCATGGAAGAAAGTCCGCTTCATCCGTTCGAACTTCACAACTGGGTCCCGATTTCGCTTGGCGGGTTGGATATTTCCATCAATAAAGCCGTGGTGATCATGTGGGTGGTCGTTTCCCTGGTGGCAGTGCTCATGGTGATGGCAGGATCGGCTCGCAAGCTGGTGCCGGGCAAGTTGCAGAGCCTCGCGGAGATTATGGTGGATTTCATTCGCGGCATCATCATGGATACGATGGGGAAAGATGGGATGCGATTTTTCCCCCTCATCGCCACCCTGTTTCTCTTCATTCTCTTCTGTAATCTTATTGGGCTGATCCCCGGCAGCTACACCGTGACGAGCCAGATTGTTGTGACGGCTGTGTTCGCCTGTCTGGTGTATGGACTTAGCCTGGTCCTGGGATTTTTTCTGCATGGAATCAAGTTCCTGGGCATTCTTGTTCCGCCTGGTACACCTGGGTGGTTGCTGCCGTTGATGGTGCCGATCGAATTGATCAGCCAATTGGCGCGGCCCATTTCGCTAGCCGTTCGGTTGTTTGCGAATATGACGGCTGGCCACGTGATTCTCGGGGTCCTGTTCGGCTTATCCATTAGCGGCGGGTTGTTGATCGGGTGGCTGCCCTTTGCGTTCACGGTCGCGATGAACGGATTGGAAGTCGGCATCGCGTTTATTCAAGCCTATATTTTTACTGTGTTGACCTGCGTCTATTTGGGAGACGCATTCCATTTACACGGCCATGATGAGCACGCGCACTAGCGTGTGTCAGTTCAGACAAAGGAGGAGTAGGACATAATGGATTCAGCAGCAGCAGCATTATTGGGCATGGGGTTAGCGGCAGCAGGGTTTGCCGGCGCCGGTGTGGGGATCGGCTATATCTTTGGAAAGATGATTGAAGCGGTCGCGCGCCAGCCGGAAGCAGAAGCTCGCGTTGGGAAGTATATGTGGATCGGGTTCGCGCTGGTGGAAGCCATCGCGCTGTACGGTCTGGTCATTGCCTTCATCATCATGGGTCTCCGCAAGTGAACGTGCAAAACTCTGAGTTGAAGGTTCTGAGTGTAGAGTTGTCGAACGCTCATCACTCAGCACGCTCTATTCAGGACTACACCGAAGGTGGTTATGCCGCAGTTTGAATCTCACTTTTTTTCGTCTCTGATTTTCTGGGAAGTCGTATCGTTCGCGATTCTCTTTTTCGTGCTCTATAAGTATGCCTTCCCCGGCATCCTTGGCATGTTGGAGGAGCGGGAAAAGAAAATTAAGGACAGCCTTGATCAAGCTGAGCGTCACCGGTCTGAGGCTGAACGGAAGCTCAAGGAGTATGAGGCCAAGCTGAGCATGGCTGCAAAAGATGCGGACGGCATTCTGGCTGCCGCAAAGGAACGGGCACAGCGGCTCATGGAGGAAAATGAGCAGCGGATGACGGTCGAAGCCGAGCGGATTAAAGGCGATGCGACCCGTGAAATCGATCATGAACGTCGCAAGGCGATTCAGGATATTCGCGCCCAAACTACCGATTTGGCTCTGATGGTGGCGGAGAAAGTCGTGCAGCGAAGTCTCACCGAGGCGGACCACAGAAAATTCGCAGACGAGGCGCTCGAGGCGCTCTCGAAATCCTACCAGCGATAACTCTTCGATCTGGCGGGGTCAGCCTAGGCTGACCCCGCCCGGTCTGTATCCTTCCAAATCCACACAAACAAAGCGAAACCCAACCTTCCTGAGGCGGACGCTGATGTGTGCGCGTAATTCCGGCTGGTTCAGTCGGGAAAACTCCTCCGCTCCGACCTCGATTCGCGCCACCTCTCCGTGCTCCCGTACACGCACATGGCGAAACCCCTCAGCCTGTAGAATGTCTTCCGCCTGCTCCACTCGGCGGAGCTTCTCGATCGTGATTGGGACGCCTCGAGGAATTCTGGAAGAGAGGCAGGCGGCTGCCGGCTTATTCCAATTTGAGAGTCCCAACGTCTGGGCAAGTGCCCGGACATCGGACTTGGAGAGGGAGGCTTCGACCAGCGGGCTTCGAATGCCCCACTCACGCGCAGCTTTGATTCCTGGCCGATCGTCTCCGAGATCGTCGACGTTTGTTCCGTCTGCAATCCATCGGCTCGCGCGCGGTTCACGCAGACCGTCCAACAATTGATAGAGATCGGTCTTGCAATGGAAGCAGCGGGCCGCATCGTTCTGCACGAAGGCAGGAATCTCGAGTTGATCGGTGTGGACCAGTTCATGCCGCGCGCCGATTTCTGCGGCGACTTGCTTTGCGCCGTCGAGTTCGATCGTGGGGAATGTCGGCGAAACAGCGGTGACGGCTAATGCATGTTCACCAAGTTGTTCTTGTGCGATTTTTAGAACGACGGTGCTGTCGATCCCGCCGGAAAAGGCGACCAGGACGGACTGCATGTCCGAGATGACCTGGCGGAGCGTATTGAGTTTTCCGTGGAGAGACTCGGTCATCATTGAATATTCCTGCTCTTCGAGTGGCGACAGGGGTCCCTAGTATTTGACCTTTGCTTTGGCGAGGTCGCCTACGACCACTAAGGCGTATCGTTTAGGGTCAAGATACTGTTTGGCCACGCGTTGCACATCTTCCTTGGTAACCCGGTCTATCCATTTTGGGTAGTCCTGGAAATATTCAAATCCCAGGCCATAGAGTTCCACTTGAGCGAGCACATGCGCGAGCTTTGCGGTGGAATCGAATCGCAGTGGGAAGCTGCCCAGCAAGAAGGATTTGGCTTCAGCCAACTCCTGATCGGATACCGGTGTGTCACGAATAGATTTGATTTCCGACAGGACGCCGGCGATGGCTTGATTCGTCGTCTCCGTTTTGGTTTGAAGATTGATCCAGAACGAACCAGGCATCAGCCGAGCATCGAAGTGGCTCATGATCCCATAGGCCAGCCCTTGCTTGTCGCGAATCGAGTCCATTAAGCGGGAGGAAAATCCACCGGCACCTAGGATGTAATTCATCACCGTCACGGAGTAATAATCCGGGTGTGTGCGTGATAAGCCTTCATGGCCAAGCACAATGGTGGATTGGGTGAGATCTTTCTCGATGAGTTGGACTGTCTTCCGCTCGATCGGCGAGGGGTTTTTCGTGTTTCGCGTTGTCGCAGCCCCTTTCTTCCAGGCTCCAAAATGGGCCTGCACAAGAGTCGTAGCTTGCTCAAGTGTGATATCGCCGACGATAGCCAGGATGACTTGGGAAGGAGCATATTCCCGTCCATAGAAGGCTTGCACGTCGGCCAAGGTGATCTTATTGAGCGTCTCTGCTGTTCCATTGACGGGCCAACGGTAGGGGTGCCCGTGAAAAACAAGCTGATTGAACGCCTTCATGGCGATATGACCTGGGTCATCATTGTCGCTCGCCATTTCGCCCAGGAGTTGGGTGCGAATCCGTTCGAATTCCTGCTTGTGAAAAGCGGGGTGCTGCAGCATGTCCGCGAGTAGAGTTACGCCGAGGTCTACGTCTTTCTTGAGTACGCGGGCGGAGGCAGTGGTAAAGTCCTCTGAGGCGTTGGCCTCTAGGGCTCCGCCGATGAAATCGATTTGCTCCGCCTGCTGTTTTGATGTGCGCGTGGTTGTTCCTTCGTCCAGAAGACTGGCGACGAGGTTCGCGAGGCCTGCTTTGCTGGGAGGGTCTTGCGCCGAGCCGGTTTTGATCAGTGCGTGGATTTCAACGATGGGGAGGAAATGTTGCTCAAGAACGAGCACCGTGATGCCGTTTGCCGACACGAATTTCGTCGGCGCGATTTCTGCTGCCGTACCGGAGCCGTTTGCCAAGAGTAGGGCGCAGAATGCCATCAGGAGGGTGAGCGCCGCGTGTCGTCGCGGTGTGATAGGCCGTCGGCTTGTCGTCGGCATGATTAGGGCTCTCCCTGCTGCGCGGCGGTGGAGGGCGCCTCTGGTTGTTTGGGAGGGATCGGAATTAACGTGCCGACGGTTCGATTGTCTTCCGTCAGGTATTGGCGGGCGACACGCTGAATATCTTTGGTCGTCACCGCGCGGATCCGTTCGACAAACTGGTCTATTTTCCGCCAGCCGGCGCCGACGGATTCAGCCTGCCCGAGCAACATGGCATGCCGAAAGTTGGAATCCTGCTCGAAGACGTGGGCGGCTTCGACCTGGTTCTTTGCCCGTTGGAGTTCTTGCTCAGTCGGTGAATCACCCTGGAGACGTTTGATCTCTCGATGAAGAGCGTCTTCGACCGATTCCGGTTTCTGGCCTGGGCTGACGAGGGCATAGAAGTAGAACAGGCCAGGGTCGGCCTGCAGCACGCTGTATTCTGACCCCACTGCCAGTGCAGATTTTTGTTCATACACGAGGCTCTGGTACAGGCGCGAGCTTTTTCCATGCGACAGAATCGAATCCAGAATGTCGAGTGCGTACGAATCTTCACTTGTAAAATTCGGCACGCGATAGCCCATCATGACAAACGGGACTTGCGCATCCCGCTTGAGGAGGAAGCGGCGTTCGCCTTTTTGTTCCGGCTCCATGGTGGCGATCGGTTTAGGCTCGGGTCCGCGCGGGATCGGTTCGAAAAGCTGTGTAATCGTGTGAAGCAGACTGTCGGTTTTGATGTCTCCCACCACGACGAGGGTCGCGTTGTTGGGCGAGTAGTAGGTATCGTAATGCCGTTGCAAGTCATCAAGGGTCATCGCATCTATGTCGCCGAACCAGCCGATGACCGGCCAATGGTATGGGTGGCTGAGATACGCTTGGGCGAAGAGCGCTTCGACGAGCGCACCTTGGGGGTCGTCCTCCGTGCGCAGGCGCCGTTCTTCCTTCACGACTTCTCGTTCTGTCGCCAATTCAGACATGTCGAGCAGGAGGCCCTGCATGCGATCGGCTTCGAGCTCCAGAGCCAGTTCGACGCGGTCGGACGCGAGATTCTCGAAGTAGGCGGTGAAGTCCTGGCTTGTGAAGGCGTTGTCCGTCCCGCCGTTCTTGCGAATGAGACGGGAAAATGTGCCTTTGGAATATTTGGCGGTGCCCTTGAACATCATGTGTTCCAACATATGGGAGAGGCCTGCGCGGCCCATCACTTCGTTGCGTGAGCCGACCTTGTACCAGACTTGGACGGTCGCGACCGGAGCTTTGGGCACTTCGACTAACAGAACCTTCATTCCATTGGACAGGATAAACTCACGTGGTTCAGTTGCAAGGGCCGGCGATGTGAAGGCGAATGCACAGATAAGACTGCTCGCGGCAGCCAACCATGATAGTCGCATGATGTGTTGTGAATAGAGCCAGGTCATGGTTGGGCGGTGCGCACAATACATGCTAGCAACGGGATTCGATTTGTGTCAAGGCGCGTGCCGCGTAATCGGGAGTGAGATTGCCCAATTGGCCGCAGGCGCCGAGGACATCGCGCCCCCGGCTTTTACGGACAAATACATCGAGACCTGCCTGTCGCACGATGGCTTGAAAGGCAGAAATATCGCGTTCCGATGGACGGCGGAAGGGGCTCCCTGGAAATTCATTGAACGGAATCAAATTAATTTTGCATGCGATTCCGCGGACGAGCTTGGTGAGGCGGCGAGCATCGTCCACATGATCATTCACTCCGGCCAGCAGGACGTACTCGAAGGTGAGCCGCCGGGTCGGCGGCAGGGGATAACGGCGGCAAGCGGCGAGCAATGTTGTGAGCGAGGCCATCCCATTGACGGCCGGCATCAGACTGGCGCGTTGGGCGTCCGTTGTCGCATTCAGCGAGATGGCCAGATTGACGCCGAGTGGCGCGATATCTTTCAGTCGGGCTGCCAGGCCCGCCGTCGACACGGTAATGCGTCTCGGCGACCATCCGAGACCCCAGGGCTTGTTCGTGAGTCGCCGGATAGCCTCTGACAAGGCCTCCAGGTTGGCCAAGGGCTCGCCCATTCCCATGAAGACGAGGTTGGTGATCCGTTCACTGGGGTCGAGGCGATCGTGGGCGCTCAGCACCTGCTCCATGATTTCATGCGGCTTCAAGTTGCGCTTTAATCCCATGGTGCCGGTCAGACAGAATCCGCAATCCAGGGTACAGCCGACCTGCGTTGACACACAGAGGGTTAGGCGGTCTTCATCAGGAATCAGCACGGTTTCGACGGTGAGCCCATCGCTGAGCGTGAGTACGAGTTTTCTCGTGCGGTCGATCGAATGGAAGACCGTGCAGTCTGCGGCGCGTGGAATCGTGGCGTGTGAAGCCAGGGCGGCTCGCTCCGATTGGCCGAGGTCGGTCATTTGGTTGATGTCTTTGGCCCGACGTTGATAGAGCCATCGCATAATCTGACCGGTTCGGTAGCGAGGCCACCCGAATTTTTGCACGAGCCGACCCATCCCCTCTTCATCAAGGGCTAAGAGGTTCGTGGGGGCTGCGAGTGTTGGGAGAGCGTTTGTTTCGTGCCGCATGAGGGCAGCCTACCACAGCCTCGAAAAGTGGAACAAGGGACAAGCGTTACACGGCTTTGCTGGCAACAGGGAAGGTACACTGCTATATAATATGTCACAGCGTGAGAGGGAGACGAGAGGTGCATGACTATCTAAATAAATGGGCCATACGAACTCCGCTCCTCGCCATGTCTATTGGCCTCTCTGGTTTTGCGTTTTCCTCTGACCAGGCACCCGCCGGTGTCTCCTTATCCTCGACGTCGAGTGACAGCAGCCTGTGTGAGAGAGGGGAGGATTGCTTTCAGTCCGCCGCACTGCCGAAGGAACGGCTTGGTAAGGCCCTCAATAAAGAGCAAGTCTTGTTGCTCAAGCTTGATCGGCTGCAGCGGGTGATGGAACGATTCCCTGCCACCGTGTGGGCCGAGCGCGCAGGACTGCTGTCCGGAGTGTTGCTTCTTGAACGGAGTCCTGTTGCGGCGATTGAATTTCTTCGCACAGCACAGCAAGACTTTCCAGTCTTAGACGACTATATCCGACTATGGATGGGGGAGGCGTTGTTGAACCAAGGAGACGCCAAACAGGCCGTGGGTATGTTCGAGAGCATTCGTCAGGCGGTGCCGGACTCTTTTCTGTTGACGAAGGCTGCCTATCGAGCAGGGGAAGCCTCGTATCAGGCGTCGAGTTGTCCGGAAGCGATAGCGTGGTTTGCGAAAGCAGTGGAACTGAACGATAAGGAGTCAGGCACTCCCCGTGCGCTTCTTCGGCGAAGCGCATGCCAATTGCGAGACAACAACATACGGGAAGGCCGCGAGACTCTCGTGAAGCTCTGGGTTCAGTTTGCGTATAGTGCAGAAGCGAAAGAAGCGGAAGTGTTGCTGGCTTCGAATCTTGGCGGGGAGCCGTGGGTGGTTCAGTCGAGTGAGCGGCTTGCTCGGGCTCAGGCGTATCTTGGACAATCCTTCCATGCCGAGGCGATCGAGGAGCTCCGAAAGTTTCTTGCGGCTGACCCACAGTCGCCCCGGCGCGCCGAGGCGAAGCTCAAGCTCGGCATCGCGCAGGTACGACTGAAACAGTATGACGAAGCCCGAGAGACCTTTCGCGCATTGGTGAAAGATGGGGGGCTGGAATCCCACGAAGCGTCGGTTTGGCTGGCTCGCGTCTATCTTCGACAAGGACTGGGGGACAAGTTGTTAGACCTCGCCCGTACAGTGCGGACATCGTCGCTCTCGGCGGAGCAGAAGGGCCAGGTCACATTGTTCGCCGGAATTTGGTTGGAAGATGAGAGTCGCTTTGACGACGCGATTGTGCGGTATCGAGAGGTGGCAACGGTCGGAGAGCCGGGGTCTCAGCGTGCCGAGGCACGCTGGCGCGTGGGTTGGGTGTATTACCGTACGGCGCGCTATCGTGAGGCGGGTGATGAGTTGCGTCTGCTCGCCGATCAGCACGATAGCGATTTTGAGCCACAGGCGCTGTATTGGATGGCGCGCGCTGCAGAGCTGAGTCAGCAGTCCCAAGCCAAAGATCTATATGTGCAGCTCTGCCAACGATACGTCTATACCTATTATTGTCAGCTGGCTCGGGAACGGAACGGTAGTACGTTATCAGAGCCCATTGTAGCGGAACCGATTTCGACGATTACTCCGGTGAATGAGGGTACGCCTGCGAATGGTGAGGCCATACGTCCGGGGTCTGCCAGGGACGAAATTGGGCAGCAGTCAGCATACCGTCGAGCTATCGAGCTCAAGGCGCTGGGGCTGGACTCGGATGCTGCGAGAGAGTTGCTGGGGTTGACTGATCGCTATAGCCGAGACCCCGACGTCATCATGGCGCTTGCGACGATGCTGAACGAAGCGGGTGCCTATCACCATGCGCTCCGACTTGCAAGGGCGAGGTTCCGCGATAAATTGGAGCGAACTGGGGGTCTCGTCGATCCATCGCTGTGGAAGGTGGCCTATCCGACGGGTCTCCTTCCTACAATCAAGGGCCAAGGTGTAAAGGGTGTCGATCCCTATTTGGTGGCGGCGATCATTCGAGAAGAGAGTCAGTACGATCGGCAAGCGGTGTCGCGGGTTGGTGCGATTGGCCTGATGCAGGTGATGCCGGGAACCGCGAAAAATGTCGCGCAGCGACTCGGGCTTCCCGCAGTCGGACGGGACGACCTCTTCGATCAAGAGACCAATATTCAGGTTGGGGCGCATTATGTCGAACAGTTACTCGAACAATTTTCCGGGAACGTCGCGCTAACGATTGCCTCATACAATGCAGGGCCAATAGTTGTGGGAAATTGGGCCGCGCTGCACACTGGACGAAGTCAGGATGAGTTCATCGAATTGATCCCGTATCAGGAAACGCGGCAGTATGTGAAACGCGTACTGCGAAGCTACCGAGAATACATACGGCTAGCCCACAGTATTCACGACGCACCGTGATGAATACTGTGGGCTAAACGAGGCATCTGATGGCCCATTTCTTGACAAGATCCAGACAAGTTTCTATAGTGCGCCACAACCTGTAGGGGCTTATCAAGGAAGTGAGTGAGAGGATGCCACTTGATCGATTGGACGCGCTCGAAAGTCGCATAAGAGATTTGGTGAAGTTGGTTCAAGAGCTGAAGAAAAAGAATGCAATGGCTGAAGAAGAGTTAAAGGTTATTCGACAACGACTGGCGGAGAAGGATGATGCGAATCGACGGTGGGAACAAGAGCGTGTCGATATCAAGTCTCGGATAGAAAAAGTCCTCGGAGACGTCGAGTTGTTGGAGTGCCTGGAAGAACGCAAGGAGGTGGCTCTTGACTAAGACCATTGACGTGGAAATCTACGGCCAACGGTACACGATTCGTGGTGAGGCGGATGAAGGGGATGTTCGACGTCTCGCAAGCTTTGTCGATGGCCAGATGCGCCATCTCGCGGAAGGGATGAATACGACGACCCCCTCCAAACTCGCCGTCCTGACCGCCCTCAATTTGGCCCATCAGTTATTCGAGCTCGAACGGAAACGTGCTCAAGGTGAGGCCGATGTCGAGCGCCGAATGAAGTCACTCATGGAGTCGATCGAGGAACAGGTACCGACCTCGCTTTTTCGCTAGATTCAACTTGCAAAGGGCCTCTTCCTTTGTTATCGTGACGTATGTGCGTTGGGACGTACGTAGATACTACGATAAGGGATATGATTAGGTCATGCTCGAACCGGTTCAGTGATCCGGGGATACGATACAGTCACAGCGGAATGGATGTAGGTTCTTGATGCTGGTGAAATTGAGTCAGTTAGAATGTGCACAGGGGTTTATCCACCTCATGTATAACCTCATAGAGATGTTGGGCCAGGTCATGGAGTTCATGATACCGTCGCGGGGTGCGGCCTGGGGAAACAGTCGGCAGCTGCTTCCGGTTCGCACTCAGAGTTCTCTCATGCAAATGAGAGGGTACCGACGTCGGCGGATTTCCGGGGATATATCCAGCACAGAACGTACCAGTCATCTCAATTCGGCAAGGCATCCATTCCAGTGGAGTTCGTACTCGGAGTAGGTCAGTCGACCGTGTTTCCAGCCATCCTCTTCTAGTCCTTCATCTTTCCACTGCGTTCCCTTCTCATTCAAGACCGTCTAATAACCTTGTATCACACGAGGATGAGAAGCACTTCTTCTCATCTCACGACTGTAAGGGGGGGGGCCACATGTCAACCTCAATTATTGCCTATCTGTTGACCGGACTCGTTGGAGGACTGCTCGGAATCGGCCTCTTTGAGCTGATCCGCCGCTCATCGGGCGCCACGAAGAAGGCGCAGGAAGAGGAGCAGGCCCGCCAGGCTATACAGAATGCTCAGCGGGAAGCGGAGAACATCGTTAAGGAAGCGAAGCTGGAAGCGAAAGATCTTCTGCTGCGATCGAAAGAAGAGCTAGAAAAGGAGCAGAAGGTCAAGGTGGCTGAGTTCGCGACGGTCGAAAAACGTTTGATTCAGCGGGATGAAGCCATCGAGAAACGAATTGGTCTGATAGACAAGCGGGATAGCGACGCCCAGAAGCGAGATCAAGATCTCGCCAAGCGAGAAGAGAAGCTGCTGGTGAAAGAAGCGGCGTGTGCGCGAGTGGAGAAGGAGCATCGTGAGGCATTAGAGCGTATTGCGGGGATCACGGCCGAGGAGGCAAAGAAGCAGCTTATTCAAGAAATGGAAAGCCAGGCGCGGCTTGAGGCCGCTGGACATGCGAAGAGGACGATAGAAGAGGCGCGGGAGAATGCGGAGCGGGAAGCGCGCGAGATCATTACGAATTCGATTCAACGGGTGGTGCGTGACTATGTGTCGGAATCCACGATTTCTGTTGTGCCGATTCCAAATGACGCGATGAAGGGACGGATTATCGGGCGGGAGGGCCGCAATATCCGTGCGATCGAAGCCGCAACCGGGATCGACCTGATTATCGATGAGACGCCTGAAGCCGTCATCGTCTCGGGATTCGATCCGTTGCGTCGCGAGATTGCCAAGGTCTCGCTCGAACGGTTAATGCATGACGGGCGTATCCATCCGACGCGGATCGAAGAGATCGTCGAAAAAGTCAAAGTCGATATCGATAAGCTCATGTATGAGGAGGCAGAGAAAATTATCTTTGAGTTGGGGCTCTCGGATTTTCACCCGGAGTTGATCAAGGTGCTCGGTCGGCTCAAGTACCGGACCAGCTACGGACAAAACAATCTCTATCATTCTCGTGAAGCCGCGTACATTTGCGGGATCATGGCATCGGAACTTGGTCTTGATGTGAAGTTGGCCAGGCGGGGCGCGCTGTTACACGATATTGGGAAAGCCGTCAGTCATGAAGAAGAAGGCCCTCATGCCATGCTGGGCGCGGAGATCGCCAAGAAGTACGGCGAGAGCGAGAAGATTGTGAATGCCATTGCCGGACATCACGAACAAGTGGCGCCGATCTGTCCAGAATCGGTATTGGTTGCCGCGGCTGAAGCATTGTCTGCGGCCAGGCCTGGGGCGAGACGAGAGGCGTTGGAGACCTATGTCAAGCGACTGGAGAAGCTGGAGTCGCTTGCCACGACTATCAAAGGGGTGCAGAAGGCCTATGCCATTCAAGCAGGTCGAGAGATTCGCGTCATCGTTCGGCAGGAAGATATTACCGATGCCGAGTCGTTCCAACTGTCTCGGGATTTGGCGAAGAAGATTGAGCAGGAGCTGACCTATCCCGGCACGATTCGAGTGACGGTGATTCGCGAGAGTCGGTATGTGGAGTACGCCAAGTGAAGGTACTCTTTATCGGCGATATCTTTGGAGAACCTGGGCGCCGTGCCTTAGCGAGGGCTGTTCCGAGGCTGGTGGCTCAGCGGCAAATCGATATCGTCATCGGGAATGGAGAGAACGCAGCCGGGGGATTCGGCATCACGCCGGAGTTGGCAGAGGAATTGTTTAGCCTCGGGCTTGCGGTGATTACGACTGGGAATCACGCGTGGGATAAAAAGGAAATTCTCGACTACTTCCCCCGGGAGCCGCATCTGCTTCGTCCGGCCAATTATCCAGATGGCGTGCCGGGGCATGGGAGTGTGGTGGTTGAGTCGGCCGGAGGGGAGAAACTGGGGGTTCTCCAACTCATGGGGCGGGTCTACATGCCGACATTGGACTGTCCGTTTCAGGCAGCGAAGAAAGAATTGGCTGCGCTGAAAAGGCAAACGGCCGCCGTGATTGTCGATATGCATGCGGAGGCGACGTCGGAAAAAATGGCAATGGGGCATTATCTGGACGGAGAGGTCGTGGCCGTGGTCGGTACCCATACACATGTGCAAACGGCCGACGAGCAGATCCTTCCGAAAGGGACTGCGTATCTGACGGATATCGGGATGACCGGTCCGCTCCATTCCGTCGTCGGAGTAAAGAAAGAGTTGGCAATCGAAAAGTTTCTCACCGGAATGCCACGGCGCTTTGAAGTGGCTTCGGGTCCTTCCGTCTTTTGTGCGGTGCTGCTCGATCTTGATGCGCGTCTTGGCAAGGCCCTATCGATCGAACGGATCCGTATCATCGATTAAAGGAGACTCACCACGAGCCCTCCCGGTTTTCCTGATCTCTTCTCCCCTGTCGTTCCTCCGAAACGGCTGTTCACAGTTTCGGAGCTAACGGGGCTGCTTCGCACCTCAATCGAAGAACAATTCTCCGACATTTATTTGGAGGGTGAACTCTCCAATCTCCGTGCCCCGGGATCGGGACACATCTATTGCACCCTCAAGGACAAGACGAGCCAGATCCGCGCGGTGCTGTTCCGATCCAGCGCTGTGCGGATTCGCTTTGCCATACAAGAGGGAATGCAGGTGATCGTGCGGGGACGGCTCACGGTCTACGAACCACGCGGAGAATATCAGATTGTGATCGATACGGTGGAGCCGAAGGGAATCGGCGCGCTGCAACTGGCATTTGAACAACTAAAAGAACGATTGACGGCGGAGGGATTGTTCGATCAGGACAGAAAGAAACCGATCCCGGCATTTCCTCTGACTGTGGGTGTGGTCACGTCACTGACCGGCGCAGCCATTCGAGATATCCTGGCTGTGCTTCAGCGGCGCTGGCCGACGATTCAGATTCTCATCGCCCCAGTGCAAGTTCAGGGGGCGAGTGCCGGGCGTCAAATCGCTCAAGCGTTAGCTGATTTGAACAGCTGGGGTTCTGTGGATGTCATCATTGTCGGGCGAGGTGGAGGCTCGTTGGAGGATCTCTGGAGTTTCAATGAAGAGATCGTGGTGCGTGCGATTGCCGCATCCCATGTGCCAGTGGTGTCGGCTGTTGGGCATGAAGTCGATGTCACGCTTGCTGATTTTGTCGCCGATCTCCGGGCACCGACGCCATCGGCGGCAGCGGAGGCGGTGGTTCCGGTGTTGGCCGACATTGTGGAACGATTGCGGGAGCTGACGGTCCGTTCGGGGCAGGTGCTGCTCCGGCATTGTGCCTTCGAGCGACAGCGGCTCGATGCAGGTATTCGAGGGGTAACGGACGTACGCTTTCGTCTCCAGCAAGCGGCGCAACGGACTGATGATATGGTCGGCCGATTGCGCGAAATGGTCCAACAACTGCTTACGTCCGGGCGTGAACAGGTTCATGAGGTGCAACGCGACCTATCCGGTCTCAACCCTCTTTTGACGATCACGCAAGGTCTGGCGACAGTTCCGCAATTCTCGAAGCGCCTTGAGGGGCAGATGGGAGTCATATTGGCGCAGCATCATCATCGGATCCACGCGATGCTGAGGCAGCTCAATACCCTGAGTCCCTTGGCGATTCTTGGACGTGGCTACAGTATTCTTCAAACCATTCCGACTCGTCAGATTCTCCATAGAGCGAACGATGCGGAGGTTGGACAGGAGTTAGAGGCGCAATTGGCAAGCGGGCGATTGAGTTGCACGGTGACGCGTGTGTGTGACGATGCCACAGTTTGAAATCGCGTTGCGGTCACGTATAATAGGCCTTCAGGCCTATCACAATCAGTCATAGCGAGGCTATGTTATGGCAGCGGTAAAATTTGAACAGGCAATGGCTCGGCTCGAAGCCATCGTTGGTGAGTTGGAAAAAAGCGATCTCCCTCTAGACGAATCGCTCAAGATCTTTGAAGAGGGCATTCGTCTCTCGAAGAACTGTCTCAAGATTTTAGAAGAAGCCGAGCATAAGGTAGAAGTGCTCGTGCAAGATAAGAACGGCAAGAAACGAATCCACGCCTACTCTTCAGACGACGCCACCGATGAATCTTCTTCCTAGCGTCCTTCGTACAGGTTTCTATTTCCGCCCATGCCTCGATGAGCGATTTTCCTAGTCGATATGGCTTCCTTCCCACGTGCGCACAAAGAACGGTTGGACCGTGTGCTTGCCGCTCAGGGTTTGGTGCCCAGTCGAGAGGCTGCGGCGAGAACTGTCTTGGCAGGAGGAGTATCGGTTGATGGGATCATGGTGGATAAACCCGCGAAGTTGGTGCCGTTGGATGCGCGGATCGAAATCGTGCAGCCTGCTCTGTACGTCAGTCGATCAGGGGACAAGTTGGCTGCAGCCCTTGATGCCTTCCATATCGACCCGAGTGGGATAATTGGTTTGGATGTCGGGTGTTCGACTGGTGGGTTCACCGACTGTTTGTTGCAGCGAGGGGCCGCCCGCATCTACGCAATCGACGTAGGGTATGGACAGTTTGAGTGGAGGCTTCGTCAAGATTCGCGTGTTGTCTTGCTCGAACGGACCAATATTCGATATGTTGATCGTGCGGCGGTTCCTGAGTCGATCGATCTGGCAGTGATCGACGTATCGTTTATTTCTCTGACGTTGGTCTTGCCTTCGGTCGTCCGATTACTCAACCGTTCTGCGGTGGTTGTGGCGTTAGTGAAGCCACAGTTTGAAGTCGGTAAGGGTCAGGTGGGACGAGGGGGGATCGTACGAGATGATGCGCAGCGCGAGGCGGTGACGAAGAAGGTCATTGCCTGTGCCGCTCAGTTGGGATTTCAGCTGAAAGGCGTGCTTGATTCTCCCGTAATAGGGCGAAAAGGGAATCGGGAGATTCTTGTTGGTTTTTCACACAAGATAACAACCTGATCGGGTGGGCGGTGGACGGATGATGGCATGGATTCATAGGCGATGGGGGCATGCATGAAAGTACTCGTGACCGGAGGTGCCGGTTTTATCGGATCGCATTTGGTCGACCGTCTTGTCCAGGAAGGGCATGAGGTTGTTGTCGTGGACAATCTGTCCACGGGGAAGCGGAGAAACCTCAATCGGGCCGCTCGTTTTTTTAAGCTAGATATTCAGAGCTGGCGACTTGAACGGGTGTTTCGCAACGAAAGACCCAATCTCGTCATGCATCTTGCTGCGCAGATGGACGTCAGGAAATCTGTAGAGGATCCCATCTTCGATGCCCAGGTGAATGTCCTTGGGACACTGAACGTCCTACAGCAAGCCATCAAGCATGGCGTGCGGAAAGTGGTATTCTCTTCCTCTGGTGGGGCCATCTACGGCGAGCAGGAGGTCTATCCAGCCCCCGAGTCCCATCTCACGAGGCCCCTGTCGCCGTACGGCATCAGCAAGCTGTGCGGGGAGCAGTATCTCTCCTACTATCAACGAGTGAGCGGGCTTCAAACCGTAAGCCTGCGCTACGCCAATGTCTATGGCCCACGTCAGGATCCTGATGGAGAGGCCGGCGTGGTGGCGATCTTTATTCAGAAACTGCTGAATAGCGAGCAAGCGATCATCAATGGGAATGGACGGCAAACGCGAGACTTCGTCTATGTCGAAGATGTCGTTGAAGCGAACCTAGCGGTGATGGGTCAGGACATACAAGGGACCTATAACGTTGGAATGGGCGAGGAAACCTCCATCAACGATTTGCTCAGGATTTTAATCACCCATACGAATTCAACCAGCAAGGAAATTCATGGGCCGGCAAAATTTGGTGAACAGGTACGGAGCGTGATTGATTCGTGCAAGCTCCGTCAAGAATTGTCCTGGGAGCCAAGAACCGAACTGAGTGAAGGGCTCAAGCGCACCGTTGACTTTTTCCGCGAGCGCCTGAGCTAGACTCGACTGTGCCGTGTAGCAGAGGGAACAGAGCCTGTGTGCCACAGGCCGTGGTGGGACTGAACTAATACCGAGGTACAGTCCCGTCCACCTGGATCGACCACGCGTTGATTCCCCCCACCAAATTCTTCACATTCGGGAATCCCTGCTGAAGCAGGAAGTTCGTTGCATCGGCGCTTCTCATGCCATGGTGGCAGATCGCAATAATCTCCGAGTCTCGATTCAATTGAGCGAACGATTGAGGGAGTGTTCCAAGGGGAACGAGGATTGAGCCATCAAGTTTAGCCAGGGAATACTCCCATTCCTCCCTCACGTCAAGCAATACTAGTTTGTCGCCTTTATCAAGGCGTGTTTTCAGTTCTTTCGGGGAAATGGTAAAGCCCATCACGTGCCCTCCTTACTTAGGGTCATCATAATATGTGAGGGGTGAAAAGCTTGTCAATGAGCCCAAGAACAGAGATAGAAATTCCGCAGGCCTCTGTGCCGAGAGCTGTACGCCTCACTGTGGGCTCCTGGCGCTCCTTTTCCAGTGAACTGGCGGCCACTCTCCCTGTTCGTGCGGCTCACGAGGGCCACGTGCGCTGCAGGACGGCGAGCGGAGGCACACCGCTTCTGCCCTCCACCGGTCCCCAGTTTTGCGACGGTCTCCCAGCGTCAGGGCGCTACGCCCAGTGCCCAACACCGCTGTCGGATGGTGCGCCAACAGGCAAGCGCCTCGGCCTCCAACACGAGTCTCAAGACGACCTGCCCCGCATGGCGCAGGATCCGCCCCGCGACCTGCACCAGTTTCCACCGCACCGTGGCAATCGTCTGCGACGCCCATGCGGCGGGGCAGGCGAGGCGTTTGAAGCCGATGAAGAGGTTGTCCGCCAGCACGCCGATTCAGAAGAACACGGCATTGGTGCCGGACTCGCCACACGGCAGCTGTGCCATCCCGAATCCGGTTTTTCATGCCTTGTTGAAGTTCTCGGCTTGGCCCCGTTGATTGTGCCAGCCCAGCACCGCCTGCGCCGTCTTCTCCTCTGCCGGCCAATGGCTCGCGACGACGTGATACGCATACGGGGTGGCGGCGGCGTCAAACAGATCGGGTTGGGGCCGTTCTTCGCGCTTGATGCTCAGGCGAAACGCGGCCTTCGTCTGGTTCATGGTGTGTACGGCCTCCGCCACCTGATAGCCACACCCCGTCTCCGGTTCCTGCCAGGCCGCTGGCGGGAGGCCGGCGATCACCGCCTTGACCGGGACATCCTGATCCGCCGTGATGGCCCACCGCACCTGATCCGTCTCCAACTCATCGATCAGCGCCGCCTGATACGACGCACTGTCGGCCCGATACCGCGCCAGCCGCTTGCCGACTGGCATGCGGGCTCGACACTGCCGGTAGAACTCCAGCTGCCCCGCCCCCGGCGACACATGGCCCTCGCGAAATTCGTCGACCAGACACACGGGCGTCTCCCACACAAACCCGAGCATCGGCATGTACCCGCGGACCCCTTTGTCGCTCCACTGGGCATCGCGCTTTTCCCCCACCACCAGCGTGGCATCCGCATCCAAGGTATCGGTCTCGTGTCCATCGCGTCGCAGGAACCGCGCCGTCAGCGCATCCCGCACCTGCCCCAGGCCGACCAACCCCGCTTGCCCGGTCTGCGGGTCGCCCATCCGTCGCAGCCAATCGCCCACGGTATCCGGATCAGGGATGACCGCCCGGTCCAGCAGCCGCAGCAGCCCGGCTTCGCGGGTCAACTCGCGCAGGTCCTCCAGGCACTGCCCCCCGGCTTGGAGCATCAGCATCAGCCGATCCACGAACACCGACGGCGCATACCCGCGGTTACTGCCTGGACCGGGCAGATGCCGATCCGTCAACCCACAGACGCCGAGCCCATGATTGAACTCGGCCAACAACGTCAATCCGCCATGCGCGGTCAAGGTTTCCTCGGTCCGTTCCAGTTTGAATCCCAACACCGTGTGTCGTACCATTCATCTCACCGTGTCGGTTAATGGTTGTGTTTGGTCGTACACCTGTTATATTCGCGCCCAGCGCGGACGACAAGGTCTTTTTGTACCTCCCACCCAATGCCTATCTCTATTTCAGGGAAGATGGACAAGGTGTCGATAGCAAGTTAACTTGTCCGGTGTATGTAGCCCATGATCTGTCCGGTTCTTCCTTTCGAGTTTTTCAGCCTCGCGCCGAAATTGTGTCGCGCACCGTTGGCCTAGGATCGACGATCGGCG
>JAWXBV010000215.1:0-2861 GCA_034440335.1 Nitrospirota bacterium | reverse complement strand
GCACTTCGTGGGGCCGTTCGCCCGTACAATAGATCTTGGCGAACGGAAAAACCCCTCCAGTGTTTCCGATTTCCGAACAACTCTCGTTGAGCCTCTGAGCGATGCGAGAACGATGCTGGCGGACTTTTTCAGCATCCTGCTAGCGGATGAGCGTGCGAATAGTCTAGCGCCCATGCTCGTCCGCCATGGCGCGCCGCGCCGCCCATTCCCCAATAGGTACGGCTGCGAGCAAGAAGAAGAAGAAAATCGTGACGGCAGGATAGATCAGCGGTTCACCGATAGCGTCCGCCCAAGCCGGCAGTGGTTGAGAGGGAATACTCACAGGATCTCGGTCCATGGTTTCATCTCCTCTCTCATACGGTTGTCTTCGGACTTATGCAAGTGGTTTTATCTGCTTGTGTCGGCTTGTGAAAGGAGTGAGACCTGAGTAAGGTGGAGGAAAGAAGGGGAGATGGCAATGGACATTGCGTGGCAGCTGGATCTCGGCGCTCGGATGATCGAGGCCGATCGGGTGGGGTTTACGGTGTGGGCGCCGTTGGCCAACAGGGTTGCGGTAGAGTTGGTCGATCAGGATCGGATGGCCATTCCGATGCAACCCTTGCCGAAGGGTTATTTCGAGGCCACGGTCGAGGGAGTCGGTCCGCGCGCGCGCTACCGGTATCTGCTGGATGGGAAGAAAACCAGACCGGATCCTGCCTCCCGTTTTCAGCCTGAAGGAGTCCATGGCTCCTCAGCGGTCGTCGATCCCGACTCCTTCCACTGGGCGGATACAGCGTGGCGCGGGATTCCACTGAGCGATTTCATCATCTATGAGTTGCATGTGGGAACCGTGACGCAAGAAGGGACGTTCGAGGCGATTATTCCACGTCTGTCCTATCTCAAGGAGACGGTGGGCATCACGGCTATCGAACTCATGCCGGTCGCTCAGTTCCCAGGAGGGCGCAACTGGGGCTACGACGGCGTCTATCCCTTTGCGCCGCAATCCACGTATGGTGGACCGGATGGATTGAAACGGCTGGTGGATGCCTGTCATGCGATAGGGATTGCCGTCGTCTTGGACGTCGTCTATAACCACCTGGGGCCCGAAGGGAATTATCTCGGTGAGTTCGGTCCCTACTTCACAGACCGATATAAGACCCCCTGGGGCTCTGCGATCAACTACGACGGAGCCGACAGCGATGCCGTCCGGCATTACATCGTCAGCAACGCGCTCTATTGGGTGACGGAGTATCACATCGATGCACTGCGTTTGGATGCGATTCATGGCATCTTCGACTTCAGCGCCACCCACATTCTGAAGGAACTGGCCACGTCGGTACAGATTGAGGCGACCAAGCTGAAGCGGCAGGTCTTCGTCATTGCGGAAAGCGACTTGAACGATACGCGAATTATTGAGCCAGCGAGCATCGGGGGCTATGGGCTTGACGGACAGTGGAACGACGATTTCCACCATGCCCTCCGCGTGGTGTTGACGGGTGAGTCGCGCGGTTATTACGAGGACTTCCACGGACTACAAGACCTTGGCACGGCCCTGCGTGACGGGTTTGTCTACAGCGGACAGTACTCTGGGCACCGCCGTCGGCAGCATGGAAGTTCGTCGCAACAGGTGTCTCCCGGACAGCTCGTGGTCTTTTCGCAAAACCACGACCAGATCGGCAACCGGGCGATCGGGGACCGTTTGAGTACGCAACTCCCGTTCGAGACCCTCAAGGTGGCTCGCGCCCTCGTCCTGCTCTCGCCTAACATTCCGCTCCTGTTCATGGGCGAGGAGTATGGCGAGACCGCGCCGTTTCACTACTTCATCGAGCACGGCGATCCCGGCCTGATCGAAGCGGTGAGGCAGGGGCGTCGGCGCGAGTTCGCCCACTTCGGCTGGAAGGCGGAGGAGATCCCTGATCCGCAGGCCCTGGCGACATTCGAGTGGAGCCGGTTGAGTCGAGAGCAGCTTGATGACCGGCAGGTCGGACTGCTTCGCTGGACCAGCGCCCTTCTATACCTCAGGAAGACCATTTCGACGTTGGGTGCCGGAGATGCGAATCAGCTGCACCATGCGGTATGGGTATTGGAGCGAGAAGGGATGCTGATTATGCACCGATGGTCACACCGTGGAGAGGCGGCGCTGCTGCTCGTTGGATTCAATCAATCATCGACCATGCTGACCCTCTCTGAGCCGGTGGGAACATGGCAGCTTCGACTGGATTCCGGGACCGCAGAGTTCGGTGGATCTGAGGGGGAGGCGATGCCGCACGAACTCGTCATCGATGCGCAGGGAGCCTCAGTGACGATTCCTGCTTCCACCGCAGCCGTATACGTCTTGGTAGAGCACAGGGAGCCGAGGTGACACGAACATCGGGGCCGGCGGCAGAACTAGCCGGATCTAAATGAGAGGAGATGGGGTGCCGGCTCCGCTCTATAGGGCGCAATGGCCGAAGGCCGGGGCCCTGTCCCAATAGATTTGGCTTCATGGGTTCGTCTAGCAGGATGCTGAAAAAGTCCGCCAGCATCGTTCTCGCATCACTCACAAAGACCGTGAAACGTGAAACGAAGGTCAGCTTCGGAGCTGCGGCCTTGCCCGCGGAACGGCGCGTCCCTGGGTCAAGAGGCTGTCTTGGCAGACTCAGGGCGGGCGGGTGGCATAGCCGCCGGGGTTGGGCGGGTGAGAAGTCTGGCCTTTTTGAGCATCCTGAGGCGATTTTGACATCGACGCCATAGGGAAAATTCTTTCGGCATTTTGGGCATTAACCGAGTTTTTCCGCAGCCTGCTAGTGTAGTGTCTCACGCATAGGTTGACAATGTGATTGTGGTCGGTTATACTCCGCGGCATGTGGACGAGCCGTGCGGCCTTGGTGATCACGCCGGAG
>JAWXBV010000214.1:0-8458 GCA_034440335.1 Nitrospirota bacterium | reverse complement strand
GGGGGAGTCGGTGACCCAGCCGCTGACCTATTACGACAACAATGTGGTCGGCACCCTGCGTTTGCTGGAGGCGATGGGGGAGTGTGGGGTGAAAACCCTGGTGTTCAGCTCCTCCGCCACCGTCTATGGTGATCCGATCAGGCTGCCGCTCACTGAAGACCACCCGCTCTCTGCTACCAATCCCTATGGCCGAACGAAGCTGATGATTGAGGAGATCCTGCGTGATCTGCATCGTAGCGATACCTCATGGCGGCTCGGCATTCTACGGTATTTCAACCCAGTGGGCGCTCATGCCAGTGGTTTAATTGGGGAAGACCCTCAGGGCATCCCCAATAATTTGCTGCCCGTTGTTGCCCAAGTGGCAGTGGGGCGACTCGCCTGTCTCAACGTGTGGGGTCATGATTACCCCACTCCGGATGGGACCGGCGTGCGGGATTACATCCATGTGGTAGACCTGGCCCTGGGTCACCTCAAAGCCCTGACGGTTCTGGAGCGACCACAAGAGCAGCCCGAATGTCTAACGGTGAATCTGGGTACGGGCACTGGGTACAGCGTGTTGGATATCGTGCGGGCATTTGAACAGGCCAGCGAACGGCCAGTGCCGTATAAGGTAGCGCCTCGGCGCCCGGGCGACATTGCCTCCTGCTACGCTGACCCGCAACGCGCATTCGAGCTGCTAGGCTGGCGGGCGGAGCGTGGGCTTGGGGCGATGTGCGCTGATGCCTGGCGTTGGCAAAGGAATAACCCTCAGGGGTATGCGAGCTGATTCCAATGACAACCGGCCTTCACGTGAGCACCGCCATAAAGAGAGGTGGCAGCCTGAGAGGGCCCATTATGGAGGAGGGGTGGGGTTCCAGATTGTGACGATCGGTGTCGCGTCGGTCTCGCGACGCGGCTCAGCGATTTCACGACGAACCGTCATGAATAGTGCGGGCTATGCCATGGCCCGATGCTAGGAATCAGTTGGTGGCTCGGGGCAATCGATGAGGTAGCGAGGTCTCGCGGGCACATCGGTGGCGATCTGTTGGGCGTGGCAGGGAGGGATATCTTCCTGCAGCCGTCTCAGAAGCCTGATGATTTTCATACTGGTAGGGGCTTCGCAGATCCAGAGGTGCGTGCCGGACTCCAGTTCCTCCATGTATCGTTGCACACGAAACCCCGGATGCTCCATGAAGTAGGCCGATAAGAATCCTTTGACGGCCTGAACCACCCAGGGGTGCGCAGCGACATAGCGGTAGCTCATCCGAAGTTCGACGATTTGTAGCGGCTCTTGCTCATCCATCGTTACGAGAGAGTATAGCCTATTTGACCGTATTATTCATGGCAGTTCGTGGCAAAATGGCATCGACGCGCTTTGCTCGTGATGTGTGTTCGTATTATTGAGGGGAAGAGCGTATCGCTTATGGCGTATAGCACGTAATCGGATCAGAGCCATGTGCCATTCTCGATTGACTCTCCGGTCCCATGCCATAAGCCATACGCTATAGGCTCTTTTCTTCGGACAAGATACGCTTCACGAACGACGCTTCACGGAATGGGAGACCAATGCACATCGCGATTATCGGTGGAGGACCGGCCGGGCTCATGGCCGCAGAGGCGGCTTGTGCCGCCGGCGTTCAGGTCGATCTCTATGATGCCATGGCTTCTGTCGGTCGCAAGTTTCTCCTCGCTGGGAAGGGCGGCCTGAATCTCACGCACTCGGAACAGTCCGAGAAATTTCTCTCTCGCTATGGCGCGCGTCGCGCTCAGCTCGCGCCGCTGCTCACTGCTTTTGGACCAGATGCGCTCAAGGTGTGGGCCAGGGGACTCGGTATCGACACATTTGTCGGCTCGTCTGGGCGCGTGTTCCCCACCGATCTCAAGGCCGCACCGTTGTTACGCGGGTGGCTCCGCCGGTTGCGCCAGGCCGGCGTGCGATTTCATGTCAGACATCGGTGGATAGGCTGGGACGATCGGGGATGGTTATCGTTTGCCACGCCGGAGGGGCCGCGATCTGTCCAGGCCGATGCGGTCGTGCTGGCGCTCGGCGGCGGAAGTTGGCCCAAGCTCGGTTCCGATGCCTCATGGGTGTCGTTGCTGGAAAGACGCGGGCTTCACATTGCGCCATTACAGGCGGCGAACTGCGGCTTCGACGTGGGCTGGAGCGAACATTTCCGGACAAAGTTTGCCGGGCACCCGGTCAAGTCGGTGGCGATTATTGTGCGGAATGATGCCGGTGCTGAATCCTGGCATCCGGGAGAATTCGTGATCACAGAGACTGGGGTGGAAGGCGGCGTCATTTACGCGGTGTCCGCTTCTCTTCGCAACGAGATCCTGGTACAGGGTGTGGCGACCTTGCGTCTCGACCTTGCGCCTGACCGTGATGTCCCACGCTTGACTCATGACCTATCGCGGCCGCGCGGCAAACGGACGATGGCGACGCATCTTCAGCGGCAGGCCCATATCGAAGGGGTCAAGGCAGGGCTGCTTCGTGAAGTGGTTTCGAAAGAAGATTTTGCGGATCCGGCTCGTCTGGCTGCCGCGATTAAATCGTTGCCGTTGCGACTCGTCAAGCCGCGCCCGCTGGAGGAAGCAATCAGCACGGCCGGCGGAGTGCCCTTCGAATCGCTCGACGAACGGTTGATGATCCGCAGTCTCCCAGGCGTATTCTGCGCTGGTGAGATGCTGGATTGGGAGGCGCCGACAGGCGGCTATCTCCTCACCGCCTGTTTCGCCACTGGTCGAGCGGCAGGCGCCGGGGCGGTGGCGTGGCTCAACAACGCGAGGCAGGCTGAAGGGAGTCAGGCCGAAGGTCGGGGCTCGACATTCTGAACGTCAGCCTTCGGACGTGAGCCTCAGCCTTCCCGTTACCCGTTAGATGGGCCGGTCCAAGAGTTCGCGCAGGCTCTTGGCAAGGGTGGACGGGACAAAGGGCTTTTGAATAAACGCGGTGCCTGGCTCGTCAAGAAAAGCGGGATCCGCTTGGTCCGTATAGCCCGACATGAAGAGCACTAGAAGTCCGGGCCATATCTGTCGCAGCCGTTGCGCGAGTACGGGACCGGTCATATGCGGCATGATGACATCGGTGACCAAGACCTGGATCGGCTCAGGCAAGGAACCGGCCAGTCGCAAGGCCTCTTCCCCACCGGCTGCAGCCGTCACCTGATAGCCCTGATGCTTCAGCCCATGAATGATGACATTGCGAACCGAGTCCTGGTCCTCAACCACGAGCACCGTTTCTGAGCCGATCGTACGGTGACCTTGCGAGGAGGCCTGGGGGGGCGCCAACGGCGCCACGAAACGCGGGAAATACAGATGGAAGGTGGTCCCTTGGCCTAGCGCGCTGTCGACGACGATAGTCCCCCGGCTTTGTGTGACGATCCCGTGCACGGTCGCGAGTCCGAGGCCGGTGCCCGTGCCTTCCGGTTTGGTGGTAAAAAATGGCTCGAACAGATGGGCGAGCGTGTCCTGGCTCATGCCCTGGCCATTGTCGCCCATGCTCACCTGTACATACTCTCCCGGAGGCACCATTCCAGGACCGGTCGGCTGGGTGCGTGTCACCACAACATTCCGCGTGGCGATCGTCAAATCCCCTCCATTCGGCATCGCATCTCGGGCATTGACTGCTAAATTCATCAGGACTTGGTCGATGTGTCCCTTGTCGCTGTGGATCGTCCAGAGATTCGGCTCAAGATCTATGGCCAAGACGATCGTTTCGCCCAGCAACCGTTCGAGCATCGAACTGATCGATCTGATCGGATCGTTGAGGTCCAACGGCTGCGGCCTGAGAATCTGCCGGCGGCTGAAGGCCAGCAATTGCCCGGTCAGACTCCTGGCCCGTTCGCCCGCCTGCAAGGTTTCTTTCGCCATGGCGCTGAGGGGGTCCCCCGGAGGCAACTGATTGAGCAGAATCTCGCTGTATCCATTGATGACGGTGAGCAGATTGTTGAAGTCGTGTGCCACTCCGCCGGCTAAACGTCCGACAGCCTCCATCTTTTTCGACTGCTGGAATTGCGCTTCCAGCTGTTTACGCTCCGTGATGTCCTCAGAAATCCCCATCAGAAATTGCGGTGCGCCGTCCGTATCGAAGATCGGAACCTTCTTCGTGTGCAACGTCCGCGCTCCCTTGTTTCTGGTCTGGATCGACTCCTCGGGAATATCCATCAGCCGACCGGATTGTAATACCTGTCGATCATTTTCCGTGAAAAAGTCCGCTTCCTCTTTGGAGAAAAAATCATAATCGTTTTTGCCGATCAAGGCCTCGCGGGGGTGACCCAGCAGATCTTCGCCGGCTTTGTTGAAGCGAACGAATTTCAAATCTGTGGCATCCTTCACGAAGACCATGTTGGGCAGGTTCTCCACCATGGACGTGAAGAATGCCTCGGATCGCCTCAGTGCTTCTTCCGTCCGCTTGCGCGCAGTAATGTCGCGCACGAAGGCACAGTGGTATTCCTTTCCTTCGTAGGCGAGATAATTGACGCTCACCTCGATGGGAATCAGCCTGCCATCCTTGGTCCGATGAGACGTCTCGATCATCATAGTCCCGCGCCGCTGAGCGTCTGCCCAAAACCTCGGCCACATATCCCTCTGAAAGTCTGGATTCAGATCGTGGACTGTCATGGCGCACAACTCATCTTTCGAGTAGCCCAACATGAGGCAGGCCGCTTCGTTGACATCCAGGATGTTGGCCTGCGGATCGATCCAGTAGACGGCATCAGCAGTCCGGTCCATCGAGAATTTCGCAAGCCGCAAGGCCTCCTCCGACTGTTTCCGCGCGGTGATGTCACGCACGATGGCCAGGAGGTATTCTCGATCGAGCTGGAGCAGACGCGCGCTCACCTCGACCGGAAAGGTCGAGCCGTCTTTTCGACGATGGAGGGATTCAAACGTCGCTGTTCCATGTTCTCGTATCCGTGTGACGTTCTGGGCGAAGATCGGCGGGGTGACGAGCGGATCGATATCGGGAACGCTGAGCGACAGGAACTCTGCGCGCGTATAGCCGAGAGCCGAATAACTTTGCTCCGTGCAGTCGAGAAAGCGGCCGGTCGCGGGGTCGATGATCTCGATGGAATCGTCGGCCCGATCGAGCAGCATTCGAAACAAAGATGGCCTATCCTGTTTCCACTTGCCGAGCGCTGCGGCGTTTTCCGGTCTGTCTGGTTCTGTTGAGATCACAGGCTCGTTTCCTCGAAATGGCAGAGGCACGCACGGTTCAGTCAGGGACAGGGCGTGGCGCAATCGCACCAGCAAGCAGCACTTCACTACACCAGGAGCCGCTTTCATAGCAACACAATTTTTCTCGCTAAATGCTAAAACAGTTGCGTGTCTCACCTGCCACACCACGCGCGCGAAGGCGTGCCGCCACAGCGGATCGGCGATTGCGGCAGACGGGTGTATAAATTATGCGGGTCAGATCGACTTGTCCAAGAGTTCGCGCAGGTGCGCGGCGAGGACGTCCGGCACGAACGGTTTTTGGATGAAGGCGGTTCCAGGGGCATGGAGAAAGGCCGGCGTGAGGCTGTAGGTAAAGCCTGACATAAAGAGCACCCGGAGACCAGGCCATACCTGTCGTAGCTGTTCCGCGAGCACAGGACCGGACATCTGCGGCATCATCACGTCGGTCACCAACGCATCGACCGGCTCAGACAGCGCATGGGCTGCCCGCAGGGCGTCCTCCCCACTGCCCACTTCGATGACCCGATATCCCTGGGCCTTCAATGCCTGGGCGACGACGGCGCGAACCGAGTTGTGGTCTTCGACCAGGAGCACCGTTTCCGGCCCAGTTGTGCGGCGAGCGGTCGGTGCCATCAAGCGCGGGAAATACAGGTGAAGGGTGGTCCCTTGGCCGAGCACGCTGTCGGCAAAGATATAGCCCTGGCTTTGCTTGACGATCCCATAGACCATCGCCAGCCCCAGTCCCTTGCTGTGGCCTACGTCTTTGGTCGTAAAAAAAGGCTCGAACAGATGAGAGAGCGTCTCAGTGCTCATTCCCCGGCCGTTGTCGCGCACGCTCACCTGCACATAGTCTCCCGGCGGCATGATCCCATGATGATTCGGCCGCTCCGACGTCACGGTGATGTTGCGCGTCGCGATCGTCAGCTCCCCTCCATTCGGCATGGCGTCGCGGGCATTGCTGGTCAGACTCATCGCGACCTGATCGAGTTGTTCTGGGTCGCCGTGGATCGACCAGAGATCCGACGCAAGGATCATCGTCAGGGTGATATTGTCGCCCAATAGCCGACGGAGCCCGGAGCTGATTGACTGCATCGAGTCGTTGAGGTTCAGCGGTTGCGGCATGAGCGTCTGCTTGCGGCTAAAGGCAAGCAATTGCTTCGTTAAGCCGGCGGCCCGTTCGCCCGCCCGCAAAATTTCTGTCGCCATATTGTGCCGTGGATCCTCTAGAGACATCTGGGCAAGGAGCAGGGCGCTGTACCCATTGATGACCGTCAAGAGATTATTGAAGTCATGCGCCACCCCACCGGCCAAACGGCCGACCGCCTCCATTTTTTGCGCCTGCCGCAATCGCGCCTCCAGCCGTTTGTGCTCCGTGATGTCGATGAGCAGGCCGATGGAACCGATGGGGTTGCCGTTCGAATCGCGTAGGGTGGAGCTCCAAAAGCTGAGGTCGACCGGTGTCCCATCTTTCTTCAGTCGGCGCAGCTCCGTATTCTGGACGGACTGCCTCTGCATGATCGACATCCCTAGGCGGTCCACTGCGTCACCCTCGTCCGAGGACTCGAAAGGAAGTTCTCGTCCCAGCACCTCCTGTTCCGTCCAGCCGAACATCTGTGTCGCGGTGTCGTTCCACCTGGTGACCCGTCCGGTCACGTCCAGTTCGATGATGGCCAGCGGAGACTGTTCCATCAGGGTATGCAGATGGGTCGTCGTCCCTTGAAGTATCTGGTTCGCGTGCCGCAGCTCGGCAGTTCGTTCTCTGACTCGCTGTTCCAACTCGTCCTGCACGTTGCGTAGTTGTTCTTCCGCCTGTTTTCGTTCGCTGATGTCCAACAGCGCCATCCGCCAATGGGTGATGTGTCCGGGTTCCTCGCGACCCGCTCTGCTCTCGATATGGACGCATGAGGAGGCGCCGCCCTCTCTTCGGAGACGCAGCTCGCAGGTCTGTCGAGAACCGGTCCTCAAGACGTCCTGCCCATGCCGGTGGAAGAGATCCTGATCCTCCGATGCGACAAAGTGGACCAGCGATTGCCCGATTAATTTCTTTCGGTTGATGCCGAGCAGCGTCCCGGCGCTCACATTGGCCTCCGTAATTGCGCCGAGGGCATCGAGTGTGAGAATGCCGATCGGGGAAAAGTCGTAGAGATCCACATAGGAGCCTCGCGCCGCTTCGATCTCCATCTGGGTCCGGCGCAGCTCGTCATTCTGTATCTTCAGCTCGATCTGATAAATCTGCAGTTCGTGCACCAACCGTTGTACGTCCTTGACCGGTATGGCGACGACGTCGCGCGTGGTGGTCTGGAGCAATTCTTCCGCCTGCCGGCGGAGCCCGGTAACTTTTTTTGATACGTCAAGTTTCTTGGGCATACGTCGCGACTCTTTCGTAAGCTAGGCTCGGGATGAAGCGATGGTGAGGACCGTCAGATATGCACTCACATCGGCAGGGGAGGTATGCGAAATCCTGCAATCATCATACACAATCGTGAATGTCATCAATGCATTCCCTGGTTCGGTCAACGGCTGGGCAATGGATGAACGTTCCATTCCATACCGTTACGCCTGTGCGGGATTGAGGTCGTACGGTAGCAGACTCTGAATCTTGACAGCAATCATACAAACGGGTGGGTCGTGAGTGGAGACCGGCTCGCGAAGCCGTGAGCAACCGAGGCGTACGTGAACGGTATGTCGAGGACGCACGCGGCGAGCCGGTCCGCCGAGGGCGTATCGCAGATGCGGATTCACCTGTCTCCGTGCGGTCCCGCACAGGTAGGCGATTGAAGCAGAAGCGCTCTTAATCGTGCAGGCGAGACTCCTCATCCGCCCGACTGTGCCAGCCTGCTGCTACACGCTATCAGTTGCTATCAGTCTCTTCCTTCGCCCCCTTCATCTGTCTTCTCTGAGGTTTCTCGATGAATCCTAAGCTATGTGACTCCCCGCAGTCACACACGAGGTTGCGTGTGGAATTCTCCGACCAGTCGGCCAGATCCTCTGAACGCCATGCCGAACCCGTTACTCTCCTCGCAAGGCTAGAGCCGACATCCGCAAGCTGTCCGATTCCTTCTCATGACCGATGCACAGGGAGGGAAACTCCCGTCCCAACAGTTCCTCCTTCGTCCAGCCGAACATCTGCGTCGCAGCCTGGTTCCACTGTGTCACGAGGCCGACCTCGTCCAGTTCGACGATGGCCGGAGGAGACTGCTCGATGATCCTAAAAACGGCAGTCAACCTGTCAGGTCGCGGCAGTTTCTGCGGTCGGCAAGGCCGGAGGGCCAGCGGTTGTGAGCATGAATGTGGCGAACGCGCG
>JAWXBV010000213.1:0-7380 GCA_034440335.1 Nitrospirota bacterium | reverse complement strand
CTGATGATCTTCTGTACTCGCGCGACGCGTGGCCTCCGAAGGATGGGAGGGGAGCAGCCAGACCATCCTTCCTTGCTCGCAGAACGCGCACGCTTCCAGCGTCGTTCGTTTCCGGATTCGGACGTTTCACGTTTCACGAACGACGCTTCATGCGCCACGGCTAGTGGCGGAACTACTTGGCGACGATCTCCAGGAGTTCGATGTTGAAGACTAATGTCGCGCCGGGCTTGATGAGAGGGGGCAGGCCCTTGTCGCGATAGGCGAGACTCGACGGGCAGACCAGCTTGCTCTTGCCGCCGACTTTGATCTGTTGTATTCCTTCCACCCAACATTTGCTCATTTCATTGACTCTGAGCATGGCCGCCGCTCCCTGCTTGGCGGAACTATCGAACACGGTCCCGTCAATCAGGGTCCCCTGGTAGTGCACCTTCACCATATCTGTGACTTTCGGAGTGGCGCCGTTCCCTTCCTTGAGGGTCGTGAGGATTGCGCCGGACTCGGTTTTCTTGGCGCCGGATTCTGCCGCAGCTTTCGTCAGGAAGGCGGCCCCTACTTTCTTTTCCGTTTCTGCGATGACCAAGGCGCGGGCCTGTTGCAGTTCTGAAATCTTCAGACCGAAGGCCTGAAGGTCCACCTTGGGGGGCCGCTTGAGGAACCCATCGGTGATGCCGGATTTCACGAGTTCAAATTCAGGCTCGCTCAAGCTGAAGTTGCTGAGCGATTGGTTGATGGCTAACCCCAACGCATAGAGAGTTTTTTGTTCATCGGTGGTGGGCTCAGGGGCTGCCGCAAATGATGCAGTGGTCCCAAGGCAGAGTACGGTCGCCAGACAGGAGGCAACAAAACGCATGAGCGGTCCTTTCTGTATGTGTGACGGTGACGGACCTATGTGTCGCAATGTCCGAAGTCATGTACGTTATGCGATGTCGCGATGAGGATCAAGACAAATGTGCGGGCGCGGGTTTTGTTCGAGGTCGAGCGGGACATGCTCCCGCTCGACCTCGTGAAGACGACAATGTGAATTACTTGGCGGCGGCGGCGGGGGCGACGATTTCGAGGAGTTCGACCTCGAACACTAATGTCGCGCCGGGCTTGATCAAGGGGGGTGCGCCTTTGTCGCCATAGGCGATGGTGGGCGGGCAGACCAACTTGCTCTTGCCCCCGACTTTGATCTGCTGGACCCCTTCCGTCCAACACTTGATCACTTGATTGAGTCCGAACGTAGCAGGCTCGCCTCGCTTGACGGAACTATCGAACACCGTTCCATCGGTCAGAGTTCCATGATAATGCACCTTCACCGTATCCGTGACTTTCGGGCTCGCGCCTTTCCCTTCCTTGATGGTGGTGAGGATGGCGCCGGACTCGGTTTTCTTCGCGCCTGATTCTGCCGCGGCTTTCGTGAGGAATGCGGCTCCCGCTTTCTTCTCCGCTTCGGCCACGATCAAGGTACGAGCCTGCTGCAGTTGTTGAATCTTCGGGCCAAATGTTTGGAGGTCTGCTTTCGTGGCCTTTTTGAGGACCCCATCGGTGATACCGGACTTCACGAGGTCAAGTTCAGACTCGTTCAGATTGAAGGTCCCGAGCGATTGGCTGATGGCTAATCCTAAGGAATAGAGTGTTTTTTGTTCATCGGTCGTAGGCTCTGGGGTCGCCGCGAACGCGGTCGCGGTTCCCAGGCAGAGCAGGGTTACTACACAGGAGACTATGAAACGCATGGATGGTCCTTTCTTTAATGTATGACGGCATCGGACCTGATATCGCAAGTCCTGGAGTTATCGCCTAGGGTATGCGATGTCGCGGGCGGGCTCAAGACAATAATGTATAGAAACCTGTGAAGCGTATCTCGTGAAGCGTCGTTCGTTTCTGGATTCGGACGTTTCACGCTTCACGTTTCACGAATGACGAAGGCAGGGTCGCTACCAACGGTGGCCCCGGTGGTGTGAGCCAAAGTAGTGTGGGCCGTAGACGTAGGGGCGGTAAGAAAAGGGCAACCCGTAGATCCAGGGGTTGCCCAAGTAGAAACTGAGTCCCACAGAGGGATAGGTGTAGAGGGGAGGGACTGCCTGTACGACGGTGGGTGGTTGTGCCAGTTGACGTTGCAGCTCGGCGCTCGTGGATGCCTGACGCGCGAGCTGATTTTGTAAGCGAGTGACGGTCTCTTGTTGGGCCTGCAGCTTTCCTTGGAGTGCGGCGATCTGGTCGCGCTGCGACTCGGCGAAGGTCTCCACGCAGCGAGTATGGGCGTCGCCGGTATAATTTGAACATTCCCACGGTGTCTGCGACTCGCTCGCCTGGGCCGGGAGCCCGGCCAACACCATCCCGATTCCGATTCCTCCGATTAAGAGCTGGGGCCATAGCCCTGCTGTCTTCTGGGAGGAGTCTCTCCCGTGGCAGTTGCGATCGTTCATGGGCCTCCCTCCTGGTATCAACTGGTATTAGCCTACCATGCGATTGTTCGTGAGAACAGAGGGCAAGCTGGTTGACTTGTGTATTTGGCTTGTCTCGTTTATTTGGTTGAACGAGACAGACCAGATAGACCAGATCAACCTTCCGACGTTGCGCCCTTGCCGGAGCCTCGCTAGAATCTGCCCACACGTATGCTCGCGCACGCTTCATGATTCTCGGGTTCGTCATTCTCTATCTGCTCCTCTCGGTAGGGATCGGCCTTGCTGCCGCCAAGCGAGTCCATACCACGAAGGATTTTGCAGTGGCCGGTCGGAGCCTGCCGCTGCCGATCGTGATCGCCACGGTCTTTGCGACTTGGTTCGGCGCCGAAGCCGTACTCGGCATTTCGGCGACGTTTGTGAAGGAGGGGTTACGAGGTGTCATCGCCGACCCCTTTGGGTCGAGTCTCGCGTTGATCCTGGTCGGGTTATTCTTTGCTCCCCGTTTTTACAGACTGAACCTCCTGACCGTCGGCGACTTTTATCGTCTACGGTACAACCGTGTTGTTGAAGTGCTCTGTGCCGTCTGTATTGCGGCCTCCTATCTCGGATGGGTGGCGGCGCAGTTCAAAGTGTTTGGGTTAGTGCTGAACGTCGTGACGGACGGCGCGGTGAGTCAGCCGGTCGGGATGGTGATCGGCGCAGTGATTGTCCTGGCCTATACGACCTTCGGTGGGATGTTTTCCGTCGCCATTCTGGATTTTGTCCAAATCTCCGTGATCATAGGGGGACTGCTCTATATCGCCTCCGTGGTGGGTGGATTGGCCGGAGGCGTGGACGTGGTCATCAGCCATGCCGCTCACGCCGGCAAGCTAAACGTGTTTCCCCAGGCGACGTTCGAGGCATGGGTTCCCTTCATCGGGGCCTGGCTCACGATGATGTTGGGGTCAATCCCCCAACAAGATGTATTTCAACGTGTCACCTCGGCCAAGGACGAACGCACGGCCGTGCGAGGATCGTTGCTGGGCGGCACGCTCTACTTCTGCTTCTGTTTTGTGCCGATGTTTCTCGCCTATGCGGCGACATTGATCGATCCGGCTCTGTTCAATACGCTCCTCGCTCAGGATTCTCAGCTGGTGTTGCCGACCTTAATTCTGCGCCACATCCCGGTCTTCGCGCAGATTCTATTTTTCGGGGCGGTCCTATCGGCAGTGATGAGCTGTGCCAGCGCCACATTGTTGGCGCCGTCGGTGATACTGAGCGAGAACGTCCTCAAGGGACTGCTGCCGCACCTCAGCGATCGGGAATTTCTTCGCGTCATGCGACTGGTTGTGGTGATCTTTGCCGTCCTGGTGTTGACGATCGCTCTCACCTCCAGCTCCAGCATCTACCAGCTTGTGGTGGGTACGTATGAGGTGACGTTGGTGGCAGCGTTCGTCCCGCTCTGTGCTGGCCTTTTTTGGTCCCGCGCGACGACACAAGGGGCCTTGTGTGCCTGTGCAGCCGGGCTGACAACATGGGTAGGGCTGGAGTTGTTCGGCCCGTCCGGCTCAATCTGGCACCCGCAACTGCTCGGCCTTCTCATGGCAACGATGGGGATGGTCGCCGGCTCGCTTCTGCCGCAGAAGATCGGAACGCGTCACGTGTGAGGTGAGGTTGTCGCTCGGATGATGCATGCATGCATCTGCTACAATCACCGATCTGCTGCGCCGACGAGTCGTCATGAATCAATCAGGCTAGAACCGTGAAGAGACCTACCCGATGGATCACATATGCGAGCATGGGACTGGCAGGCCTTGTCGTCGTGCTGGGTCTTGTCGTTGCGGCCTATGGCGCGTATTTAGCGACCTTTCTTGCCCTGCCCAAGAGCGACGAGCATCCTCCGTTGCGTCTGTACAGTGGACCCTTCTTACTGCAACCCGATCTCTCCCTTGCGCATAGCCATCTGCTCGAGCGGCTGCAACGGTTGAGTTATCGACGCGTGTCTGTCCCGGTGCAGTCTCCGGGCGACTATCAGCTGACCGAAGAGGCCTTGACGATCTATCTCCATCCGCAGCCGGAGGGCCATGTCGGTGCGACGAGGGTGCTGTTGCCGCTGGATCAGGGGCGAGTGACGGCTGTGCTGTCTCCGCTCGACGGGACGTCCCTGTTCCCCATCTTTCTGGAACCGGAACTCCTGAGCGGGGTGCGTGGTGAGTCGCGCCAGGTGCGCGAATGGGTTCCGTTGGCGCAGATTCCTCCACGGATCATTGAGACAATTCTTATCATCGAAGATCGCCGGTTTTACTCCCACTTCGGCATCGACCCGGTCGCGGTGGGACGGGCGCTCTGGACCAATGTCATCAAGGGCGGAGTGGTGCAGGGCGGCAGTACCATCACGCAACAGCTGGCGAAGAATTTGTTTTACTCGCCGCAGCGGACGATGGGCCGAAAATTCAAAGAAGCCTTGGCGGCGCTGGTCCTGGAGGTGAAGTACACGAAACAGGACATCCTTGAAAGCTATCTGAACGAAATCTATCTCGGGCAGGCAGGATTCGTCTCGATTTTCGGGGTGCAGGAGGCCGCCCATCGCTATTTCGGCAAGACCCTTCAGGAATTGACGGTGGAAGAGGTCGCGATGATCGCGGGTCTGGTCAAGGGGCCCAATAGTTACGCGCCGACGAAGCATCCTACAGCGGCGAAACAACGGCGTGATGTGGTGTTGCGGCGGCTAGGGGAGTCAGGTCTTCTGACGGAAGAGGTCTGGAAGCGCGCGATGCATGAACCGGTGCGCGTGATTCCGTTAGAAGACGTCCTGACCGATGCACCCTACTTCGTCGATGCCGTGCTTCGCCAGGTGGAGGAGGCCGGCGTGGTCCCCTTGCCGGAGGGCTTGCGGATCGACAGCACACTCGATTCCATGATTCAGCAGGCGGCGACCGACTCGTTGGAGAAGGGACTGGCCAGGTTAGAGGCGGCGCATCCCCATCTCACGAGCGAGCTGGAACCGGTGCAAGGGGCGGTGATGGTGCTTGACCCCAAAACCGGATCTGTGCTGGCGTTGGTCGGAGGGCGGGACTACCGGCGGAGCCAATTCAATCGGGCCGTTCAGGCGCGACGGCAACCGGGCTCACTCTTCAAACCCTTCGTGTATCTTGCGGCGCTGGAAGCGGCCCGTGAGGGTCTGGCCGGACAATTGACTGCCGCGAGCTTGTTGATGGATGAGCCGGTGACCTTTGAGTCGGAGACCGGTCCTTGGTCTCCTCAGAACTACGACAAACTATTTCACGGGCCTGTTACCGTACGGAACGCGTTGGAACAGTCGTTGAATGTGCCGGTGGTGCGGGCAGCCCAGACCCTGGGGGCGAAGCCGATCGTGGAGCTGCTGCATCGTCTTGGCGTGACGAGCGCCATCGGCGACGATCTTTCGTCGGTGGCCTTGGGCAGTTCGTCTGTGTCGTTGATGGAGATCACCGCGGCGTATGGAACGGTCGCCAACGGAGGGATCGCCGTCAAGCCGACTGCGGTGCGATCGACCAGGGATCGACAGGGAGATATCGTGTGGAACAGTGTGCCGGATCGGCGACAGGCGGTCTCACCTCAAGGGGCCTATGTGTTGACGTCACTCCTCGAAGGCGTCATCCAGCGGGGCACGGCGAGCAAAGCCAAAGTGCTCGGACTCCAAGGCACGGTAGCCGGGAAAACCGGCACAACCAATGGCTATCGAGACGCCTGGTTTGTCGGCTACACGGCCGACGTGGTGATTGGGGTCTGGGTGGGATTCGACGATGAACGGGCTCTGCGTCTCACGGGATCGCAGGCGGCCCTGCCGATTTGGATGGATCTCGCGCACCGGATCATTCCGCCCACTGTTCCGGTATTGGTGATGCCGACTGGTGTCGTCGCCCGCAACATCGATCCGAAGACCGGGCAGTTGGCCACGTCGCAATGTCCCGAGCAGGTCTCGGAAGTGTTCATCGAGGGGACGGAACCCAGTGTCTATTGTGAGGTGCATGGAGAGGGACTATGGGAACGGCTCCGGCATACTTTTGGATTCTCCTAGGCCTTGGTGGGTGAACAATGTAAGCTGGCGTCATAATGGTTGGCTGTACAAGGAGGATGATGCATGAAGAATACTAACTTTGCTGGCGACGACAACATTACTCTCTTGGCCAAAGGGGTGGTGTTGAAAGGCGAGATCCACGTTGAAGGGACGGTGCGGATCGATGGCCGTCTCGACGGTGAAATTCAGACCAATGGACAGGTGATTGTCGGTGAGGATGGGTTGGTGCAGGGAGTCATTACGGCCGGTACGGTGGTCAGCAGCGGCCGCATCAAGGCGAAGGTGACGGCGAATGAGCGAGTCCAGTTGATGAAAACATCAACGCTCATCGGAGAAGTCTTGACGCCGATACTGATCATGGAAGAAGGCGCCAAGCTCCAAGGTGCGACGGACATGGGGGCCACCGTCTGGTCCGACGAGCTTCCAAAGTCGGCGGGGAACGTCACGGATCTCTCCGCCCACCGGGCTAAGCAGGTTGTGGTGCTGGATAAAGAGTCCCGCAGCGACGCACACCGATAGGTCTGCCGGTTCTCTTCTGTTCGTGTCCGACCCCTGACGAAGCCTCCGCTCTTCACTGCCGTGCTCTTTGCGCTCTTTCTGTTGTTTCCGTATCAGATTGCCCGGATGTTTCAGCCGTTTCATGTTCCTGTCCTCCGTGCCGCACGCTTCGCCCATCTCACAGTTCCACTTCATGTGCGCGTCACATCGCTCAGGCGCGGGCGGGAGGTTGTGTCGGCCTCCTGTCCCACTCTTTTGGTGTTGGCGCTCGTGGTCATTCCAATTTCGATGACAGGAATATGGCCGGCACGCGAATCCAGTACTGCAGAATAGGCCATTCGAGAGGGGGTTGCACGCGGAGCGCTCCAGAGGTTGCTGGAGCAATCGCACACATGGTCGGTCATCGGAGGACTCCTCCGGCAGTTCAATGGCAGGGCAGTATGGACGCCTGATTCT
>JAWXBV010000212.1:0-4022 GCA_034440335.1 Nitrospirota bacterium | reverse complement strand
GCCCTGCCCTGTTCCCCAATATTCGCCTTTTTTGATTCGACTGTAGGGATGCCGGAGATCCGGACGAGTGATCCACCAGAAAAACCAGAGCGCCCCGCTGCTGGTAAAGAGGGCCAGCCAGAGCCCAAGACCTTTGGAGTGTTTTTTCGTGATGTCGCCGACACGCACTTCCTGCGTAGGTGAAGCCAAGGCCACTACGGTGAGATAGAGACCTTCGCCGAAATGTCCCAACTCGATCGATGGCTGCAGGCTCTCATGCCCGACTTGATTCACGACCGCCTGAGTAATCACCGGCAACATCTGCCGACCCAACGTAATGGCAGCCTGTCGTTCCTGCACCGCAACCAACACCATCATGCCATGTTCTTGTTGCGTCGATCCAATGCCCCACTTTTCATAGAGCGCCGCCGCATACTCGTTGGCCGACCCGAAGGGCTTGATGGTCGGAACGGTCACCACGACCATTTCCACGCCGGTCTTCCGCTCAAGGTCTTGGCAGACGGACCGGATGCGCTCTTTCCAGTCTCCATCGATCGCCTGCGCATGGTCGCTCACATAGCCCTGCGGTCCCGGCAACTGAATCTTGGGCCGTTCGTAGAACGCAGCCTGAGCCAGGCCCTCAAAGACGACAAGGCAGAGCACCATTGCCATACTGAAGGTCCTCGTCATCGCGGCTCCAACTGAGGAAGTTGCTCAACTGCGCGGGTGACCGATATTGTGCTGTGCAGGTATCGGTCAAAAAGACGAGGCACTTCGTGGGGACCTGGAGAAATCTGTCCTCGCTTGAGCAGCCAGACATCCAGCAACCCCTGTAGATCCAGTTTCAACTGCTCGCCCACGTCCGAGATCACCGCGTCGGAGTGAGAGAGGGGGGGGCGCCCGAGGAGACGTTGGACCCCACGCAGCAGTGGAACGATCGAGGTGATCGAAAGCGGCAGCAAGATCATCGTGGCTTCGTCGCTTCCACCCCCTTCGACATAGCGCTGACGCAGACGTAAGACATGACTTGTGAGACCCTGGACCACGGCATCCCTCAGCCGATCGGTCTTCACATGAAAACCGATGAAGGGATCGCGCCCGTCTAGCACGCGATGCTGTTCCTGGATCTCTAGAAACTCAAGTGGGAAGACCGCTGCCGACAGATGCAGTTCCTCTTCCGTCAGAAAGAGGGGAACTACAATCTGCTCCTTGCCCCATCGACGGTGCAATGCACTATACTGTTTGAGGACGGCGCTGTCGTAGGACGAGACCATGAGGAGGATGTTCAGGTTGGAGCGACCTAAGAGAAATTCCCCCCGGACGGCGCTGCCGTAGAGCACCATGCCTTCCAGCTGTTCCCCGAATACCCTGTTGACCTCCTTCACGTAGGTCCGCAGCAGCTTCTGTGTTTCGTTCGGCAATCCCTCGATCAGACGTTCAGCCGTGCCCATAGTCCTCATGACGACATCGGATGTGGCGCTCGCTCATGCGCACGGATATCTGGAAGAAACCCCGCGGCAATCACGCGATCGATCGGACTGAACGGCGGCGTCGTCCGCAACCCCGCCGTGGTCGAGAGGACCTGATAGCGAAGCCGTGCGTTCCGATCCAGCGTCCGAAACACACGATCGCGGAGGAAGGCCACCACGGGATTTCCCGTATTCCAATAAAACACTTGTTGATCGGCTAATTGTTGCAACATGGTGACGTGCGGTCGCCTCGCTCGTTCAAACTCTTTCAGCCTAGCGGCGGAATAGTCCCGATCGGCAAGACAGCCTGGCAACAGATCGGACAACGCCATCGCATCGACCATGGCCTGCATGCGCCCCTGCGACGCATGGGGATTCATCGCATGGGCGGCATCGCCGATCAGCACCGCTCCATCCGCCACCCAGGTCGCGGTGCGTACCCGCCCGGTCGGCATATAGGCGGTCTGGCTCCAATCGCTCAGACGCCGAAACAGCCCGGCAAACTGCGGGGCAATCTGGCTCCACGTCTGCTGCAACGCAGGGATCCCTCGCTGCTTCAGCGCCTCGAACGAGCCGCTGGGAATCATGTAGAAGAGATAGACGTGGTTCCCCGTCGCAGGGAACAGACCCAAGATGGCCCTGTGGCCGATATAGTAGAACGATTCCGTGACCGGCTCCTCCGATTCAATCATCGCGATGAGATACCCGTCCGGATAGAGATAGAGGTCGACAGGAATCTTCAGAGCCTCACGCACTTTCGAAAAGGCGCCATCGGCACCGACGACAATTTTGGCGCGGATCGTGCCTGCGCCGTCTGGCCCTTGGGTGGACAATCCCACCACCTGGTTTCCCTCACGCAAGAGTCCGGTGAAGGACGTCCCGTAGCGGAGCGTCACACTCTTCTGCTGCTGCACCGCTGCGACAATGGCCTGATGGGCCACGTTCGGCAAGGTCACGATGGCACGATTGTAGGGTGCCGGCAAATCGTCATAGTCGATGCTGCAGAGGCGCCTTCCTCCGGCCCGGCAAAAATGAAAGAGCCGCACGGACCTCGTGGCGTCGGCCGGCAACGACGGCAACACGCCCAAACGATCGAGGACTCGTTGTCCGTTCGGTTGGAGAATTTCTCCCCGCAGTCCCTTCGGCGGACCGGCGGCCTGATCTAACACGATGGTGCTGATCCCTTGTTTCGCCAGCGCCAGGGCTAGGACGGCACCGCCACCCCCTGCCCCCACGACCACCACGTCGGTCTGTTCCATCGAGTCTGCCATGACCTTCAGTGCGACTCCCAGTGCCGGTACCTCGTGCGATCGTTCCACATCGCCAGGAACTTCTCCCGGGCCTTGACGGTGACCTCGTGGTCGGTAATGACGTCGAGCCGCTCATCGTTATAGCGATTACCGCTCGTCGTATGGTTCATCGAGCCGGTAGTATTCACTTCGTCGTCGATCACCACCTGTTTCAAGTGCATCAGCCCATCGTGCTCGTTCACGAGAATAGGAATGCCGGCCACAGATAAGGTACGAAGCGCCGTGAGCTGCTTCACATCTTCAGTGCGCTTTAGATCGGTGATCAGGCGCACATCGACTCCCCGCTTCTTCGCGGCGACCATCGCCTCCACTGCACGGGGAGAGGTCAACCCATAGACCGCCACATAGAGGTAGCGTGTCGCATGCCGATAGAGTGTCGTCAGGCGATCGAGTGGTGCGTCGTCCGGCCCATAGTAGACCTCCACCGTCGCGCACCATCCGGACCCGACTGGAACGACGAGCATCAACAGCGCGAGGCAGCACGAGCATAGAATGGAATGGGAGAGGATGACTCGCATCGTGATGGTAATGGGGAGCCTGTCCGACGTTGCCGTTCGTGACGAGGCGAAGGAGATGCGGCCAGATGCGAGGCCACAGGCTCGAAAAAACCGGAGGTGTATTCGCTGGAATACAGTGAGGATTTTTTCGGGCCGAGCACGACGCAGATGGTCACGGATTGTTCGCCGCAGTAGCACGGTCAATGTCGGACAGGCTCCTCGCTATGCGAGCTCAAACAACATTTTAAAATGATCGTCCGTTGCCTCCCAGGCTTGGGGCGCCGAGGTCACGAGCCACTGTTGTAGAAACTGCTTTTGACCCGGCGTGAGCAATTGTTTAATCTGGTGAGAGCGGCCTTGCAGAGGCTGCAGAAATCCGACCCGCTTCTGGAAATCCAATGTCGCGGTACGGACATACATGTTCGTGAAGGCTGTCGGTCTGTCGTCCTCCCCATCGCCTTGAATCCACACCGATAAAAACTTCTCTAACTGGAGTCCGGTGCTATCCATGGCGGGATCGGTATCGTGGAAGAGCTCGTTTTCAGACTCTTCGAGCGGAAGAGCCTCCTCGGATCGGAACATGAAATTGCGTTTCCACATGTGATCGCTCATCCAAAAGATGGCATAGTGGCGGCGGATCGCGGGTAAAGTCAAGCCGTGAGACGGCCGGTCCCTAATCCGGACGTAAGGTCGTTGGTGGAGTGCTCTTGCGCACACACGAGTGCCAGATCACGACGGCAAGATGCGGGAAGGCTGCGCGTGGCGGG
>JAWXBV010000211.1:0-23352 GCA_034440335.1 Nitrospirota bacterium | reverse complement strand
GCAGCCTGAATTCCTTTAGCTCATATGGGGGTGTCGTGTTCGGTGTTCAGAACGTGTCGGGTATGCCGTATGCCAGCGTGCTCGGAGGGAACGAAAATAGGGCTCAGGGTCAGCATTCGACCGTGTACGGTGGCTTTAGGAACATGGCGGTAAACCTAAACTCCTACGCGCCAGCACCAGCGCCGTCAGGAAAATAAATCACCGCTAGATGCATCAGCTGGATTCTCGACAACGGGGGTCCAGCTGATGCCGAGAGGGCTAGCCTGAATAATTGGTGAGTTTGGCAATAAAAAAGGCCATCGAGGCTTCAATCTGTGCTATAGGAGCGGTGTCCAGACGTTTCTACACACCGCGAACAGGAGACCCCGATGGCTACAGCGTGTATACCGCAACTGACCTTCACATGCTATCCCAAGACGAAGACGGTGGCCCGATTCGATCAGGCGCATGCCAGCACCGATGGCGGCGTCGTGTTGCGCAAGGCGCTGGATGACCGCCTCCAGCTGACGGACCGCCTGGCGGCGTGTCTGTCGGACCGCCGGGACCCGGACAAGATCCGGCACGCGGTGCGCGATTTGCTGCGGCAGCGCATCTTTGGCCTGGCGTGTGGATATGAGGATGGCAACGACGCGGCTCGGCTGGCCGACGATCCTCTGCACAAGCTGGCCGTGGGGCGCGACCCGGTGAGCGGGGACGCCTTGGCCTCGCAGCCCACACTCTCTCGGTTTGAGAATGCAATTGGGCCACGGGCCTTGTATGGGATGGGGCGGATGCTGGCGTCGACGGTCATTGCGCAGCACCGCCACCGGCTCAAGGGCCGGGCCCAGCGCATCACGATCGATCTCGATCCCACGGACGACCCCACGCATGGGCAGCAGGAATTGGCCTTCTTCAATGGGCACTACGACACCTGGTGCTATCTACCCTTGGTGGCGACGCTGACGTTCAACGACGAAGCCGAGCAGTATCTGGTTGCGGTGGTGTTGCGGCCCGGCAACCGCCCGGCCAAGCACGGCGCGTTCGGGCTCCTGCGGACCCTGCTCCGTCAGCTACGCGGTGCGTTCCCCAGCACACCGGTGCGGGTGCGGGTGGATGGGGGATTCGCTGGGAACGACTGGCTGGACTTCCTGGAGGCCGAGCGGGTCGAGTACGTGGTGGGGCTCGCGTGCAATCCGCGGCTGGAACGGCGCGCCGGGCGCTTGCTGGGCGAGGCCTACGGCCTGTCGAAATACAGCGGCCGCACCGAGCACGTCTATGGGGAGACCCTCTATGCCGCCCAGAGCTGGTCGCATCGTCGCCGGGTGATCATCAAAGGCGAGGTGGTGCGCCAGGGGCCTGGGCATGAGCCCACATGCAATCCGCGCTTCGTGGTGACGAATCTGCGCGAGACGCCCACTGCCATCTATGCCGTGTATTGTCAACGTGGCGACATGGAGAATCGGCTCAAGGAGTTGCATCACGGGCTGGCGCTGGACCGCACCAGTTGTTCGCGGTTCTGGGCGAACCAATTCCGGGTGCTCCTGACGGCCGCAGCGTATGTGTTGCTACAGGCGTTGCGGCAACAGGCCCACGGGACGGACTGCGCCACGGCACAAGTCTCCACGCTACGGGAGCGGCTGCTTAAGTTGGCGGTCTGGGTGGAACGCTCGGTGCGCCGCATCGTGCTGCACCTGCCGAGGTCGGCGCCTTGGGGCACGACCTGGCACCGAGTGGCCGTGGCCGTGGGCGCGGTACCAGGGTAACCACACGTCAGTACGTCTGCAGGAAGGTGGCGCAGCGGGATCCGACAGGAGACGTGTGTCCTGAATCTCCCGCTCAGGACGTGCGACGACCACCGGATCACATCCCAACAGAGAAAGTAGTGCCCTGCCGCTGCCGTCAGCGACCGCGACAGAGGCATAGGAGTCGCCGGCGTATCCGAAATGGCGGCCACTGCCCCTCTGACCATCAGTCGTGAATAATGCGGGTTAGGGAAGATTCATTCGTATTTTTTTCATGCACCGAGTTTTCCCACAGCCTGCTAATCCTTGATTCTAGACTGTATGCCAACGACAGATGCAGTTGTGTGTCAATCCGAATTGGCACATGTCGGAAGCCGCTTATCGCTGCTGCTTCAGCATCGGTTTGGTTCACCAGGAAAGGCATCGTGAAGAGGGTGTGCGCTCAGCGGCATATCGATCGAGTGGTGTGACGTCCCCCTTGACGGACAACGTTCTCAGCGCCGAAGTATCCAGCCGCCACGTCACTTCACCCCAACTAGCCTGTGACTGCTGTCTTTATCGAGTTCTGTCCACGCTCGTCTTTGTGCTTCACGAGGAGAGCGTTTGGAATGGTTTGGATCGCAATCAGCCAATCTCCGGTGTACGCAATTCAGCATGTGGTAGGCGTAGGGACTTGGAGAAGGTTTGTAGAGTCAGATGTTTGAATGTAGCCTCAGGTAACTGATGACCAGTTACTTGCAATGTAGTTGGGAGCACAGCCTGCCTATTCCATGTGACCCACACCTGCATCATTACCTCAGAGGGGGCGCTGTATTCTTGAACGCATACGGGTTTCTTCTGTCTCCGGGCTTTCCCCCATGCAGGATTCCTCTTCTATTGACGCGTCCTCATTTCACCGAAAATTGTCTCCCGTAGTGCGGAAAACGTTCATGCGCATAGGGATAGCACTTGATGCGCGATTGAATATCAATAGGTTATGGGTAGATCTCGGGGTTTCCGTAGCGGCATGTCCTTTGCTTGAAAGAAAGTGGACCGACGGTGTATCCGGGACAAAACTATGGATGCATTAGGACAACATAAAGTGGATGGCCGATATGGGCGGAAACCGCGTGATAGTGGGTTCACGCTGATGGAGGTGATGATCGTGATCGCAATAATAGGGATGACAACTGCGTTGGCCCTTCCGAACTACATCGACTGGAACGCGAGATACCAACTCAGACAGGCTGCCACAGAAATTCAAAGCCAGCTATCGATAGCACGGATTAGTGCCATGAGCCGAAATTCGGTCGTCACTGTGAATTTAGCATTGAGCGGCGGGACGGTACAGGTCTCAGCTGGAGATGCGTCGGGTGCCTCTGTCATTCCTGCGACTCAAATGATGGGTACCGTGACCGGGCTGAACCCTGGTCCGGCGTCGGTGGCCTTTTCCCCACTTGGGACTCGATCAGGAGGAGGAGCTGGAAATCAACAAATCAGCATCTCGAACAGCCGAGGGCTTTCCTATTCGGTTCGGGTCACCCCTCGGGGCAAAGTAAATTGGTGCCCTGCTGCAACCTGTCCCTAAATCGAGAATAACGAGGATACCATGGTTGGATGGCCTCAAAATAGAACAGTAAGGAATAACGAGCAGGGGTTTACCTTGCTAGAGGGCATGCTAGCGGCAGTCATCCTAGGAACGGGTTTACTCGGTGTGGCGAGTATGCAGGGGTTTGCACTGGGTCGCAACGTCGATGCGAATGAAACGACTCGCGCGACCAATTTCGCAGCGGACATTGTGGAACGGATTAACTTCAATCGGCGTAATGCAATTTTTTACAACGGTATCGATACGAATATGGCCTGTACGATCAATGCAACCGCACAACCAACGGCCCGTGGAGATTGTAACCAATGGAGAAATTTGCTCACGGGAAGCCTGGCGTCCGGTTTGGGAGGCCTACGTGGCACGGTCGCGGTAACAGCGATAGGTCCTACAGCTCCTGCACTGAATCAGAATCGAGTCGTGGTGACGTTGACCTGGACGGGAGCTGCAGGGGCGGGAAAGATTGCCAAGCAAAGGCAAATGGCAATCACCACTGTGGTATCCCCGGAATGATTATGGACAGACTCAGGAAAATATGGAGCAAGTACGCTAAGCCTTCCTTCGCCAGTGAGCAGGGGGTGACTTTAGTTGAGTTGATGGTGGGAATAATTGTGTCATTAATCGTGGTCGCAGCGGCCTTTACGATTTTAACCACGAGCCAAAAATCCACACAAGCCAATGATCAAACCGTGGAAACTCAGCAAAATGTGCGAATCGCGATGGACCTGTTATCCCGCGACATTAAAAACGCCGGATTCGGAATGACGGGGCCAGTAGGAGCCTGTGCGACTGCCATCGTTCCACTGGACAACAATCCTGTTGGGGCTGGGAATGACACAGGTCCCGATTCCATCCGTCTTGTGGTGCCCATCGGAAGATCATTCGCGCCGGCATGGACGCTCACGAATGCGGTTGGTGGAACGACCGCAGGCATTCCCCAAATAACCCTGACGGCTGAGGCCGTGGCCGCCATGACAACCGAAGCTGGAGGAAGCCTGACCGGATCCGTCGTGACCATTGCCGGTGTGGCTACGGCCACAGTGACGGCTGTCGGTGGAAACACAATCAGTTTTGCTCCGATACCTCCGCCCGTGGCCTTCCCCGCCAGTATGCCCGTGTACCTCCTGCAATGTGTGACCTATTCCATTGGAACGACGGCTGCGGCTTGCGGTGGGAGTTCCCCCTGTTTGCTCCGTAACGGCGCATCGGTAGCTGACGGGATTGAGGATATCCAGTTCGCCTATGCCTGCGATGGTTGCAATGTTTTAGCGAACGGAGGCATCGCGAATCGAATCATCGATGATCAGAACGCAGCAGGCGGTTTCGATCAAGCCGACTTTATCACCAACAGTGCGTGGAATGCGGCCCCTTTGACGCCCGACACGATACGGTTGGTTCAGGTGACGATCGTGGCCCGTCAAACGACTGCTGATCAAGGATTGGGCGATGGAAGGGGTGCCATGTCCTTGTCGCCGACCGCCTTATCGGTAAGCGATCACCCCCATGGCGCGGGCCTCTTTACCGCCGGAGATTATGCGGGGTTAAATCCTCCCTATTCGAATTACCGACGGCGCCTGGTGACCAGAACGGTCGAAGCCAAGAATCAACGACTCTGAAGGAGCAGGGACATGACAGTCATGAATGTGCCGATCAACAGAGGTAGCCGTGCGAAGAGCGAGCAGGGCCTTGCCATGCTGACGGTCTTGCTCGTCATGTTGATGATGACCGTGCTCGGGATATCTGCAATGACGGTCACCGGGCTTGAGAATCGCATGGCTGGATTCGTGAACTCGATGGAAGGGGCGACGGCTGCAGCCGAATCCTGTGCAGGGCTCGGTGTGAACATCATTCAGCAGACCATCGATCCCCAGTGGGGAGCGGGGACCCTGCCCGTTGCATTTCTGAATACCGGCACGATTGCCACCGCGGGCCTGCCTATTCCGTCTTCAAATGCGACGGTCTTGAACCAGGAGATCATGGGACAGTCCGATAACAATGCCGACACCCCGGGTGGGGTTCCCAATTTAGTCCAGACGGTCGGCTCGTTCACCGTCAACGGGGATATCGATCGACTCTACATCAAAGGGAGCGCGGGATCCGGTCAGCAACAATTCGCCGGTTATGAGGGGACGGGGAATTCGGTGGTCGGCTCTTCCAATATCTTTTATCGAATCGATTGCGTTGCCCGTAACACGGCGACGGGAACTTCGGCCCGAGTCACGGCGGTCTATGCCTGCACACTCACTGGTGAGAGCTGCCAGAAATAGCGAAGGAGCATGCTATGTCATGGAATATGGTCACAGATCTATGGACCACGCGAAAGGCTGAAACACTCAGCCATGTGGTAATCGCGCTCATGATCATCGCGACGCTGAATGTCTTCATATCGACGAGGGAAGGACTGCTGCCTGCTGCATGGGCCGATGAGCCGAGCCTGTCACAGATCGGAAACCTTCCAGAAGGCGAAATCACGGCAGTCGGAGCGGCGACCCTCGACGTGGCAGGCAGATTCTATGGGCTGCATCCAAAGTTGACCATCGTGAGCGATGAAGGAAAGCCCATGGAGTTGAATCAACTCAGGCCAGGACTGGTCATCCAGTATCATGTGAAAGAAGGGTTATTGGATCGAATCATCGTCCTCATACCGAGATAGAACTGTGCGAAGAAACGGGCCGTGTCTCTTAGCCCCATGCTGACAGAGTCGTTGTCGGTTGGGTGAATACAAGGAAGGATACGGAGGAGAGCCATGAATATACCAAGGACGAATGCGAAATGGATGGTCGTCGGGGCATTTTTGTCGGCGCTGAGCCCCTTCTGCGGTCCTTTCGAAGCTACTGCGCAGGTGATGGGGGATTACCACTCTGAACCTCCGTTTGTCGCCGATGTGGTTCCTCCAAACGTGCTGCTCTTGATGGACAATTCAGGCAGCATGGACAACTCGGCCTATCATGAGGCCAGTGAGGCCTATATCCCAACAAAAGACTACAACGGCTATTTCGCCCCCACGAAATGCTACAGCTACGCCTCCAATAAATTCACTCCCGGAGCCGACAAGGCAACAACCGGAAATCCCTGTGCCGCCGCAGCGCCCTGGTTAGGGAGCTTTTTGAATTACGTCTCGATGACGAGGCTGGAGGTTACCAAGTGGGTCATGATGGGAGGTAAATGCACCCCGCGGGCTGTCAATGGCACCTGTTATCCGGGGGGGACCTTAGTTCTCGAATCAAATGAATCGGTAAGTTCCATCGATCCGGTTCTCTCGACGGGCATTAGCCCTTATACGGGGAACCGGTGTTACAACCGGTCCGGTAACAGCCTCCTCGTGTATGCCGCTGGCTGCGGAGGCGCGGCTGTCACCTTCACACTCAAAGCCGAGATCGCCGCGGAGCCGAACGGTGTCATCCAGGCGGTGGGGAACAAGGCCCGGTTTGGCCTGATGCAGTTCAAGAGTTCTGGAGATGGCGGAAAAATTCTGGCCGATGTCGGGGGCAACTTGGTGAGCATGGTGAATGCCATTGAGAACACCGATGCGACAACCTATACCCCGCTGGCCGAATCGCTGTATGAAGCCACGAGGTATTTTGCCCAGGTTGTTCCCGCCTTTGCCGCCTCGGACTATGCCTATACCGTGCAGAGCCGGGACCCCTATTATTTCAAGAGCCCGGATTGGAGCAATAATTCGCCTGGAGAGTATGTGAACTGCTGCAAGAGCTTCATCATGGTATTTACGGATGGGGAGCCGACGCAGGATACGGCTGTTCCTGCGAGCTTGCAAGACTATGCCCATAGCCATCATGGGGCCCACTGCACCAGCACGACGACAACCACCTGTGCCGGGCATAAGACTGATTATGGTTCTAGCGGCAATCATTATCTGGACGATGTGGCCTTTTACGCGCATACGACAGACCTCCGTCAGGCCACCTTGCCGGTGCTCAATGAAGCGGGAAAGGACCTGCCCGGCTTCCAGAATATCACGGTCTACACCTTTTACGCATTCGGCAAGCCGATCGGGCGTGAAATTTTGCAGACAGCAGCCAAAACCGGTGGGTTCGAGGATCGAAATGGAAACAATCAGCCGGACTTAGCCGAAGAATACGATAAGGTCAACAACGCCACCGGAACGACAGGCTCAACCGTGTCCGGGTGCAACGCGGATTGTATTCCCGACACCTACTTCGAATCGGCCGATGCCGATGATCTCCGCGACAAACTCGTTTCCGCCATCACCAGCATCTTGCAGCGGAGCGCCTCAGGAACAGCCGTGTCGGTGCTCGCTACCTCCTCGACCGGTGACGGGTCGCTCTACCAATCCTTCTTTTTCCCCCTCACCTACGAAGGGACGAGAGAAGTGAAGTGGACCGGCTATACCCAGGGCCTCTTTCTGGACACCTTTGGCAATCTACGGGAAGATACGGATGCCGATGGACGGTTGATCTACAGCCAGGACAAGATCGTCAAGACCCGGTTCGACACCATCACGAACAATGTCTTGGTTGATCGATTCCATGATAACGACGGTGACGGGAAGGCCGACAGCACGACCCCTTACGAATCGGTCGGATTGCGGGATATGACTGGGATCTGGGAGGCCGGTAAACGCCTGGCTCTCACAGCTCCGGCTGATCGCACGTTGCTCACCTGGGCGGATCTCGATAACGACGGTTTGGTCGATCCCGGCGAACAACTGAATTTTTCCACGGCCAATTCCGCCACCTTGAGCCCCTATCTTAGGGCCGGCGCGGCGCCCTACACGGCCGACAACATCATCAACTTTATCCGTGGCACCCAGATCGCAGGGTTGCGGGATCGAGAGCTTACGGTCAATGGATCGCTGGCTGTGTGGAAATATGGAGACCCGATCCATTCAACGCCGACAATCATCGGCACGCCGAAGGAACGATTCGATGTTCTTTACGGCGATGCCACGTATACGCCGTTTTTCCAGCTCTACAAAAATCGCCGTCAGGTTGCCTACGTCGGTTCCAACGACGGGATGCTGCACGCGTTCAACGGCGGGTTCTATCATCGCGGGGACGACCCCTCCGTTGCATCCCCAGAAATCGAGCATGGCTGGTACACGAAAAACCAGACGGACAATTCAAGCGGCAAAGCTTTGGGAGACGAACTCTGGGGCTTTATTCCCTATCAGTTGTTGCCTCATCTGAAGTGGTTGACCCAGGCCGATTATTCCCACGTCTATTACGTGGATTTGAAGCCCAAAGTGAGCGACGTGAAGATTTTTACGCCTGACGCCGATCATCCCAATGGCTGGGGCACGATCTTGATCGGAGGATTCCGCCTAGGCGGCAGTTGCAGCGTCTGTCGCTCATCGACCGGCGCCCCGACGATGACTGTGACTATCGGAGGCGTACCCCGTACCTTTTATTCTGCCTATTTTGTGTTGGATATTACGAATCCGGAGGTCGCGCCGAAACTGTTGTGGTCCTTCAGTTCCTCCGACCTCGGGCTCACGACGAGTTATCCGACAATTGTTCGGACGAGCCCTAAAGATGATCCCAAGGCCGACCATACCAATGCCCAATGGTATGCCGTGTTCGGCTCGGGTGTCCCGGGATATAAAGCAGCACTAGCCCCACCAAGCGGAACTTCCGGGCAACCCCCCATGCTCTTTGCGGTGAATCTTGTCACAGGGCCTGGGGCAGGGAACAGTCTCGTGCAGAGGATCGGTGCGGGCACGTTTCATTCCTTTATGGCTGACCCGATTACCTATGATCAAAACTTGGATTATCGGTCCGATACGGTGTATGTGGGGAGGACGATGCATCCAGATGCTGGCGGGGCTTCAAACACCCGGACCGGTGTGTTCATCTGGACAGGCAAGCTCTATCGTTTGGCGATGGGAGTCTGCGCTGCAGCGCCCTGCTCAAGCTCGGCTTGGGGTGTGGCGGATGGCGCGGGTCGCGAGGCGTCTGAAATTCTCGATACCTTCCAGATCGGTGCTACGACGACCTATGTGGGTCCGATCGTCTCCGCGCCCTCCGTGACGCTCGACGATGCAGGGAAGGCATGGGTGTTCTTCGGCACAGGTCGTTACTTTGCCGCAGAGGATAAGACCAACGCAGCAACCCAGTACTTTTTCGGGGTCAAAGACTCTGTTATGAGCAACGACTGTGTAAGCACGGTGTGGAACGATTGCCACGACAATGACCTCGTCAATGTGTCGAGCGCGCAGGTCTGTGTTGTCGGGGTTGGGACCTGTGGAGCTGGGACGAACCAAGTGACCGGTGTCACCGGTGTGACGACCTTCTCATCCGGTTCCGGGACTACCTCGTTGATCGGTTTGGTGCAAAGCAAGGATGGGTGGTTTACCACGATGCCGGCTGCGAGGGAGCGCGTCTTGTCGAATCCCGTCCTTATTGGGGGAATCGTCTTCTTTCCCTCGTTCATTCCCGACAATAATCTCTGTTCGAGTTCGGGGAGCAGTAACCTGTACGCGTTGTATTATCGCGCGGGGAGCGCGTACACGGAGTCGATTATCGGACTGTCGCCATCGGGGAGTAATCAGATCGTCAATCGTTCTATGAGCCTCGGGATTGGTCTCGCTGCTCAGATGGCCATCCATCTCGGAAGCCAAGGTTCAGGCGGAGCCGGAGGCGGTTGCCAAGGCGGTATGGGTGGATTTATCAACACCAGCTCCGGCAACATTGCTCAAACCTGTGCCAAGACGGCCTCTTCAGTACGCAGCCGTTACGTCGCCTGGATTAACCAACGAGAGTAAGGTGCTACGGTGAAATTGTAAGAAAACGAACGTAAGGCGGGCGGGGGGGGCTCCTTCCCGCCCAAGCCTGTTGGAGTGTGATGCGGCTGTATGTTCTTTCTGCCATATGTGTGATTGCCGTTGGATGTACGGCCGAATCGTCCCGTGAGGGAGTCGCTGGGTCAGCCATGTCCGGCAACCACCCCCCGGTCATTCATGAAGCGACAGTTGTTCCTACTCCCCTTGTGCTGGATGCACCGATTTCCGTGCAGATTCACGCCGACGATCAGAACCGCGACGCGTTGACGTTTCACTATCAGTGGATGGTCAACGGTCGTCCGCTTGACGGCCAGATCGCTTCCACATTGCCGGTGAACTTCCTCAAGCAAGGGGCTACTGTGAGTGTGGAGATCGTTCCGGACGATGGGAAAGAAAGAGGCGCACTTTATCGCACCGTTGCGGCAACCGTCGCCAACACGCCACCGATTATTTCGTTGCTCTCAGTTCGTCCTCAGCCTGCGAAGCCGGGGGACAAACTTGAAGCGTTTGTAGAGGCTGTCGATCCAGACCACGACAGTTTTTCGCTCTCGTTTCGCTGGTGGCGTAATGGAACAGTCGCTAAGGAAGGTGATGAGGCATTCCTCGATACAGCTGACTTCTCTCGAAAGGATGTCGTGAGCGTGGAGGTGACTTCGCGAGATCGCGCAGGCGCGGGTAAGCTGAGAAAATCGGAACCTTTTGCGCTGGGGAACAGCCCTCCGACAATCATGTCTACTCCCCTGGCTGCGGTCGGCAGAGAGCGATATGAGTACGTGGTGAAAGCAGTCGATCCAGAAGGAGGCAGAATTCACTATCGTCTTGAGATCTCTCCTCCCGGGATGACGATTGAGGCAGAGACGGGTCATATTGCCTGGCAAGTAGCACCAGAACTCACTGGCACACATAAAGTCCGAGTGGTAGCCGAAGACATTGAGGGTGGGACGGCGTTCCAAGAGTTCGATGTGACGCTTCCCAATCCGATTCCCTCGAAATCAGAGGGGGCGTAAGTCTCCTCCTCTCTCTGCTCATATAACTCCTTTCCCTTGTCATGGCTTTTCATGGTTTGCTAGAATGTAGACAGTATTCATACAGCGAGGTTCTGCTCATCACGCGTGCGAAAACTTAAACTCAGAGAAGGCACCAATACCGCCGTTCTGTTCGGTCACCACGACCGGCACCTCAAGCTGATCGAAGAAGACCTCGGTGTGCGTCTCTCGGCTCGCGGAGAAGAACTCACCCGACGGTACGGTAGATGCCACTCGCCACGCGGAACGCGTCCTCACGGAACTCGCCACCCTGGTCAACGACGGAATGGTCCTCCAACCGGACGACATTACTCATGCCTTGAGCGCGCTCCGGCAGAGTCCCGAGACCCCGATCAAAGAGCTCCTCTCCAACGCGGCGACGATCATCACTAAAAAACGTTTCGTTGCGCCGAAAACGCCGACGCAAAAAGCCTATATCGAAGCCATCGAGACGCACGACATCGTGATCGGCATCGGCCCAGCCGGCACAGGTAAGACCTACCTGGCCATGGCCATGGCAGTCAGCGCTCTCATGAAGAAGGAAGTGAGCCGCATCATTCTCGCGCGACCGGCGGTCGAGGCGGGCGAGAAGCTCGGGTTCCTGCCGGGGGATATGTACGCAAAAGTGAATCCTTATCTCCGCCCTCTGTACGATGCCCTGTTCGACATGATGGATATGGAACGGGCCTCGCGTGCGATCGAGCGGGGCGATATCGAAATTGCGCCGCTCGGGTTTATGCGGGGCCGCACGTTAAACGATTCGTTCATCATTCTTGACGAAGCGCAGAACGCCACAGCGGAACAAATGAAGATGTTTCTCACGCGGCTCGGCTTCCATTCCAAGGTGGTCGTCACCGGCGATATTACTCAGGTGGATCTGCCGCCAGAACGGGTCTCCGGCCTGATCGAGGTTCGGGAAATTCTGCGCGATGTCGAGGGCATTCAATTCGTCTACTTCGACGAGCGCGATGTGGTCCGTCACAAGTTGGTCCAGGACATTGTCAAAGCCTACGATCAGCATCAGAATCCCACTCAGTCTTTCGGCCCCCTCTCTGGCGCAGCGGGACGTCAGCCGTCGGCGGCGCCGCACAATAAACAGCCGAAGCCTGCCATCCCTTCCTCGCCGCCGACGGATTCCTGGGGCCAGTCACATTAATGCCGGTCCATATGCAGAGTCGGGTTCGACGTGTGAAGGTTGACCAGGCGCGTCTGGAACGATCAGCGCGGGCGATTCTTGCCGATGTCGGGGAACCGTCGGCGGAGTTGGGCATCTTGTTCGTGGGCGATCAGCGAATGCGGAGCCTCAATCGTCAGTATCGGGGCAAGGATCGCACGACCGACGTGCTGGCCTTTGCCATGAGGGAAGCCCGGATGCCGCACGCCTCACGCTTCACACCGGATATGCTGGGGGATGTGGTGATTGCTGTGCCGACGGCAGTCCGCCAAGCCAAGCAGGGCCAACGATCACTGGACGAAGAGCTGAGGGTGCTCTTGGTCCATGGTATTCTGCATCTCTGCGGTTATGATCATGAGCGGAGTGAGAAAGAAGCGCGCCGGATGCATCGTCGTGAACGGATGATTCTACGGTCGCTCGCGCGGTTGCCGACACGAGTGAATCGAACGCGTCACGCATTACGTATCACGCATCACGAGTAGATCTATGGGATGGCTGCAGCGACTGAGTGACGGGCTCACCAAAACGCGCGATGTCGTTCGCGGGTCCTTGGATCGGATGCTTGGCCGCGCGGCGGATCCTGCCCTCATAGAGGAATTCGAAGCGGCCCTTATGGCCTCCGATCTCGGCGCCCGCGTCGTGGAGCGCGTGATGGAGCGCCTGAAGAAACAGCTTCAAGGGACCGATGCCTCACAGTCTGATCGGGTGCATAGGGTCTTGCGAGACACCCTGCTCGATACGTTGACGCCCGTGCAAGGGCCGTCATTGGAGTCCCTGATCGCGAAAGGTCCCAAGCCCTTCGTCATCCTGGCGGTGGGAGTGAACGGTGTGGGGAAGACAACCACGATCGCCAAGATCGCGCAACGGCTTGTGCAGGCAGGGACAGTGCCGCTGTTGGTGGCGTGCGATACCTTTCGCGCGGCGGCGATCGATCAGCTGCAGGTCTGGGCCGACCGAGTCGGCGTCGACGTGATCCGTCACCGCCATGGCGCCGATCCCGCCGCCGTTGCGTTCGATGGGGTTGCCGCCGCGAAAGCGCGACAGGTGGACGTGGTCTTGATCGACACGGCCGGCCGATTGCACACGAAGTCGAATCTCATGGACGAACTCCGCAAGATCACCCGCGTCATCGCGCAGGAATGTCCTGGTGCACCGCATGAAGTACTCCTCGTGCTAGACGCCACGGTGGGGCAAAATGCGCTCTCGCAAACCCGTCAATTTCATCAAACGGTCGGTGTGACCGGATTGGTCCTGACGAAGCTCGACGGCACCGCTCGCGGAGGGATTGTTATCGCGATTGCGGAGGAACTCAAATTGCCGGTGAGACTGATCGGAGTTGGAGAGTCGGTCGAGGATCTGCAGGATTTTCAGAGCGACGCATTCGTGGACGCGCTTCTCGGAACGACAGCCTCGCCCTCTGCATAGTCGCTAACAAGATCCCGTCATTTTCTTCTCAGCCTGCATCGTCTGTGTTAGGCTTGGTTTCCTCATGAACCAACATGCTGCTAGTGCGCGCCGTACATTCATGCCCGCGAGGCTGAGAGATGATCAAAATTCTGGTTATCGACGACGATCGCATGAACTGCGAGCTGATCCAGTCCGTCTTTACCCGACATGGGTATCAGGTGCTGTCGGCGATGAGCGGGATCGAAGGTCTGACCCTCTTCCGTCAGCAAGTTCCGCGCGTTACCATTCTCGATCTTCGCATGCCTGAAATGGATGGGCTGACCGTCCTTAAAGAAATCCGTGCGTACGATCCCCATGCACCGGTCATCATTCTGGGTGGCGGAGCGACGGAGGAGCAGGAAAATCAAGCGCGGGGATTACGCGTGACCGATTTTATCCGAAAAGGCCTGTCGCTCGATGTGTTGCTCGAATGTGTCAATCGAGTAGTACAGCTTCCGGCTAAACCCTTTCCCGCTCTGCCGGTGGCAGGCAGCGCAGCCGTGGCCGATACGGGAGAAACAATTCTCGTCGTCGACGATGAGCCGTTGATCTGCGACTTGCTCGTTCAGTTTCTCAGCCTCCGTGGCTATCGGGCACTCGGTGCGAAAGACGGCCCCGAGGCCCTCTCGATGGTGGAACAGGCGCCTCCCGACCTGATCCTTCTCGACCTCTTTATGCCCGACATGGACGGAGTCGAGGTGCTCCGGCAACTCCGCCAACGCGAGTACACCGGTGGGGTGATCATTATCACCGGGAGTCAAGACGAAGAACGCCTCGATGAAGCCTGGGCCGAAGGGCCGCAAGAAATCATCGGGAAGCCGATCGACTTAGAGCAATTGCTGATGGCTATCCAGCTTGTACTCGTCTGTCGCGAATGTTAAAACTTTTCCGATGTCGATCGGAAAAAGGATAGTCTCTGTTCCCTGTCTATTGTTCGCCGCGTTCCTCAGCCACGGGGCGTTCAGTATCGCCTGCGCAGCCGACCCAGTCCTGCCGCACGTCGTCATTCGGCATCACGAGTTATTTGTTCAGATCGTGCCTGAGCAACATGCGCTCATTGCCAAGGACCGGCTGACTCTTGATGTGCCGCAGCAGAAGGCTCCGATTCGTTTCTCCCTCGCCTCCACGCTCCAGATCGACCGCATTGCTCTCGTGCAAGAATCGATGGGGACGGAACCCTCGACTCACGATGTGCCGTTTGAACTCGAGCGTGGCTCTGCGCCGGAATCGATGCAACAGGTCACGGTTGCCTCGCAGGCCGTCACGGCTGGGCTGGTCACGCTGGATGTGCACTACCATGGCGTCATCAACGATCCGCCGAGAGATCCTCGTCATCTTCGATTTGTGACTCCGAGTGAGACTGCCGGACATATCGGGCCTGAAGGGGTCTATATCAGCAGCGAAAGCGCTTGGTATCCTGATATCCCGGAATCGCTCAGCACCTATGCGCTGCTGGTTGCGGTGCCGAGAGGGTGGACTGTCGTGACCCAAGGGAAGGCCGGTGAATCGCGTGTGTGTCCCGTCGGGTTTTGCCTCGACGATACGATGGTGATGACGGAATGGGCTGTGACGCAGCCGAGCGAGGCCCTCACGCTTGTGGCCAATACATTTGTGGCAACCTTCCGAGACTGGACGGCCAAGACCGGTCAGAGGATTCGACTCTCAACCTATCTCTTTCCCGACGACGCGCATTTGGCCGAGGAATATCTCGATGCCACCGCGCGCTACTTGGACGCCTATATCCCCCTACTGGGTCCCTATCCGTTTGAAAAGTTTGCCGTGGTGGAAAATTTCTTTGCAAGCGGGCTGGGCATGCCCTCGTTTACTCTGCTTGGGAGCGGCATCATCAAGCGGCATTATGTGCAACCCTACGCACTCGGCCATGAAATCGTGCATTCGTGGATCGGCAATGCGGTGTTCAATCGCACCGAGCGCGGAAATTGGGTGGAAGGGCTGACGACGTATCTGGCCAATTATTACTGGCACGAGCTGATGGAGGACCGCGCGCAGGCGCAGGACCAGCGCCGCCTGATGGTGCAGAGCTACAATCTCCACGTGCCGCCGGAGCGAGACTATCCGGTCGCGCAATTTACGCAGAAACTGGATGAGCATGATAATGCGATCGGCTATCAAAAGTCCGCCATGCTGTTTCACCTCCTGCGCCAGGAGGTGGGTGAGGAGGCGTTTTGGCGGGCGTTGAAAAATATGGTGGCGCAGTATCGTGGCAGATATGCGGAATGGCGCGATCTTGAGCGAGTCTTTGCAGAAGAAAGCCGCCAAGATCTCCGGTGGTTTTTCGCGCAATGGTTGGAACAAAATGGGGCGCCGGTCTTGTCGTTGTCGGAGGCTGTCACCCGTCCGGTTGCGAAGGCGCCGACGCAGACGTTTCAGCTTGAGGCTACGATCGTTCAATCGAACAACCCCTTCCGCTTCCCCCTCCAGCTTCGGATTCGTATGGAAGGAGACCGTGAGCAGACGTTGACGGTGCCGCTGCACTCCCTGCGCGAGCGGATATCCGTGACCCTGTCCGCCCGTCCGATTGCGATCGAGGTCGATCCCGAGTTCATGGCCTTCCGCCGAATCGCCCGGCAATCATTGTCGCCGACGCTCAATCACTATGTCACCGATCGGCGGCGATCGGTGCTGACGGCGTTTACGGATGAGCCGGACCATCCCTCGCCATTTCGGGATGTGGTGATGCGCATCGAAGCTCAGGAGCAGCAGAAACCGGTCAGCGAACGAACGGTGATCGCTCCACTGGCCCAAGACGGGCTGTTGCCTCAGGAAGGTTCGGTGTTAATATTGGGGGGGCCGGAATCACGTTCGGGGACCCAATCGATTTTGGCCCGGCATTGCGGCGAGCATGCGACCTTGAACGACAAGGGCGTGACGCTGATGGGGACGGAGCACGAAGGGCCTGGGTTGGCATTCCTGGTCAGTTGCCATCGGGTTGATCGTCCAGGCAGCGTCGTGACAGTACTGTATGCGGCCTCGCCACAGGCGGTGGCGAAGGTGGCGCGGCTGCTCTTTTTTTACGGATGGAATAGTTTCGTGTTGTTCAACGATGGCGCGGTGGCTTCCCGAGGGGAATGGCCGCTCGCAAGCGATCGTACGGAGGTGCGTCTCGATGCAAGCAGTCCCATTCAGTAAGTGGTGCCTACTCGGACTCGCCTGTCTGTTGCTGAGTGAGCAGACGGGACAGGCAGAGGGCCTGGTGTCCAAGGCTCAAGTGGTTCCCGCTCACCAGGCGGAGCGACATTTGAAGAATATTCGCCAGCTGACGGTGGGCCGGCAGAATGCCGAAGCCTACTTTTCCTTCAGCGGGACCAAATTGATTTTCCAATCCACGAACAATTGGATGAAAGATACCTTCGCGGCCACGCTCAAACCGGCCGACGCGGGGTTGGGTTGTTATCAGATGTACGTGATGGATTTGGAGAGCGACACCGTTCGATTGGTGAGCACCGGCATGGGCGCCACAACCTGCGGATACTTTTTCCCTGGCGATCGCCGTGTCCTCTATTCCTCGACCCACGCCTCTGGGCCGACCTGTCCCCCGAAGCCGAAGCGTGACGGGGCCTATCGCTGGGCCTTGGACGATTACGATATCTATGCTGTGGGCATCGACGGCCAGGAGATGCAACGTTTGACCTCCACGCCCGGCTATGACGCGGAAGCGACAGTATCGCCGGACGGCAAGACGATCGTGTGGACATCCGTGAAAGACGGGGACTTGGATCTCTATGCCATGAATCTCGATGGTTCGAAGCCCCGGCGGCTGACGAGCGAGATCGGCTATGACGGCGGGGCATTTTTTTCGCCTGACAGCACACGCATCGTCTACCGGGCTTCGCACCCGACCGATCAGGCAGAGATCGACAAGTACAAGGACTTGCTGGCGCAGGGGTTGGTGGAGCCGGGACAACTTGACATATACGTGATGAATGCGGATGGAAGCGGGCAACGGACGGTCACGGCGAACGGCGCCTCGAATTTCTCACCGTTCTATTTTCCCGATAGCAAACGAATCATCTTCTCATCGAATGTCGAAACGAAGGGCGAAGGAGGCCGACCAAGCTTCCATCTCTATGCAATCGGTGAGGACGGAGCCGGGCTCGAACGGCTCACGTTCGAAGGACAATTCAACAGCTTCCCCATGTTTTCGCCGGATGGTCGCAGTCTGGTCTGGGTATCGGATCGGCAGTCCAAAACCCCTGGCGAGTTCAATGTCTTTCTCGCCGACTGGGTTCCGTAAAGCGGTGATGAGTGATCGGTGATCGCATACGCCAAGACCGCGACCCTGTCTCGATGACCCCTCATCCCTCATCCCTCACCCCTCACGTATCCGTACGGTTGCGTCGCTTCCTCCCCCTGGTGTGCTCCTGTGCGGCACTCATCCTTGCGTTCGTGGGGTTATTCGAGTGGGATGTGCCGCTGACCCGGTTCATCCGTTCTCTCAACGATGTTCACATGGACCATCTCGCCAATCCCTGGCTGGCTCAGCTCAGCGATCTCGGCGACCGTCTGGGCAAAGGAGAGTCTCTGGTCATCCTGAGCCTTGCGCTGTTGGCGGTCGGATATGGATTGAAACATCCTCAGTGGAAAGACGTAGGCTGGCAGAGTCTTATCGCGCACGGTCTCGCCGCATTGGGCGTCAATATATTGAAACATGCCATTGGCCGCCCTCGTCCTAAATTTATGCATGCAGGCAACATTGAGCTTTCCCCAGCGACGGGCAGCGGATGGGACTCGTTTCCATCCGGGCATGCGGCAGCAGCATTCGCGGTCGCAACCGTACTGGCCACAAAGTTCCCGCGAGCGAGATGGCCCATTCTTGCTGTGGCAGTGGCCATTGCCGCCAGTCGGATCGTCCGTGGGTCGCACTATCTCACCGACGTAGCCGGAGGAGCGGCTCTTGGTTGCGTCATGGGAGTGATCGCAAGCCATCCTTGGCGCGAATGGCGTACATCGGCTGCAATGGCTGTCTGTCGGATGACGCCGTTTTTCGTGGCGACGCTCGCGCTCGTCTGGACGATCATGCATCTCCCATCCGAAGCCTGGCCATCTCCCCAGCTCTTGTGGGGCGGTGTGACGCTCACCCTAGCAGGACTTGTCGGTCATATCTTGTGGACGATGCAGTCGTCGTGGCACCCGACCTGGTTATCCGGGCCGCTGGCACGCGGGCTCGTAGGCCTGGGATTAGGGATGACGACCGGCTCTCTCTTCGTCACGACCGCGGTGCTCCTCGTCTGTGTTGTCCATTGGCTGGATAGTCTCCCTGGTCAGTCCGAATCCATGGTGGAGGGTCATGTGGGGTTATGGGCGGCCATGACAGAGGGTCTGTTCGTCGTCGCGATGCTATTGGTGCTGGGGGCAAGCTATGTACTCAAAGGCGTTGTGCCGATGTGAGCCTGGTCTGTCTGGTCTATCTGGTCTGTTGGGTCCGTCTGGTTCAATCAGACACCAGATAGACAAGATAGACCGAAAAGACCAGATAGACCAGATCAATGGCCGAACACAGTGGGCGGAGGTGGCGTGGTTGTACCTTCTGGAATCGTCACCATCGGCTGGTTGGCCAGCAGCACGTAGCCATAGCGTTTGAGAATAGGGACCAGCCCCTTGGCTTCTTCCGGCAACTTTGTTTGTGCGCTTTCCGGCAAGAGGATCATCACTCTCTTTGTCTCTTTCAGTGCCGCCCGTATTTTGTCCTCCTCCCCAATGGGCACGAAGAGCGTCTTGCGTCTCGCATAAAATACGAAGGACGGTCTGACTGTGCCATAGGCAATGAATTGATCCTGGCGATCGAGATTCAGTCCTGCGGCATAGGCGAGTTCCTGCGGGGGCGCGACCACATAGCGATTGATGTGTGGAACCGCGATCACGATGACGATCAGTACCAGACCGGCCAAGGTCCCCCCCGCCGCCCAGAACGCTCCTCCACGCCGCTCGTCGTTCAACCCAAGATATCCTACCAACGTCATCCCGAGTAATAACAGAGCCGCAATCAGATAGGGGCCAATACCGAGATCCACCTGTCCGGCCAGGGGGAATTCCCGCACCATCTTAGAGGCGTAGGTGGTGTAGAGTGTGGGGAGGCAGGCAAAGCCGATCGCTAAGAGGTATCCCACTCCCATCATGAGATGGATGGAGCCTCGAATCCCTTTCGTCGTCGGATCCTGAAGGCACCGGGACCAGTATGAGGCGGTTAACAGGGCGGCAGCAGGAAACAATGGACCGATATAGTGGGGGAGACGGGTCGCAGAGGCGGTGAAGAATATAAAGGTGCCGACAACCCATAGGGCCGCAAAGAGGTCGAGTTCGGATGCTTCTGCGGGGGCTGGATGGGTACGCGCACGACGTATGAGGTACCAATCTTTGAGCGTGCGATAGAGCGGGACGGGAAGGAGCGCACTCCAAGGGAAAAATCCTAAGAGCAGGACCGGGAGATAGAAGAAGATGGTGCCTTGGTGTCCTTCCATCGGACTGAGGAATCGCCCGATCGTGTGGGCCTTCGCGCCTGCGGCATAGGCGTCGCCATGCACGAAGAACATGACGACATACCAGGGAGCAGCGAGCAGCACGAACAGCAACATGCCGGTAATCGGAGCCCCCTTCTGCCAATAGTCCGGCCACCGGCGTGTCCAGGTGAGGTAGAGCGCCGCCGCGACGAGGGGTATCGCGAACCCGACCGGTCCCTTCGTGAGTGTCGCGAGAGCCATCCCGACATAGAACGCCCACATCCATCGGCGTGCGCCGCCTGTTCCATGCAGCCCCAGCCAGAATCCGTACAGCGACGCCGTGGTAAAGAAAATCAAGACACTGTCGGTCAGCGCCATGCGTCCGAGTCCGAGGATTTCCAGGTTGAGCAACAGCATCAAGCCGCCGAAGAGTGCAACCGTTCGATTGCGCTGGTGTACAAGAAATAGGTAGTGGATGAGGATCAAGCCCACCCCGGAGAGGGCCGAGGGGAATCGTGAGGCGAACTCGTTGACACCGAACAGGCGATAGGATTGGTCCATCAACCAATAGAGAAAGACCGGCTTTGCCACGCGCAGTTCACCGTTGAATGTCGGCGTCAGACGATCCCCCGACTCGAACATTTCGCGCCCGGCTTCGGCGTTCCGTCCCTCGTCACGATCGGTCAAGCCCATGTCGCCGAGCCCCAAGAAGAACAACAGTCCCGAGAGAAGCAGGAGGGCCAGGAGGAGCAGTGCGTGGGGAGAACGGTCGGTCGTGGTCATGGAATTGTTCAGATCCTGTGGTGGCCGCCTGTGTTGAGCGTATTGAATCTCAAAGAGTTACGAGGAGGGGCCGGCCGGCCGGTTTGCCTGGCTCGCGCGCGAGATCAGCATCAGGTTGCGAATATAGACGATCGATCCAACGCTCTGCCCGGCGATGAAGACCGGATCTGCCCGATAGATCGCATAGGCGAGCGTAATGAGCCCGCCGATCAAGCTCATGTACCAAAACGAAACTGGGACCTGACTCTCCGCCTTTTTCTCAGAGGCAATCCATTGGACCACCCAACGGCCAAAAAACAGCCCTTGGCCGAGAAATCCGATACCGAGCCAAATCGTTTCGATGCTCATGATGGAGACGTGATGAGTGATGGGTGATGAGTGATGGGTTTCTTTTTCAAAGAGCGGCGTAGGCCAAGGAGCAGTTTTCTGACTTCCTCGACATGGGAAATAATGCTCTCACCGGGAATGAACCCCATTCGTATGGCCAATAGACGCTGCGTCTCTAACTCAGCGACCGAACCCGACGCGATGTGAAGAAACTGGATAAATTCCTTTCGGGAGTGTCTTGCTGCGCCTTCTGCGATATTGCTTGGTATAGAGACGGCGGACCGTCGAATCTGCGAAGTTAGGCCATACAGCTCTTCCTTGGGAAACCGTGCCGTCAGCGAGTAAACTTGCGCTGCCAGATCCATAGCTTTCTTCCAAACATCGAGATCTTTGTGCGTGCTTACGGTCTTCCCGTCCACTGATTACCCATCACAGATCACTCATCACTTGTCGTCACTTGTCGCGGAACGTATACCGCAACACTCTGGCCTGCATCCACCGCACAGCAATCAAATCATAGAGCGACTTAAATAATCGGTTACCCATGCCGTACTTGGAGATGCCGTGAATGCGCGGGTAATGCCGAACCGGCACCTCCGTGACCGTGAACCCGTGCATGAGCGCGAGCGCGGGAAAGAATCGGTGCATGCCCTCGAAGAGTCTGATGCGCTCCAGTACGGGCCGTCGGAATATCTTGAGTGGGCACCCTGTGTCATGGATGCCGTCGTGGGTAAAGACATTCCGCAGGCGGTTGGCGATTCGGGACGATATCTTTTTCACCAGGCCATCCTGCCGCTCTTGCCTCCATCCGCACACGAGATCGTGGGTGTCAGTATAGGGGAGGAGTTTCAAGATATCTGCGCTGTCCTGTTGAAGGTCGCCGTCGATTTGGATGATCAATTCGCCGGAAGACTGGCTGAAGCCTGCTTCGAGCGCGCAGGTCTTGCCATAATTTCGATCGAAGTGGAAGACTCGAATCTGAGAGTGCTCCGCCGCCAGGCGATCCAGTTCTTCACTACTACCGTCGCTGCTCCCATCGTCTACGAAGATGATTTCGAACGGCCCAGTCTTCGAGGCCGGGTGTGAATGCATGACGGTCAGCAGCCCCTCAATCAGTGGAACGAGATTGTCTCGTTCATCCTTGATGGGGATGATGACGGAAGACCATGGATGGGATGGCACGGCCATGCGGGGTAGATATTCCTGACGCAGATGGGAGCCAACACGTTCACGCCGGCATTCTACAGAATGATGGAGGGAGCGTCAAACGATGGGGAAGTGATGAGTGAGCAGTGGTGGGTGATGAGGAAAGACCGAATAGTTCCTTCTCATCACTGTTCACAGATCACCCATCACTTCCCTGCCTCGGTGATCGTGAAGCGCATCGTACCCATCAAGCTCATCTCGTTGATCTGTTCTCCCACATGGATTTCTACTTTGTATCGGCCTGGTGTCCATGTGCCTTGCGGAGCAGAGAGGGTGAGATAGCCGCTGTCGTCTTCGAGCGCAATGTGCATGGTATCTTGTCCGATGACCAGGGTGGGATCGAGGCCGGCTGCCGTTTCCGGGTAGCAGCGCCCGAACACCTGAAACCCCTGATAGTGTTGGTGAAGGTGGAAGACAATGAAGACGGCTGGAGTATCGGGGCGGAACCGGTCGGTCGGTTTCACGGGCACGATCTCGTGCGTACGGTGAAAGCCTAGCTCCTCGTCGAACCCCTCTGCCATCGTAATCGTGTGGAACAGGCCTTGCGGCGGGGCGTCGAAGTCGTAGGGGACGACGTCTTGGGGGCGGTTCTGAAAGTCCGGGATGGAGGAATTTTTGGTGATCGGCAACTCTGCGGCCTGGACTGTCGACAGCGCCGACAGAACGATGACCATGACTGCTGCGATCGCTCCTTCTCCCAGCTGTTTCGCGCCTCTCGCCATCTCCTCTTGGTACACCGGTCGATGGAAACTGTCAAGGCAAGAGAGAGGTCCCTAATCCGGACGTAAGGTCGTTGGTGGAGTGCTCTTGCGCACACACGAGTGCCAGATCACGACGGCAAGATGCGGGAAGGCTGCGCGTGGCGGG
>JAWXBV010000210.1:0-15370 GCA_034440335.1 Nitrospirota bacterium | reverse complement strand
GCTGATTAGCCCGATTGCGATGGATCAAGGGCTGCGGTTCGCGGTGCGCGAGGGCGGTAAGACGGTCGGCTCTGGTGTCGTGACCGAAATTCTGGCGTAAACCTGACTGCTGTCGCATGACAGCATGGGAGTATTGAGATGCGAGAGATCATTGATTTAGCGTGCACGATCTGCAAGCAGCGGAACTATTCCACCATGAAGAATAAGAAGAACGATCCAGATCGGCTGGAGCGGAATAAGTTCTGCAAGTTCTGTCGGAAGCACAATGCCCATAAGGAAGTGAAATAAAGTTGTGAGTTCTAAGTTCTGGGTTCTGAGTTAAAGGGAAAGTTGGCAGATCGATCTGATAACTCAACACTCAAGACTCCGCACTCAGAACGGTGAAACGTAGGGGCATGGTGTCAATGGCTAGCACATCGGTCTCCAAAACCGAGAGTCTAGGTTCAAATCCTAGTGCCCCTGCCAATGGGTGGGTAGTGGATGGGTCAGGATCAATACCGACGGTAGATTGTGAGCGGCTCTGTCGCGAACGGGGCTGTTCAACGGAGTGAGTGAGGGTGTGTTCTCTTAAGGCGTGGAGGTGAGGTCGCGCATGTTCAGGAAGTTTGTAGATCCAATTCGAGAGTTCTTGTTTGATGTGCGCGGTGAGTTGAAGAAAGTGTCGTTTCCGACTCGGGCCGAAACGATCGGGTCCACGACGGTGGTCATTGTCTTTTGCATCATCATGTCCCTGTATCTGTCGTTTGTGGACTCGGTTCTCGTATGGGTAGTGGGCAAGATTTTATGAGTCAGGCGTCTGGGTGTGAGCGTCACCGCATGACACGCAGTCAACCAATGATCCGAGGGTAGGGCATGGCAAAGAATTGGTACGTGATTCATACCTACGCAGGCTTCGAGGGGCGGGTGAAGACCAGCTTGCTGGAACGGGCTAATCAAATGGGATTGGTCGAAAAACTGGGTCAGGTACTTGTGCCGACGGAGGATGTGATTGAGATCAAGGACGGGAAGCGCCGAACGTCTCGACGGAAATTTTTTCCGGGGTATGTGATTGTGGAGTTGGAGTTTCCGGTCATTGATGAAACCTTGCAGATGATCAAGGAGACGCCGAAGGTCACGGGGTTCGTCGGCGCCGGCGCGCAGCCCACGCCCTTGTCGACAGAAGAGGTGGAGTCGCTCTTAAAGCAGGTCGATGTAGGCGCCTCTGGGCCACGCGAACAGGTCAAATTTATCAAGACGGATAATGTGCGGATCATCGATGGGCCGTTTCTCGGCTTTAACGGTCTGGTGGACGAGGTGGACCAGGACCATGGTCGGCTTAAAGTCTTGGTCAGTATTTTCGGGCGCTCCACTCCGGTGGAGCTTGGGTTTTTGCAAGTGGAACGGATTTAGATAGTGTGGATGTCAAAATGGCCTTAAGGATGCTCAAAAAGGCCATCCAGCAAGGCCGTAGCGAGCGAAGAGGCGAGGCGTACGCTTCGGTACGTTGAGCTTCTGAGCGATGCGAGAACGCCGCTGGTGGGCTTTTTCAGCATCCTGTTAGTCTCCGAAATGGTCGAACGTGCATAGGAGTGTAGGACATGGCCAAGGAAGTATCAGCACAGATTAAGTTGCAGATTCCAGCAGGGAAAGCAAACCCTGCTCCCCCGGTTGGGCCGTCGCTGGGTCAGCACGGCGTCAACATTATGGAGTTTTGTAAACAGTTCAACGCGAAAACACAGAAAGAAGGCGATAGCATCATCCCGGTGGTCATTACGGTCTATAAGGACCGGTCGTTTACCTTCGTGATGAAAACTCCCCCTGCGTCCGACCTCTTAAAGAAGGCGGCAGGCATCATTAAGGGATCAGGCGTTCCCCAGAAAGACAAGGTTGGGAAGATTACAAGGACTCAGTTGCGTGAGATTGCGCAGAAGAAACTGACGGATCTCAATGCCGTCGATCTTGAGGGGGCGATCAAAATCATTGAAGGGACGGCGCGCAGTATGGGAGTGGTGGTTCAAGGGTAAGGCGGTAGATCGGGCGGGACTGTCGGTCGCGCTCACGGACCGTGCATCCTGGGAAGGGCCTCGGTGTATGCGCGCAAGTGAGGCCTGCTTTCTGTGCTGAGGGTTGAGAAAAGAGAGGACATGCGTATGGGAAAAAAGATGAGAGCCGCAGTGGAAAAACTTGAACCTCGGGTCTATGCCTTGCGCGATGCGGTCGAGGCGGTGAAGCGGGCGGCCTACACCAAGTTCGATGAGTCCGTCGATCTGGCACTTCGACTGGGTGTCGATCCGAAGCGAGCGGACCAAATGGTACGTGGCACAACGTCGCTGCCGCACGGCACGGGGAAGAAGGTTCGCGTGTTGGTCTTTGCCAAGGGAGAGAAAGAGCAAGAGGCGCGGCAAGCCGGCGCTGACTATGTCGGGTCCGATGATTTGATGGAGAAAATCAAGGGCGGATGGATGGACTTTGATTGCGCCATCTCGACGCCGGATCTCATGGCGGCCGTCGGGAAGTTGGGAAAGGCGCTGGGGCCCCGAGGGCTCATGCCTAATCCCAAGAGCGGGACCGTGACCTTTGATGTCGGCAAGGCCGTATCCGACATTCGAAAAGGCCGTGTGGAGTACAAGGTCGAAAAAGCCGGGATTGTTCAGGTGCCTGTCGGGAAGGTGTCGTTTCAGCCTGAGCAGCTCTATGAGAATGCGGCGGCGGTGCTGGAGGCGGTCATCAAGGCAAAGCCTGCCTCATGCAAAGGACGGTATCTGATGAGCGCAACTATTTCGAGCACGATGGGACCCGGCGTGAAGCTCGATGCCATCGCGCTCGCGAAGGAATGGAGTTAGTCGGGGTGCTGCCGCGCGGAAGGGGAAAGGTTCGACTATGAAGAAGGACGAGAAAGCAACAGAGGTTGCGGAGTTGGTGGAGACATTCGGTCGCGCACGGCTTGCCATTGTCACCGAAAGTGCCGGGCTCTCCGTCAATCAGATCACGGAACTTCGCAAGCAATTGCGTGGGGCCAACGCCGAATACATGGTCGTCAAAAATACGTTGGCTGTCCGTGCTGCGGGAGGCACGATCCTTTCCGGGGTGACGACCTACCTCAAGGGGCCAACGGGGTTGGTGATCGGCTATGACGATCCGGTGCTTCCGGCTAAGATTCTCCGGGATTTTATTCTGGCGGAGAAGCGCGAACAGAAGATCAAGATCACCATCGGTGTGTTGGAGGGCAAAGTGGTGCAGCCGGCTGAATTGGCGGCTGTGGCGAAGTTGCCGAAGAAGGATGTCCTCATTGCGATGTTGTTGTCGGCTATGCAGGGGCCGGCGCGTGGCCTTGTGTATACGCTCAGTGCAGTCTTATCGAAATTTGTGAGAGTCATTGCAGCCATTCAGGACAAACGAAAAGGAGACGGGGATATGTCAACGACCACAGCAAAATTGTCACAGGAAGAATTGATCAAGGCCATCGAGACGATGAGTGTGCTCGACTTGGCAGAGCTCGTCAAGGGACTCGAGACCCGTTTTGGTGTCACGGCTGCCGCACCGGTTGCCGCCGCTCCTGCTGCAGGTGGTGGTGCCGCAGCGGCAGTCGAGGAGAAGACATCATTTGACGTCGTGCTCGTCTCTGCTCCGCCGGACAAGAAGATCCAAGTCATTAAGGTCGTCCGCGAACTCACCAGCCTCGGGTTGAAGGAAGCGAAGGATTTGGTCGAAGGCGCGCCAAAGCCTGTGAAGACCGGTGTCACGAAAGAAGAATGCGACACCATGAAGAAGAAGCTCGAAGACAGTGGTGCGAAGGTCGAGATTAAGTAGCCTCGATTTAATCGGTTTCTAGTATCTGTGGGTGCCTGCCATAGGCGGGCACCCCTGTTTGCCCATTGTGTAGCGGAGGACCAGCGAATGTCCGAAACGACTCTGCAAGAGTTTACCGAGAGAAAAGATTACTCTCGCATTCATAGCAGCATCGAAATTCCCGATCTGATCGAGATCCAGAAGCGCTCCTATGAGGAATTTCTTCAGCGGGAGGTCGAGCCGGAGCGTCGCAAAGATCATGGGCTTCAGGCGGCCCTGGCGAGTGTATTTCCGATTCCGGATTATAACAATACGGCCGTATTGGAGTTTACGAGCTACACGCTCGGCACCCCTAAATATGATGAGCGGGAGTGCCTTGAGCAGGGGATGACCTTTGCCGTTCCGCTCAAGCTCAGAGTACGCTTGGTTGTGTTCGACAAGGAAGATAAGGGGTCCAAGAAAAAGGTGCTTGACGTCCGAGAACAGGAAGTCTACGTCGGCGAGCTGCCGCTCATGACGGAGCGGGGCACCTTCATCGTCAACGGTACGGAACGGGTGGTGGTGAGTCAGTTGCATCGGTCTCCCGGCGCGTCCTTCACGCACGATAAGGGCCGGACGCACTCCAGCGGCAAGGTCTTGTATTCCGCCAGGATCATTCCCTATCGAGGATCGTGGCTGGATTTCGAGTTCGACGCACGAGACATTCTCTATGTACGCATCGACCGTCGGCGGAAAATGCCGACGACGATTCTGTTAAAGGCGTTTGGTTTTTCCGGCGACGATTTGCTCAAGATGTATTATCCGGTTGAAGAAATTCGGGTCGTTAAGGGGAAGATGCTGCGCAAGCTCGACCCGGAGATCCATCAAGGTCTGCGTTGTTCGGCGGAAGTACTTGAGAAGGGCGGCAAGGAGCCACTGGTCAAGGAAGGCGCCAAGCTGACGAAGGGGCTTATCGCGAAGCTCAAGGCGGCCGGCGTGAAGGAAATCCCGCTTGCGCCGAGCGAGTTGATCGGCCGCGCGAGCCTGACTGAACTGATAGATTCCAAAAATAACAAGATCGCCGAACGCAATCAGCGGCTCACCGCTGAGATCATTGACGCGCTACTCGAGAGTGACATTGAAGAGTTCAAGGCGATCTATTTCGACACGGTTACGTCGACGCCGGTGATCCTGGATACGCTGGAGATGGACAAGACGACCTCGAAAGAGGAGGCGATGGTCGAGATCTATCGCCGTTTACGGCCTGGCGAAACCCCTTCAGTCGATACGGCTCGGGCGCTCTTCGACAATCTATTTTCGAACTCCAAACGGTATGACCTTTCGCCGGTCGGGCGCCTGAAGTTAAACAAGAAACTGGGCCTGGATTTTCCATTAGAGCAGCGGACCTTGACGGCGCAAGACATGGTCGAGGTGATCAGGTATCTTGTGAACTTGAAGTTGGGCAAGGGCGAAATCGACGACATCGACCACTTGGGCAATCGTCGCGTCCGTTCCGTCGGCGAGTTGTTGGAGAACCAATTCAGGCTTGGGCTGGTCCGCATGGAGCGCAGTATCAAGGAGCGGATGAACCTCCTGGATATGGAAACGGTATTGCCGCACGACTTGATCAATGCCAAGCCGGTCGTGGCCGCAGTAAAAGAATTTTTCAGCAGCAGCCAATTGTCTCAGTTCATGGACCAAACGAATCCGCTCGCGGAAATTACACACAAGCGACGGCTGTCTGCGCTCGGTCCCGGTGGGTTGACCAGGGAACGGGCGGGGTTTGAAGTGCGTGACGTCCATCCGTCGCATTACAGCCGCATCTGTCCGATCGAAACGCCGGAAGGCCCCAACATCGGCCTGATCACGTCGCTGGCCACGTATGCGCGGATCAATAAGTTCGGGTTTATTGAAGCACCCTATCGCAAAGTGGTGAAGGGGCGAGTGACCGACGAGATCGAGTTCCTTTCCGCGATCGAAGGGGACAAGTACATCATAGCGCAGGCGAACTCGGAGGTGGATGCATCGGGCCGCCTGATGTCCCAAACCATCTCGGCGCGAGCGGCCGGCGATTTCGTGACGGCCACCTCAGATAAGATCGAATACATGGACGTGTCGCCGAAGCAGGTGGTGAGCGTCGCGACGGCTTTGGTGCCGTTCTTGGAACACGATGACGCCAACCGGGCCTTGATGGGATCGAACATGCAGCGCCAGGCTGTGCCGCTGCTCAAGTCTGAGGCTCCCTTGGTCGGCACGGGAATGGAAACAGTGGTCGCACGTGACTCGGGCTATGTGGTGCAGGCGAAGCGCGCCGGCGTCGTGGAAAGCGTGGATGCCACGAGGATCGTCGTGCGTGCCGATTTGAAAGAAGGTCGGAAGAGGAATGACGCCGGCTTGGACGTGTACGATTTGATCAAGTTCCAGCGATCGAATCAGAGTACGACCATCACGCAGACGCCGGTGGTGCGGCTTGGGCAGCCAGTGAAAGTCGGACAGGTCTTGGCTGACGGTCCTGCCATCGATCACGGTGAACTGGCATTAGGGAAGAATATTCTCGTCGCCTTCATGCCCTGGGGCGGATACAACTTCGAAGACGCCATTTTGTTGAGCGAAAAACTGGTACGGGAAGATGCATTTACCTCGATTCACATTGAGGAATTCGAGGTGGAGGCTCGCGATACCAAGTTGGGGAAAGAGGACATTACTCGCGACATTCCGAACGTCGGAGAAGAAGCGCTTCGTGATCTCGACGAAAGCGGGATCATTCGTATCGGGGCCGAGGTGAAGCCTGGAAATATTTTGGTCGGGAAGGTGACGCCGAAAGGTGAAACCCAACTCACGCCGGAAGAGAAACTGCTGCGGGCCATCTTCGGTGAGAAGGCGGGTGATGTGAAGGATACGTCGCTCACGGTGCCGCCGGGCGTTGAGGGCATTGTCGTCGACGTGAAGATCTTCTCGCGCAAGGGGCTCGATAAGGACGAGCGGTCTAAGAGTATCGAAAGTGACGATGCGATGAAGCTCCAGCGCGATCACCATGAGGAGCTCCGTATTATCGACGAAGAAAAGACGAAGAAGGTCAGGAAGCTGCTGCTCGGGAAGGTGGTTGGTCGCGATTTGATGGATCCTGAGAGCGGTGATGTCATTCTGAAGAAGAAGGGCAAGCTGACTGCAGAGATTCTCAAGCGGTTGCCGGATGAGACGGTTCGGTACATCATTTTGAGCGATCCTGACGAGCAGAAGGAGCTGGAGGACGTCGAACGTCGGGCGAAGGAACAGATCGAGATTTTACAGACATTGTACGACGAGAAAGTTGGGCGGTTGAAACGGGGCGATGAGCTTCCTCCGGGCGTGATTAAGCTCGTGAAGGTCTATGTCTCGATGAAGCGCAAAATTCAGGTCGGCGACAAGATGGCCGGACGGCATGGAAACAAAGGCGTGGTCTCTCGGGTGTTGCCCGAAGAGGACATGCCCTGTTTGCCGGATGGAACGCCCGTGGAAATTGTGCTGAACCCGCTCGGTGTGCCGTCACGTATGAACGTCGGTCAAATTCTTGAAACTCACCTGGGTTGGGCGGCGAAAGTATTGGGGATCAAGGTGGCAAGTCCTGTGTTCGATGGAGCGTCTGAAACGGAAATTAAGGAGTTGCTCAAGCAGGCAAACTTGCCGACTAGCGGACAAACCATGCTGAGGGATGGCCGGACCGGCGAAATGTTCGGCAGCCCCGTCACGGTCGGATACATGTACGTCTTAAAGTTGCACCACTTGGTCGATGACAAGATCCACGCCCGGTCGATCGGTCCCTATTCGCTCGTCACGCAGCAGCCGCTCGGCGGCAAGGCACAATTCGGTGGCCAGCGGTTAGGAGAAATGGAAGTGTGGGCGTTACAGGCCTATGGCGCGGCGTCCACATTGCAAGAGTTCTTGACGGTGAAATCAGACGACGTACCAGGTCGATCTCGGATGTACGAAGCAATCGTCAAGGGTGAGCCGTTCCTGGAGCCTGGATTACCCGAGTCGTTTAACGTCTTGGTCAAAGAGCTCCAGAGTTTGGGACTCGACGTCGAACTGATTAAGTCACAAGACTAACCCAGTTGTGTGCCGGCCTGACGGTCGGCATCAGAGGAGGTCATTACTTTGGAAGGCGTCTATACATTGTTTGAGAAGCCGCGCGATGCGGTGTCATTCGATTCGATGCGGATACGGATCGCGTCACCCGAAAAGATTCGGTCATGGTCCTATGGCGAAGTGAAAAAGCCGGAGACCATCAATTACCGGTCATTCAAGCCGGAAAAAGACGGACTGTTTTGCGCGAAGATTTTCGGTCCCATCAAGGATTGGGAGTGCAACTGCGGCAAGTACAAGCGCATGAAGCATCGCGGTATTGTCTGTGACAAGTGCGGTGTTGAGGTCATTCAGTCCAAGGTCCGTCGAGAGCGCATGGGCCATATCGAGCTTGCGGCGCCGGTCGCACATATTTGGTTTCTCAAGGGCGTGCCGAGTCGGATCGGAACCTTGCTTGACATGAGTCTCAAAGGGCTCGAACGCATTCTCTATTTCGAGAGCTATGTCTGTGTCGATCCGGGATCGACAGATTTAACGGAGAAGGAGCTGGTCTCAGAGGAAAAGCTTCGCTCGCTCCAATCCGGATACAGCCCCGGTTCCTACAAGGTCGGTATCGGTGCCGATGCTATTCGGGAGTTGCTCCGCAAGATCGATATCAACGCCAAATGGGATGAGATCAAGGCGAAGGCGAAGACGTCGGCCTCTGCAGCGCTCAAGAAGAAATACGCAAAGCAACTGAAAGTCATCGAGGCCTTCCGTAAGTCCGGAAACATGCCTGAGTGGATGATTATGGACGTCATCCCAGTGTTGCCACCGGAATTGCGCCCACTCGTGCCGCTGGACGGTGGACGTTTTGCGACATCGGACTTGAACGATCTCTACCGCCGCGTCATCAATCGGAACAATCGGCTGAAGCGGCTGATTGAGCTGAAGGCGCCGGGTGTCATTATTCGAAACGAAATGCGGATGTTGCAGGAAGCGGTCGATGCACTGTTCGACAACGGTCGTCGCGGTCGTGCGATTCGTGGACCCAACAAGCGACCGCTCAAATCGTTGAGCGATATGCTGAAGGGCAAGCAAGGGCGTTTTCGCCAAAACTTGCTCGGTAAACGGGTCGATTATTCTGGCCGAACCGTGATCGTTGTGGGGCCGGAGCTTCGGCTACACCAATGCGGGTTGCCCAAGAAGATGGCGCTCGAACTCTTCAAACCCTTTATCTTCCACAAGCTGGAGGAACGAGGCGCGGCGACGACGATTAAGAGTGCGAAGCGCCTGGTCGAAAAAGAACGTCCTGAAGTGTGGGACGTACTCGACGAGGTGATTCGCGAGCATCCTGTGCTGTTGAACCGTGCTCCGACCTTGCATCGTCTCGGTATTCAGGCGTTCGATCCCGTGTTGGTTGAAGGCAAAGCTATCCGGCTGCATCCGCTGGTCTGTGCCGCGTTTAACGCCGACTTCGACGGCGACCAGATGGCCGTCCACGTTCCGCTGTCGGTCGAAGCGCAGGTCGAGGCACGTGTGCTGCTGATGTCGATCAATAACATTCTTTCGCCCGCCAGCGGCAAGCCGATTGCGGTGCCGTCGCAGGACATGGTGCTCGGCTGTTACTGGCTCACCAAAGAACGTGCAGGATGCAAGGGAGAGGGGAAAGTGTTCGGCTCACCGGAGGAAGTGCGCATTGCCTTCGATTCACAAGAATTGGAGGTGCATGCACGGATTAAGGTGCGGATCGAGGGGAACCTCGTTCAAACCACTGTCGGTCGAGTCATTCTGTCGGACGTGCTGCCCCCTGGGCTGCCGTTCGCCAACGCGAATAAGCTCATGACCAAGAAGGAAATGACCAAGCTTATCGACACCGTCTATCGCCAGTGCGGCCACCGTGAGACCGTCACATTCCTCGACAAGGTCAAGGATACAGGGTTCGAGTATGCCACGCGTGCCGGCATTTCGATCTGTATCGATAACATGCATATTCCGACCAAGAAGCACGAGTTGCTGGGGAAGGCTCAGCATGAAGTCACGGAGATCGAACGGCAGTATGCTGAGGGGTTGATCACCAACGGCGAACGCTATAACAAGGTGATCGATATCTGGGCGCATGTGACAGAACAGATTGCCAATGAAATGATGAAGGAGTTGGGCGCGGGTGGCGATCCAAACAAGGCCGAGTCCTTCAATCCTATCTTTATGATGGCGGATTCCGGTGCGCGAGGAAGCTCTCAACAGATTCGTCAATTGGGTGGTATGCGCGGTTTGATGGCCAAGCCGTCCGGTGAAATCATCGAGACGCCGATTACCGCCAATTTCCGTGAAGGCTTGACGGTATTGCAGTACTTCATTTCAACGCACGGCGCCCGCAAGGGGTTGGCCGACACGGCGTTGAAGACGGCAAACTCCGGTTATCTGACGCGCCGCTTGGTGGATATTGCGCAGGATGTGATTATCAACGAAATCGATTGCGGTACGACCGACGGCATCATTGTGAGTGCGTTGGTTGAGGGAGGCGAAATCATTCAGCCGATTGAAGAGCGGGTGTTGGGACGGTTGGCGGCAGAAGATATTCGCGATCCAGTCACGGGTGAGATCATTGTGTCGTTCAATGAGGAGATCGACGAAGACCGGACCAAGGCGATCGTGGAAGCGGCGGTCGACCATGTCAAGATTCGTTCGGTACTGACCTGTCAGTCTCGCCGTGGAGCCTGTCAATCCTGTTATGGGCGCGATTTGGCCCGCGGACGCCTGGTCGAAAAAGGCGAACCCGTCGGTGTCATCGCGGCACAGTCGATCGGTGAGCCTGGGACACAGCTGACCATGCGGACGTTCCACATCGGCGGAACGGCGAGCAAAGTGGTTGAGCAGACGGTGACCGAATCCAAGCACGCGGGCACCATCAAGTTTATGAGTTTCGATGCCAAGAAAAATGCCGACTTCCCTAACGCCGGAATTGCGGTTCAAAATAAAGAGGGTGAATGGGTCGTCATGAACCGGAACGCCAAAATTTCCATCGTCGATGAGACTGGACGTGAGCGCGAGAAGTATGGGGTGGTCTACGGCGCTAAAATCAAGGTGAGAAATGGCGGCCGGGTCGAGGTAGGCCAGAAGTTGGTTGAATGGGATCCGTACTCACTGACTATTCTCACCGAGGTCGGCGGTAAGGTCGCCTATGGAGATATCATTGAAGGCGTTTCCATGAAGGAAGAGTTCGATGAAGTCACCGGCCTCTCCCGCAAGGTCATCGTCGAGCATAGCGGCGCGACGCTGCGTCCGCGCGTGTCGATTAAGGATGAGGGTGGAAAGACTGCGAAGGTCGCCGCGGTGGCAAACGTGGCTCGCTATCTGCTTCCAGTCGGGGCGCATATCTTTGTCGAGAAAGGCGCAGTGGTCACTCCTGGCGATGTGTTGGCCAAGATTCCGCGGGAGACAACCAAGACCAAAGATATTACAGGGGGTCTGCCTCGGGTGGCGGAGTTGTTCGAGGCGAGAAAGCCGAAGGAGACGGCCGTCATCAGCGAGATCGACGGCGAAGTGTCGTACGATGGTTTTGTGAAGGGTATGCGCAAAGTCTTAGTCAACAATAAGATGGGTGATGTGAAAGAGTATTTCATACCTAAGGGCAAACACGTCAACGTGCACGAGGGCGACTGGGTCAGGGCCGGTGAGCCGTTGATGGATGGATCCGCCAATCCGCACGACATCCTTGATGTGCTGGGCCCGAACGAGTTGCAAAAGTATCTCGTCGATGAAGTGCAGGATGTCTATCGGCTGCAAGGTGTGACGATCAACGACAAGCACATCGAGATTATTGTGCGGCAGATGCTGCGTAAGGTTAGAATCGAAGACCCTGGCGATACGGAATTCTTGCCGGGTAGTCAAGTCAGCAAGATGTTATTTGAGGAAGAGAATGAGCGAGTGGTGGCGAGGGGTGGGCAGCCGGGTCTTGGGAAGCCGGTCTTACTGGGTATTACCAAGGCCGCATTGACGACCGATAGCTTTATCTCCGCAGCCTCATTCCAGGAGACCACCCGTGTCTTGACGGAAGCTGCGATCAACGGGCGTGTTGATAATCTGTTGGGCCTGAAAGAAAACGTTATCGTCGGTCGCTTGATTCCGGCTGGAACCGGCTTCGAAGAGTATCGGGACACCTTTGTCATTAGTCCCAAGCCTGAGCCCGTGATTGTTGGTCATGGAGATGTTGCGGCGCTCGCACACGAGGGCGTCGCGACGGGGTCGGGAGAGCGTGCGCACTCATAGTGCGAGTAATGTAAGTGAATGCTTGACATCTCGATCAATGCTCACTACAATTCACCGGCTCTGACCTTGAAGGAATGCAGTCAAACTGTGCCGAAGATGAGAGTGATGCAATAATGCCGACAATTAATCAGTTAGTCAGAAAAGGTCGCCAGCTGGCACACGCGAAGACGAAGAGCCCTGCGCTCAAGTCCTGCCCGCAGAAACGTGGCGTCTGTCTTCGTGTCTATACGTCAACGCCGAAGAAACCAAACTCGGCGTTGCGTAAAGTTGCGCGTGTCCGGTTGACGAATGGAATGGAAGTCACGACGTACATCCCTGGTGTCGGCCACAATCTTCAAGAACACTCCATTGTGCTCGTCCGTGGCGGTCGTGTGAAGGACTTGCCGGGTGTGCGCTATCACATTGTCAGAGGCGCCCTCGATGCGGTCGGTGTGGCGGATCGAAAACAGAGTCGCTCGAAGTATGGAGCGAAGCGTCCCAAGTAACCGATTATCATAGTTGGTAACGAGAGAGTAAATGATACATGCCAAGGACTAGATTTTTAGACCACCGCGATCCGCTCCCTGATGTGCGATATCGGGATAAGCTCGTCGGGAAATTTTTGAATATCCTGATGTCTGGCGGAAAGAAGAGCACGGCCGAGCGCATCTGCTACGGAGCCTTCGATGTCATTCAGGAGAAGACCGGCAACGATCCACTGAAAGTATTCCGGTCGGCGATTGATAATGTAAAACCTGTCGTTGAGGTAAAGTCTCGTCGAGTGGGCGGCGCCTCGTATCAGGTGCCGGTAGAAATTCGTCCGGCTCGCCGGATGTCGCTGGCGCTTCGATGGCTGGCAGAGTATTCGCGAACTCGCGGCGGTAAGAGCATGCGGGAGAAGCTTGCGGCTGAGTTGCTCGATGCGTCGAACAACACGGGCGCGGCAGTGAAGAAGCGGGAAGACGTGCATCGGATGGCGGAAGCCAATAAGGCATTCGCACACTATCGCTGGTAGCGTCGTTCTGTGCTGCAGCTGGGCCGTACTGCGATCCGCTGATGCGGGTGCTTGTAGGTCGCAGTAATTCATCGGCCTTGTTTGCGGCATGTGTATTTTTAGGGGATCTTCGTGGCACGTCAATCACCATTAGAGAAAACTCGCAACATCGGCATCATGGCCCACATTGATGCCGGTAAGACGACGACGACTGAGCGTATTCTCTATTACACTGGGATTTCGCATAAAATCGGTGAAGTGCACGAGGGTGCAGCCACGATGGACTGGATGGAGCAGGAACGTGAACGCGGCATTACGATTACGGCTGCTGCCACAACCTGTTTCTGGCGCGATCATCGCATTAATATTATCGATACTCCTGGACACGTCGATTTTACGATCGAAGTTGAGCGCTCGCTCAGGGTGTTGGACGGGGCTGTAGCGGTATTTGATTCTGTGCAGGGAGTTGAGCCGCAGTCCGAGACGGTCTGGCGTCAGGCTGATAAGTATAGCGTGCCTCGCATTGCGTTTATGAATAAAATGGATCGCGTCGGTGCGGATTTCTATCTTAGTGTTCAGACGATGATTGATCGGCTTGGGGCCAATCCAATTCCGATTCAAATCCCGATCGGTAAAGAGTCTGAATATCGTGGGTCTATCGATCTTATCACGATGAAGGCCTATGTGTATGACGATGAGACGCTCGGCGCCAAGTATAAGATCGATGAGATTCCAGCTGACTTGCTTGATCGGGCCAATGAATACCGTACGAAAATGGTCGATGCTGTCGCTGAGTTCGATGAACAGGCGATGGATAAGTATTTAAATGGCCAGCCATTGACGGAGGATGAGATCCGTCGGGCCATTCGTGCTGGTGTGCTTTCGATGAAGATGACTCCTGTCCTCTGTGGAACTGCCTTTAAGAATAAGGGCGTCCAGCAGTTATTGGATGGGGTTGTGGATTTCCTTCCGTCCCCACTTGATGTTGAATCAGTGACCGGGATTGATCCGAACACCGGGCTGGATGTGAAGCGTCGCCCGTCTGATAGTGAGCCATTCGCAGCCTTAGCATTTAAGATCATGACAGATCCGTTTGCGGGTCAGCTCACGTTTTTGCGGGTCTATTCGGGCACCTTGAAGACGGGAACGTCCGTCTCGAATGTGACAAAGGGGACGAGGGATCGCGTCAGACGTTTGCTGAAGATGCATGCCAACAAGCGAGAAGACATTGATGTGGCCTATGCGGGTGATATTGTTGCGGCCGTCGGGCTAAAAGGGGCAACGACGGGAGACACGCTGTCGGATGAAAAACAGCCTGTTTTACTTGAGGTGATGAAGTTTCCTGAGCCGGTCATCGCAATGGCGATCGAGCCAAAAACCAAGCAAGATCAAGAGAAGATGGGGTTCGCATTGCAGAAGTTAGCGCAGGAAGATCCATCGTTCCGAGTGAAGACGGATGAAGAGACTGCGCAGACCATCATTGCTGGGATGGGGGAGCTGCATCTGGAAATAATCGTCGATCGCATGCTGCGTGAATTCAAGGTGGAAGCCAATGTCGGAAAGCCGGAGGTGGCCTTTCGTGAAACGATTCGTAGGAAGGCTGAAGCTGAGGCGAAGTACATTAAGCAGACAGGTGGTCGTGGCCAGTATGGACATGTTGTGTTGACGGTCGAGCCTGCTGAGTCGGGCAAAGGCTTGGATTTCATCAATAAAACTGTCGGCGGCTCTATTCCAAGAGAGTTTATTCCAGCGATCGAAAAGGGCGTGAAAGAACGGCTTGATTCCGGCGTCATCGCTGGGTATCCGCTTCGCGATGTGAAGGTCACGGTCATCGACGGGTCCTTTCACGACGTCGATTCCAATGAAATGGCATTTAAAATTGCCGGCTCAATGGCATTTATCGATGCCTGTAAGCGAGCTGATCCTGTGTTGCTTGAGCCAATTATGAAGGTGGAAGTTGTGGTGCCTCAGGACTTTATGGGTGATGTGATCGGTAATTTAAACGGTCGTCGTGGCAAGATTCAGGGCATGAAGACGCGGGCAGCTGCGCAGGTCATCGATGCGTCGGTGCCGCTCAGCGAAATGTTCGGGTATGCGACCGATCTTCGGTCTCGAACACAGGGTCGTGCCACCTATAGTATGGAATTCGACCGATATGATCCGGTGCCTAGACAAATTTCAGAGGCTATCATTGCCAAGTATCGGGGTGAGTAGTCGAATTGATTCTTCAGTGAGGACGAAAGGGAGCGAGGTATGGCGAAGGCGAAGTATGAGCGGCGGAAGCCGCACGTGAATGTCGGGACGATCGGGCACGTGGACCACGGCAAGACGACGTTG
>JAWXBV010000209.1:0-3050 GCA_034440335.1 Nitrospirota bacterium | reverse complement strand
GGCCGCAGCGAGCGAAGAGGCGAGGCGTACGCTTCGGTACGTTGAGCCTCTGAGCGATGCGAGAACGCCGCTGGCGGACTTTTTCAGCATCCTGCTAGGTGCGTCGTTGGGCGAAGAGGCCATCTTGGCTGACTCAGGGCGGGCGGGTGGCATAGCCGCCGGGGCTGGGTGGGTGAGAAGGCCGAACATGTTGAACATCCTGTGAGACTATGTTTTTTTGTGCGATGGTAGGTTCTTAGAAATCGGATAACGGAGTAGGTCATCGATGAATCGCGTACTGGCGGCATGGAGATCGGTCGGGCAGGAATCGCTCAACCTGCCGAACTTTATTACGCTCACGCGCATCCTCATGATCCCTGTCTTCGTGGTGCTGTTCGCCACGCCGACCCCGAACCGATCCCTCAGCGCAGCCCTCGTCTTTATCGTAGCAGCCGTCACCGATTTGTTGGATGGCTATCTGGCTCGCCGTAACGGCCAAGTGACCACACTCGGGAAGCTCCTTGATCCCATCGCCGATAAGTTGTTGGTCCTCTCCGCCTTGATTCTTCTGGTCAACGTCGATCGTGTGAGCGCACTGGTCGCGATCTTGATCATCGCACGCGAAGTGGCGGTCACGGGTATTCGCGCCATTGCGGCAGGCGAAGGCATGGTGATGTCGGCGGAGACGACGGGTAAGTACAAGATGGGCCTACAAGTCGTCGCGATCGTGCTGTTGATTCTCGAAGATACGTTCTTGTCCGATCTCGGCAATCTGCATCTCGCCGGTATCGTCACGCTGTATTTATCGCTGGTGCTCGGCTATGTCTCGGGCGGTCAATATGTGTGGAGCTTCTGGAGGCAGGTCGTCGCCAAGGGACTATAGCTCGTTTCTTTGGTCTAGCCGGTTTCTTTGGTTTGTGTTGTTCGTTTCGTTCCTCCGGTCGGTGAACCAGATAAACAAGATGGACCAAACAAACCAGATAGACCGGGTTTACTCGGTGTGCGCACATCCCTTCACGATCCCCTGATCCATGAACGAAGAACTCCTCTCGTTGTTGATGACGGTGCTTGGCTATGTGCTGGGGGCCGTTCCGTTCGGTCTCGTGGTATCGAAGGCCATGGGCCTGCCCGACCCGCGAACGGTCGGGAGCAAGAATATCGGCTTCACGAACGTCCTGCGCGTGTCGGGCAAGCCGGCGGGGATTCTCACGCTGCTTGGCGACATGGGTAAGGGGTGGGTGTTTGGCTGGGCTGCAATGCACTGGCTTTCCGTTGAATCCTACATCATGGTCGTCGCGCTCGCGCCGATCCTGGGGCACCTCTTCTCGCCGTTCCTGGGTTTCAAAGGCGGGAAAGGCGTGGCAACGGCCGTGGGAGCGGTGCTGGGTCTCTCCCCCTCGATCGGACTCCTCATATTGCTGATCTGGCTGGGGGCTGTCGCGATCTGGCGCTATTCCTCCGGCAGCGCGCTGGCAGCCTTTACGTGTTTACCGGTTGTGGCGATCGTGAACGAACAGAGACAGGAGTTTTTTGTTTTTTCATTGATCGTCAGCGCGCTGATCTGGATCAAGCATAAGGATAATATTGTCCGTCTCTGGAAGGGGACGGAACGTAAAATAGGGAAGAAGCAGCAGCAGCAGGAGGTGTTAGATGAATAAGAGCGGCCCAGATGCCCTTCTTGCTCGCGGAAGAGAGGAGGGGATGGAGTCTGATGATCTTCTATGCTCGCGCAACGTGCGGCCTCCGAATGATGGGAAGGATACCCTGGCCGTCCTCCTGCTCGTGGAACGCGCACGATAGGAGTGTGCTCGTTCGACGCGCGCAATTGAGGACCCCCAGGCTACCCTTGAAAACACGAAGAATTGGGAAGACGCGTGCAGTGGAAGATCAGTCAGCCTCTCTCTTTGAGAGAGAGTGAGCGAGCGTGGAGGGATCGTGTGTAGCCTCGCTCGACGACCGCAGTGGGACCAACAGGGGTGCCATTCCAAGAGAGAGGCAAGCAAGCTTCAGGCGCTCCTCTAACCAGACGTCTCCCAGCAGGCGTCCAACGCGTCATTCGCCGGTCACTGGTACATCGGAGGTGATGTCGTTCAGTGAACGCGACTTCACGTGCCGGTTGGGCCGCCTCACATTGGGCCTGACTGGACTTATCAGGACGATTTTCTGGACTTCGGTAACGCCAAGATACTTGATTTCCTAGACTCATCGTTCGGGAACACACGGCCTGTGCGTATCGTTTCAAAGATGTGATCGAACACCACGCCGGGCTTACCCTTGGTCTTGCCGGATCGAAAGTAGGAATGCCCCTTGGGCGGGTCATAGACGGTATTGACCTCATCGCAATCGATGGCGTACACGTTTTTTGAGGTCAGGTCCATGTCTTCAGGGCCGGTATGCCCAAGACGGCGAGACGCCTCTGCGTTCTTCACGTTCGCGACCTTGCTCGCGCGCAACGCCAAGTCGTCAGACGCGTAATAGACCACCACATTCCGTGACGCATGGCTGATCAGCTCGCCCGGCTCCCCCTTGTGCAAGGATTCATTCAAGATATCGGCCCCCACTAAAAATGTATTGCGGAATATCAGCGGCAATCCGTTCGGTTGATCGTACTTGTGCCAATTGCTCAGGGTCTGACGAAGCACGCGATTGCCCATGGAATGCGCGAGGATATTGATGCGCTTCAGGCACGGGTCGTCCTCGGGATTGAGATCCGCCGAACTTCTCCACTCCATGAACTTCTGGAACATTCTGGCAAACGCAAAGGCGCTTTGATCCGCCGACTTTTGATCGTCCCAGTAGTCTTTCACCACACCCATATCGTTATCGCAGGGCCAGATAATCGGAATCACCAGGACCTCGCCGTTCTTCTCCTTGTTGCAGAGCGATTGGAACTCCTGGACATTTTCAAAGACATGTTCCGGAAGATTCGAGAAGCCATGAATATAAATCAGGACTTGCCTATATTTTGACTCGGCGGTTTCAAGTTCCAAGTGCAACGGGTGGTTGATGACGCAGTTGCGTATAGACTTCCAGGGGCGTCGCAAAGTCGAGACATTTTCTCGGGCGCGTGT
>JAWXBV010000208.1:0-20894 GCA_034440335.1 Nitrospirota bacterium | reverse complement strand
TTCTTCGGTGAGGTAGGACACGACCCGTTCTGTTCCTCCATAGAGTTTCGGCGGAACGCTCTCCCACAAGGGTGCAACCTGGGCAATTCTCATTGGACTCTTCCTTTCATCAAGTAGATTTCATTCTCGTCGTGGACGATTCGCAGCGGACTAGCTTTGCACGTTCAACCAGCCGCCCAGGGTGATCAGGGACGATCGGCTCGTACCCAGCGTCTCATCGAGCCCGCGCACGAAATGTCTCCGTCGCAGGCTTGATGATCGTGCGTTCAGATTGTCCTTCGTCGCTCTCGTCTCCTTGAATTGTCCTTATCCAAGGACACCGAAGAACCAGAGGATGACAAGCAATGTGACCGGAACTCCAAGCAGCCAGAGAATAAATGCTTTTCCCATGATGAATCCTCCTTATCCCACGCGGTGGCATCTTGGGTGATCTAAATTCACCCTCGAGAGTCTGCAGCATGCTTTCTTGTCTGGTGCTGCTGTACGTGGCATCGTGAGCCCTGCAACGATGGCCAAACTACGGTCCGATGTCGCGTGGATTCGATGGCTTCTGACTTTTGTCTCGCAGCCGATCTAACACCTCAGCGACCATCGTTCTCATATTGTCGGGAGCCAGATCCCGGACCGCATCTTTGTACATGCCGCAGTTCTCTCTGGCCTTTACCGGATTCTCCTCGTTTTTCTGAAGGCATACTCGATAGAGCTTGACCAATTCCGCCACTTCTCGGGATATCGCGGTCTCTGCCGCGTTCCTGGATGCTCTCGTGTCGGAGTTGTCTCCGCCCCCAAAACTCAGACAGCCGGGAAGTCCGGCGATCCCCACGACCCCAAGCAACAAGCCCATGGCTCTTACGGAACCTGCACAGGCCCTCCATTGTGCGGATGTACTTCTGTCCTGGAAATTGGAAATTGACGTCCTCATTGTTCCTCCTCGACCCCGCGGCGCCCCACATGAGAGGCCCCGGGTTAGGTCATTCATGCTTCAAGCCGGCTGAGCCTTCAACTCTCGCGCCCAATGGCGATGGTGGGCCATCGCATTGATGAACTTGGAGGCCACGCCGCGGGTATCGTTCTCCTTACCGATGATGAGACCATCATCCATTGTGTTCTGAACGCCTTCATGCTCGGACCCGCCTGCGAGATCTCGCCCGAGACATGCCATGCGCACAAACCGGCCCCCCGCGCCGGTGGCTGCGATGGTCTTACAATGTTTGTAGGCCTCCTTCACAAATTCGGCGGCGTCGTCCTCTTGTTGGAGCGCCTGGATGCTCTTGTCCCCACTTGGAATATAAATGGCATCGAAGAGGACGGAACTGGTGGTGAGAAAACTGAAATCGATTGGAATTTTGGCTCCCTTGGCACCGGTCAACATCCCAAGACGAGGGGCCACGATCTTTGCCTGGGCGCCGGCATCGATCAACACTTTTTTCATCCCGTTGAGATCCGCGTCATCGACTCCATCGCCGGCGAGGATCGCGACCTTGCGCGTCTTGATCCCGCCTTTCACGGAATTGGCCATCGACAACGCGGGTGAGCGGCTCGCTGAACTCTTGTTGGGTTTAGGCTGATACTCTGCGGGGTTCCCATCCGCCGGCACGCTCTCGTTCAACAGCGTAGGGGACTTCGTGGGAAGGTTCAGTCCCAGTCCTTGTGCCACGCGTTTGGCCAGAGAGGGATCGACCTGCATGAGCATAGCGATCATGCGCTCTCGGATGGCGGGGACTTCCAGCTTGCCGAGCTCAAATCGAAAGGCTTTCACAATATGGGCTTGTTCCGGTTCGGATTGGCTGTGCCAGAACAGCGAGGCCTGGCTGAAATGATCGAAGAAACTCCGACTTCGCTGTCTTACTTTTGTCCCTCCCATCTTTTCCGCGTAGCTGACAAAGCCTCCCAGGTCGGCCTTCGCCTGCATGGGGCAGCCTCCCCCGAGCGAGTTCGGCTGGTAGTTGGTTCGCCCGCCGTTGATGGCCTGCCGCATATGTCCGTCTCGTTGGTTGTTATGAACAGGCGCGACCGGACGGTTGATTGGAATCTCATGGAAGTTTGGACCGCCCAGTCGGATCAGTTGCGTATCCGTGTATGAGAAAAGACGTCCCTGAAGGAGCGGATCGTTGGAGAAATCGATCCCGGAGACGAGATGGCCTGGATGAAAGGCGACTTGCTCTGTTTCCGAGAAAAAGTTGTCTGGGTTCCGGTTGAGAGTCATCTTGCCGACACGCTGCACGGGGACCAATTCTTCAGGAATAAGTTTTGTGGGATCCAGCAGATCGAAGCCGAATTTCTGTTCGTCCTTTTCCTCGACGATTTGTATCCCGAATTCCCATTCGGGATAGGCGCCATGTTCGATCGCGTCCCACAGGTCGCGCCGGTGAAAGTCCGGATCTTTCCCCGAGATCTTCTGCGCCTCATCCCAGACGACCGAATGGAGACCGAGCAGCGGCTTCCAATGAAACTTTACGAAGCGGGCCTGCCCCTTGTCGTTGATCAACAGGAAGGTGTGGACTCCGAAGCCTTCCATCATGCGGTAGCTCCTCGGGAGTGCACGATCCGACATCACCCACATGATCATATGCATGGATTCTGGCATCAAGGAGATGAAGTCCCAGAAGGTATCGTGGGCAGCAGCCGCCTGAGGCATTTCATGATGTGGCTCAGGTTTCACCGCATGCACGAGATCAGGAAATTTGAGGGCATCTTGGATAAAGAACACAGGCATATTGTTGCCGACCAGATCGTAGTTCCCCTCTTGTGTATAAAATTTCACCGCGAATCCTCGGGCGTCCCGGGCAAGATCGGATGAACCCCGCGAGCCGACGACCGTTGAAAACCTCACAAAGACGGGTGTCTTAATCGACGGATCCTGGAGAAATACGGCCTTGGTCAGTGGGGCCAGTGATTTATACACCTGGAAATACCCATGGGCTGCGGAGCCACGCGCATGCACGACACGCTCAGGAATTCGTTCATGGTCGAAGTGAGTAATCTTCTCGCGAAGATGGAAGTCTTCCAGGAGCGATGGCCCTCGCTCACCCGCCTTAAGAGAGTTCTGATCGTCGTTGATCCGAAGACCCTGATTCGTGGTGAGATATTGCCCATCCCCGCCCTCTTGGAAGGCGTTGAGGTCGGACGTCTTGGCACTCTGTTCCTTCTTTTTTTTAGTCATGGATTCATTCCTTCTTCATAGGCGACGTGTATCTTTCGGTTTGGCAGCAGATTCCCGGTGAGACGCCGCCGAGACGACGTCTCATACGCCTGTCATACGGAAACGTTCGATCATTGTCTTGACCTCGATATAAAGAGAAACGTCAATTCGTGGCCCGATTCAACTTGGCAATGGGTTCCATTCGTGCCTCTGGCGATGGAGCTAACTTGGAGCCCCGAACATGTGCATAGACAGCTGTGAACTCGGCCCCGAACAAAAATATCTGGGACGCATAGTAGACCCAAATCAATATGACCACGAGGGACCCAGCCGCCCCGTAGGCGATGCCGACATCGCTCTTCCCCAGATAGACGCCGATGACAAACTTCCCGATCGTGAAGAGCAGCGACGTGATACTCGCGCCGATCCACACATCGCTCCAATGGATCGATCGGTCAGGAAGCAGTTTGTAGATCATGGCAAATAAGAACGTCACGATGGCAAATGACACCAAGAAATTGATGAGTTGCAGCAAGAATCCTGGGACCGGAAGAACATGTTCCAAGGTCGTGCCTATCGCCGATAACCCAGCGCTGATGACCAATGAGACCAACAGTAGAAATCCGGTACCGAGAACCGCCAGAAGTGAAATGAAGCGATCTTTAAAAATTTTCCACATGCCCTGCTCCGGCTTTGCCTCAACCCTCCAAATGATATTCAGCGCTTCCTGAAGTTGAGCAAAGACACCGGTCGCGCCGAGAAACAGCAGGACAATGGCCAGGACCGTGGCAATGATGCCGGCGGCGGGCTTTCGGGCTTCTTCGATCATACTTTGAATCGCTTTCGCGCTCTCCTCGCCGACGAGGTCTTGAATCTGCCCGATAATCTGCCCTTGCGCCGCCTCCTGCCCAAACACGAGCCCGGCAATGGCGATGACGATAAGGAGCAGGGGCGCCAGAGAAAAGATCGAATAAAATGCCAAGGCGGCTCCTAGGCCTTGGGCATGATCTGCAGTCCATTTTGTGTAGGTGACGCTCAGCAGGTTCCAGATGACGTTCGGGCCCATATGCTCCTTCAGACTCCCACAACTACACTTTCGGGGACGCCCGGACCATACGCATCTCTCGGCGTCCCCGTTAACGTAGACCGACAATTTGCCTTACTTCTTTTTGGGGGTCTTCTTTGCCGTTAACTGCTCCTTCCGCTTCATGACTTGGGAGCAGAGTGCTTCCCAATCGATCTCGCAGTCTTCAGCCTTCGAAAACATTTCCGTCTCTTCTTCCTTGATGTGATGCCGAACGTTCTCGGCCAGCACGGTAAACTTGGCATCGTAGCGTTCGTCGCTGGGCTTCATCTTCTTCAGTTCCTTGAGCAGCCCATGCACGACATGGTGCTCCTCAAGCGCCTCATCCATCAGGCCATCGTCTTCGATTTCAGCGCGAATGGCCGGATAGATGAGTTCTTCCTCCAACTTGCTATGCACTTCCAGTTCCATTAACGCCGTCTCGACGATCTGCTGTTTTGTTTTTGTATCCTCGGCTTGCTCGAATTCCTCGAAGAGCCCCTTCACTTTCTTGTGGTCCTCCCGAAGCATATCCGTGACCGATGACGCGCCGACTTCCTGAGATTTGGTGAACATGAGCGATCCTCCCTTTGATGAATAAATGAAATCTGACACTCGACGATTCCGAATGGAAACGATTGCAACGCCCATCCCGCGTGACGCGCCGCCTTCTTTCCACTAGCGTCTTCATCGCTATTTGGTTCTCTCACCGTTCTGATTATGCCGTGGCCGAGACAGATATAAGACTGGGTTGTACCCTAGTCCGCAGCACTCATAACGGTTCGCAGAGACATCGCTGAGCCGTGTCAGGAGACCGACTGGAGAGGAGCCGTGAGAGATCGAACTCGTGCGTGAAGAGTCAGAGGACCACCACCGGCGAAGGGCTCGTTGTGGCAGCGGCTAGGCGATTGCTGCGGGGAGCTTCATCGGCGCGTTGAGTCGTGCTCGGACCGAGGGGCCCGTTCTCGGTGGTTGCCTGCGACGATCTGCACGAGGGCCGGTAGGGCTTGACGGAGCATCTCATGGAGAAGACCACGCCCGAATCGGACGAAGCCGCTCCGCACGACACCGAGTTCGTCTTGGAGGACTCCTTCCAACTCGGCCCACAATGTGAGTCGATCGGACCGGCCTTGCCTCCCACTCGCATTGTCCGCTTCGCGAGGAGGATAGGAGGGATATACTCCGGACTCTTCCGGTTCCGACGAGGGTGCGCCGCTTTCAGGCATAACTGCTGCACCCTTTACGCCGCGGGGGTGATAGGGAACCACTCCCTCGATCCTCCAGCCACGACGGTAGAGGGCGCCGACTGCATAGCCGAGGACCAAGGTCCCGCCTACGAACACCCATGGGTGGCGTGCGACATAAACGCGAGGATCAAAGGCCTCCTTGGTCGCCTTCAATGTTTCATGCACAGATGAGGTCGTTTTGTCCGCAACCTGAGTCATCATAGTCCTCGCATGCTGCATCGTTGACCCCACATGTTCCTCGATGGCTCCTAATTTTTCGGCAATTGCGATTCGAGTCTGGACGATATCTTTGATGTCCTGGGCAATGCGATCCGCGCCTTTGTCCATGATCTCCCTTTCTTTCTTAATCGTAATCCTCAACGCTCAATGAGGAATCGTGTTCCCCTCGACTGCTCTATACATACATGGGGGGCCAGGCCGCCCTCCTTGCAGGCCGCTGAGTCTCTATGTCATTCCGCTGCAAGCCAAGGCATCACCGCTGCCGGGATCGAGAGAGCAGGTATCCCACCGAGACCCCGAGCACCAGAATCTGAAACGGATGACGACGAATAAGCGTTTCCACATTCCCTAGGACACCCACCACCCCACGATTGCGGAGATATGCAGTTGACGTATCGAGACCCTCTGCCACCTTTCCTATCGCGGCGCTGGCGCAGTTCCTGGTTCGTCGGAGGGGACCTTGTATCGTTTGCGCCGCCGAGTCCATGGTCTGACCGATCGAGCCGACCATCTTATCGGCCTGTTCGGTTACTCCCTTCCCCGCTGTTCGCACAGAGGCTCCGTTTGGTTCCATTGCGTGTTCTGTTGTGGGCGCCATCTGGGCCTCCTTTTTCCAACCATGGTGCGAACCCTATTCCCCTGCGCGCGTCGCACCGACTGTCTCGTGCGCGCGAACACTCACGGGCCCCCCAAGCAGCCGTAACGGTTTTTGCTCCAAGCTTTGACGCCGCTGTATCACGTGTGTCGTCAGTCGCTCCCAATCCAGATCTGTCTGCTCTGCGAGGGGGAACATCTTCCCCTCCTCCTCGTTGATATGGTGTATGACCTGGTTCTTGAGGGCCGTACACATGGACTCGTATCGCTCATCCTCTGGAACCATGTTCTTGAGCACTTTGATCAGCGCGTGAACGACATGGAGTGTCTCGCGGGCCTCGTCCATCAGATCCAGTCCCTGCTCGTGAACATGTTCTCTCCAGGCAGGGTAAATGAGTTCCTGCTTGAGTTTCGTGTGGATATCCAGGATTGCGAGAGTTTCCCTCACGATTTTAAGTTTCTTTGTCATCGTCGTTTTCTCAAACTGTTCTAAGAGCTGCCGGATCTTCTGATGGTCTTCACGGAGCATCACTGTGATGAATGTCGCCCTCCTCTCGATCGTCCGTGTGTGACTCCCCATAGATCCTCCTTTGAATGGTTCGTAATCCACCGATCTCCCCATCAAATCCAACAGCGCGCGAGGCGTCTTCCCGATTGTTCCCGTGTGACGGTCTCCAGGAGCGTGGCAATGTTTACATCAGTACCACGGTGATCGCATGGGTTCGGTCGATCGACCACTCGGAGTTCCCCTAGTTCTTGGAACCTTACTGAAAGAACCTTTCCCGACATAGACCGTTCTACTGTGGCAATCTGGGGTCTCGCATCTGGCCGCATCTCCTACGAGTCGTCACGAAGGCATGTGGGCCAGGCTTCTAGATGATCACACCGCATCACACTGTCTTGTCGGTTAAATTATGAGCGGAGCGCTGATCTTCGCGAGGATCGCTCGTGACGCCAATGATCATGCCATTACCTTCTTGCTGGTATTCTTCCTGATAGATCGCGAACGTGACGAGGACGACGGCGAGGAGAACGGGACCGAGAAATAGACCAAGGAACCCAAAGTAGGTGAGGCCCCCCAACGAGGCTAAGAACAGGGGAAGCACCGGGAGCCGCGCTTTCCCGCCGACGAGTATAGGCTGCAATAGGTTGTCCATTAGGCCCACCAGGCCGACGCCGACCCCGATGAGAATGAGGCCTTTGGCTGCCGCCCCGCTGAGCAATAGGTATAACGCGACTGGCGCCCAAACTATCGCTGTGCCGCCGACGGGAAGTAGAGAAAGCAGTCCAGACAAAGCCCCGAGAAACACCGAAAAGGGTATGCCCAATAGGTAGTACGTCACACCGGCCGTTGCACCCTGGGCAACGGCGGTCAATAACGTGCCCCTCACGACAGCCTTCATGGTCGTATTGAGACGTTCGAAGATCTTTGCCTTGTGCTCCTCTTCGAGGGGAATCGCCCGGAAGATTGTGTCCCACATATGGGGTCCGTCGCGGAACAAGAAGAACAAGGTGAAGAGCATAATGAGAAAGTTTGTCACGAGGAGCAGCGCATTCCTGGCAAAATCTGCCCCTTGCGATAGAAGAAAGCCGCTGACGGCTTTCCCGCCTTCCAGCAGGGATTCCTCGACTTTCCCGCTGCCGCTCACAATGAGACGGCCCGCCAATTCCTGGATCAGCCCTCCGACCCCGGGTACCTTGGCAAGCACAACGCCTATGTCTTTTAGATGTCCTCCCTTCAGCCACTCTGAAGCTTGAGCATACGCGTCTACTCCTTGCTGACCGGCGAGGATCATGCCATATAAGGCAGGAACCACCGCCATGATAAGTACTCCCCCCGTCATGATTCCGGCGGCCACATTTCCGCGATGTCCCACGCATGCCAATAACCACATGTACAGAGGGTATGTCGTGGTCGCAAGGATCACAGCCCAGAGAATCGGCGAGAAGAACGGACTGAGAATAAGTCCCAGTTGCCACAGGAGCAGAAGAAACACCAGCAGAAAGGTCACTGTGAATAGTTGTCGTTTAGACATCGGCTCAAAACCGCCAAGATGATCGCTGGAGACTATCGGCCTACTCAGTGTCTTGCGGTCGGGCGGCAGGCCCAATTACGACATCTATGTAAACCGCGTCCGCACCCACTCCGTCAACCACGTGGCGTCGTCCACCAGGGTTCGGACGGTTCGTAGTGGGATGAGATGAACGGACTTTGCCACTCCCCATCCCGCCGCAGCGAGTCCCCACGCCCCACCCAGGAGAACGACACTCACTATCGCGGCACAGGCCCAGGCAGGCAACCCTGTATACTCAAAGAGGATCAGCACACAGACCGCGGCGCCGACGAACAATCCGATCAGTGCCAGCACCACAGCGATCCCACACCACAGGACCGACTTGATGATCTTGCCGATTTCGTGCTGAACCTCATGTTGCGCCAAGGCCATTTCCTGGCGCACGAGCGCGCGAACATCTCTCAAGAGTCCGCCCACCACTGTCTCTATTCCTGATCGTTCTGTGTCGTGCGACTGTGACATTGTAACCTCACGTTAATTCGCGGGAGAACACCTCCGAATGTGATCCCCCGCCGCTTCACTCTGCCCTCTTTCTTCACCGACAAATGTCTTGAGGTGCTGTGGGTCAGGATCGCGTCGGTGACGGAGCGTGAACTTGAGGTGGCGCCTTGGGCCGAGGAATTCGCATCATCTGCGCGAGGGAGGGACGAGTTCGTTTCAACGCCACCTGTACGCTCACCGGCTGTCCGGTTCGCGCCGACCGTCGCAACGCTTCGATAATCGTCACGTCGATGAGCCCTTCGTGGCCGGACGGCTCGGGTTCCCGGTTCCGAAGAATGCAATCCGAAAAATAGCGAAGCTGTGGCGCAAATTGGTCATGAACCGGATAGCGTCGCGTCTCCGTGCGTGCGCCGATGCGGATGACTTGCTTCATTCCAACCGAATATTCATAGGCGGATTCAAGTCGCACACTCCCCTTGGTTCCGACTACGTCGATGTCGGCACGGTCGGAAGCTCCAAAACTGCAGACAAACGATGCCAGACGATCCCCGGGGAATCGCAGAAGCGCTCCGTCCATCTCTTCTACACGACGAAATCGGGGGTCTTTGTTTTTCAGTCGCATCGCGACCACTTCGCGCGGTTCCGCTTGATACAGATAGCGGGCCGCATTGATACAGTAGATACCGATATCGGGCAAGGGGCCTCCACCGACCCTCGGGTCTAGCCGAGTATCTCCCTTACGGACCTGCTGGGTAAATAGCGAATTTATGATGCGCAGATCTCCTAGCCGGCCCGACTGCCCCAGGCTGATAAGATTGAGATTCGCCTCATCAAAGTGGAGGCGATAGGCGACCATCAGTTTTGCTCCGCCTTCCTCCGCAGCGCGAATAATCGCTTTGCCGTCCGAGACCGTCAGGCTCAATGGCTTTTCGCAAAGAACATGAATACCTTTCCGCAATGCCGCGCTGGCGTAACGTTTATGGAGATGGTTGGGGAGGGCCAGGTACACTGCGTCCACTTCGCCGCTTTCCAAGCACTCATCGTATCGATCGTAATCATAGGTGTGCTTCACCCTGTACGTTGTGGACAGCTTGGATAATCTGACTCGACTACCTGAAACCAAGGCGCTCAGCTGAGAGTTGTTGCGTGCGTGGCGAAACGCCGGCAGCACTGCCGCCTGCGCAATATGACCCAATCCCACCACCGCATACCGCACTTTTTTTAGCGGCATCTGTGTGTGCCCTTTTTATGGTTCATTCTATAAAAGTATCTATATTCTCAGTTTGCCCAAACGCGAAACCTGGCCCATCGAACAGGCTATCGTTTCAGTGTGTGGGAAGATCGCCGCCATCGCCAAAGTGTCGATATATCGCGTTCACTTACTGAGGTGGCTTGGTTGGAGCACTTATTTCCTCAGTGGTAGTCGTAGTACTGGTGGTGGTCAACGTTGTCCTCCTTGGACTACTGGTTTGATCACCGGCTTGATCATTGTTTTGATCACTGCTTTGCCCACTTGTACGACCCCGGTCTTGATCATCGGTTTGACCAGCGGCCCGGCCTGCCTGCCCTCCAACCTTGATTACTCCCGAAACGTTGAGCTCGCCGACCGTCCTGGCAGATTCCATCCTGACGGTATACCGGAAATAACCGGGATCTCGGAAGCAGATACTGGCGGTTTCGTTCGTGGCCAGTTTGGCTGTGTCGCTGGGTGTCATCAACCCACCGAAATTATTCCTGCATGACACCTGCTTGTCCGATACAGGATCGAGAAAGACGACTCGCACCGGTGCGGTCCGCTTGTTGACCCACCGGACCTCATCACCTGGACTGACAGCTACTTCCCCTGACGTAAGGTCATCCCCAAGGACGATGTCTTTGACGTCCCCACTCCTCGTCACTGTGGGTGTACCCTGGCAACCCGCCAGGAGAAGTAACGCCACTCCTAAATATCGGATTGGTTTCATGAACGCACCTCCTTGTTGTGGGATTGGCCCTAGCTTATGCTCAGTTCGGAGCCATCTCTCTTCTTCCCAGAGTGGGAGGGGGCCGACAACTTTGGACGCTATCGGCCTCCCCCACAATTCAATAATTCGACGACATGGATTGTATTTGGAGGTTGTTATTCACTTTCGACACCCCCTCCACCATACGCGCGAGGGATTCTGCTCGTGACTTCTCCTCTACGGTCCGCACCACACCGGTCAGCGTGACAACCCCCCGCTCGGTATCCACATTAATACGCGTAAAATTCGACGCCTTGTCATTCGTCAGCTTTCCTTGAACCGATGCGGTCGTCGTGGCGTCGTCTATGGTTCGGCCTGCAGTTTTTCCGGTCATGGACTCACAGGCAGTAAGACTCATCGCACTCAATCCGAGAATGCCGACCATTAACAAACGATACATAATAATCCCCCTAAGGTTGAAAGTGAGTTTTCCGGTTGGCATAGCCGCCTATCAACGCTTAACGGTGATTTGACGCCAGCTCATCCTTCGTTTCATTGACCGCATGCTTTCCCGCCTCAGCAAACTCCTTAGCCTGGCGGCCGGCCTCTCGCAACGAATCCTTCCCCTTCTCGACGAATTCATGGCCGCGATCAATAGTCCTGTCCAACGCTTCAGCGCCCTCGTCGACGACTTCATCGAGCTCATCTTTGGCGCGTGCCGCATAGTCTCGAAGGAGGTCGCGCATCTGCGCACCCGACTGTGGCGCGAAGAGGAGCGCGACACCGGCTCCGATCAGCGCTCCTGTGATAAAAACCGAGAGGTTCCCTGATTCATTATTATTTGATGATGGCATTTTCTCTTCTCCCCTATGAGTTGGTTGTTGGTTATCCTCAGGCTTCCGTCTGCCACTGATTCACATGTGCCGCACAACTAACTGACGATCGCACTCTTCCTCTGTCATTAAAACCCAAGGGCCCACCGGAGAGAAATTACATCCGCAAGCTCGGCTGCTGGTTTGGTGACTCTCGTCTGCTGGACATTCTGTTGGACATGACGCGGTTCCGCAGGATGATTTCATCCAAGCACTCCCCGCATTGAACGCAACGCAACGACGGCATCTCGTTTTCAATGGACTGGCTAAAGTCCTCACCTCTGGTTAAGAGGCCACCACATCGCCGGCAAGCACGCATCCTGAGAAGTACGGATTTCCACCGATGATCGGCCTCTTTTTCTCTGTCGGGGCTTTGTGGTCTCGTGTTCGCCATAGTGATCCTCACTCGATGAACTGGCATCTCCTGTGTTGTGTATGGTTGTAGCAAGCCTCGCTCTATCAATAACCTGGCAAATACCCCAGCTCTTCGACAATTTACCCCTGGTTGTGACGTGCTCCAGTATTGCTATCCCGCACCATACTGTCTCGTGCCGGATATGAACCATTTCGGTAAACTGACTTGACACCGCTCATGACCAATCATACCGTCAGGATCTGGTATGGGAAGCTAGGACACTCCCTAGCCCGGATTACTCATTGGACCTTCTGCAGCAGCCCTGGAATCACTCCGCCTGCGCATGGAGCGTCGTTCGTCTCTCGCCCGACGAAAGCAAGCATGGGGTTGCTGCAATTGGGCCCTGTGGCCCTCGACGGCACCATGATCAAATCCAACGCGCCTCAAAACACAAGGCGACGCGCTAGTGTCCGCATGCGGAAGACCGAAGCCGACCTGGCCGCGACCGTGCTGGGGTGGCTGCAGAAGGCGGATACCCTCGATGTGTGCGAGGATACACAGTGGGGCCGAACGCGTCGCGGAAACGAATTGCCGACGTGAGTCGCGAACAACCAGGCGCGACGGGAGAAAATTCGACACGCCAAGGCCGCACTGGAAACCGAAACCCGTGCGAGTGCGGAGGGCGCACAATTGTACGGATCCCGATAGATGGATCATGAAGACCTCAGACGGCTTCGTCCAGGGGTGCATCGCGCAGGCCGCCGTCGATGCCGTCAGCCACATTATCGTCACCCAGCAGGTGACCACTGCGCCCAACGACCAGCAACACACCCCCTGGTCGTGCAGATCAAGGCAAACATCGGCGGCAGGCCCGAGAGGTGTCGGCCGATGCCGCATCGTGCTCGGAAGCGAACCTCCGGGAACTGAAGCGGCGGCATGTCCAGGGCTACATAGCCACCGGTCGGCACCACCACATGTAGGCGGCGGCAGGAATCCGTCACGCCCTACGCGGGGCCTGTACGTGGGGCCATGCAGATCAAGCTCCGACGAGGCGCAATCGGAGTCGATACCGACTACGCACACAGACGATGGATCCAGCCTACGGGCAGATCAAACAGGTACGAGTGTTTCGGCGGATGCCGTTCCGCGGACTCGCCCATGCGGCACAGGAGTGGAGCTGGGGTGTGTCTGGCCCGTAACCTCTTGAAGTTGGCAAAGGGGCTCGCATGATAAGAAGGCACGGAACGACCGTGACCGAACGCGTCGGGGAATCTTCTGGTTGCCCCACGGCTCTCACTTCACTTCCCTGATGAGAAAGCCAGACCAGCGTCTCGGAAAACCAGTTGTCGATTTCCTCTTATACTCGGAGAGGCTCTTCACTCTTGGAGTCGGCAGGGCGATTCAATGTACCCCCTGCCGATTCCCACTGAAATAGTTATCGGCTACCACCCGGTTGAGCTTTCGTGCCTGATTCGAGGGTGGATTCAGTCGTACGACAGGCTTCATTTCGGTGATCGGTATCAGATCTTCATTTCACTGAGCGAATCGACAGCGCGTGATTCTGATCGTTCACCTTCGCCTCAATACGATCACCCTTCTTGATTTCTCCCATCATTTTGGTCGTGTTATCTGTATGCCCGGCAAGGGCATCGAGGTGGCCGAATTCCGCTATCAGCCCATTCGGTGGCCCCATCCGTCTCGCTTCGTCGTGATCCGGCGATTCCAGCCAGAGGAGTTCACCAACCAATATCCGCTCTTCAACTCGGCACGTATCACTATCAAGGCCTGGTCACCAATCTACCGCTACAGCCGCTCAACCTGTGGCGTGTCTACACCGACCGAGTCGGCCTTGAGCTGCTGATCAACCAACTCAACGGCAACGAGTCCGCATTATTCATGAACGTTTCTGCTGCAATCGCGGATTCGCCGCTACGACAAGCCTGGACGCGGTGAGCCCGGCGTCCAGGCAGGCGGGCTCGCCGATCGGTCGGTCAACATACTCTTCAAGTATGCCTCCCTCCCGTCGTAGGCTCGGCTCTGAAGCCTGCCTCGCCCACTCCTCCAAGGGGGTGTGCCCCCTTGGAACATCCCCACGAAGGGGGCACACCCCCTTCGGAACTCCCAGTCGTGGCAAAGCCACGCCTCACGGCTCCTCGCGCCTGTCTCGCTTGGCGACTGCGCGATTTCGCGACGAACCGTCATGAATAATGCGGGCTAGGCCTTGGGCAGCCTTCCCACTTGGCACTTCTTCGCCAACGACACCTATCTCCACCTGCTCCTCCTAGCCTACAACTTGCTCAACTGGTTCAAGCGATTCTGTTTGCCTCCAGACGTACAGAGTGCCACCCAGTAAACCGCCCGACACAAGGTCCGGCTCCTGCCCGCACAGTTGCGGCGCACCAAAAATCGCGCCAGCCTGGGCTTACCTGCCAGCGCTCCCTGAGACGCAGCATGGCAATATGCCCTGCAGAAGATTGAGTGACTCACGCTGTGGAAGCGTCACTTTTCGCGCCGGATTCAGGTTGTACTGTTTCGATGGGGATGCCGTTGTGCTTTTGATCACGTCATTCGATTGGATGGACTGATAACGGGCGGTCGTGCACTTCAGCTTTGGGTCGAACGCAGACACTGACTGACAGGTCGAATCTGAGCTCGTACACGTTAAACGTGAGACGTAACGGGTTTTGATCCTGTCCTTTCACCTTTCACGTCTCACGTTTACCGCCTTTCATAAAACAATTCCAATGCAGCGGCAAAACCCTTCGCCCGCCCTTTGCGGAATACTTTATCAAGCTGTCCCCGTAGCGATCTGACGCCTCCCTCATCGTCTCGTTTGACCACGCCTTGCGACAGCAACATCTCCGTCGCCACTTCGACGAGCCGTTGCTTGCGCCCTTCCATCTCAGCCGTGATAAGTTCTTCCATGATCTCCGATGCTCGTTCCCGGATGATCTCATCCTTGAACGTGTCGTATCCTTGATCCGCCACGGTCCGCTCACGAATCGCAGCCAGTTCTGATTTGATCCGCGTCACGTCTTTCATCAAGACCGCGAACACTTCCTTGCGCCCTTCATCGAAGAGCTTCTTCTCCATTTCGTCAAGAATGACGGCTGGGTCTGCCGCTTCGTCCCGTGCCGTTTCTTCTCCCCAATTGAGCCGATCATAGGTCCGACGCTTTTCCGGATCGCCGACAACTTCATAGGCCGCATTGATCTCGCGGATCTTGGGTTCGGCGTGAGCGCTGTCGGGGTTGCGGTCCGGATGGTGTTGAAAAACCAGCTTCCGGTAAGCCTTTTTGATCGCATCGTCGGAAGCGTCACGCGAGACCCCCAGCACCCGATAAAAATCGATTCGTACCATGGCGGCGACTATAACATGGGGCTTAAACAGGCTTCACCTTGACTCCTCTATCCGGAACTCTCACTGTCGTCCCTGCCGTGTCATCACGAACCATCATACATACTGCCTGTTAGCCGCTTCCGAGTGGGAAACAAACGTCCCAACCCTTGACATCCCTGCAAAGCGGCTTATGTTGATACCTATGACACACACACCAACACCCAAAGCCCTGACCTATGACGAGAAGAAAGCCGCCGAGGCGGCCTTCGCAGGCCACCCGTTTAATAACGCATGGTCTGCTTCAGCCCGAGCGATCTACGACGGGATCGTGAAGGCCTTGCCTCACACAGACGCCGTGATTGCTGCTCCTTCCCATGTCGAAGAACCAGCGGAGGATCCTTCCGCTCAGAACGAACCGCTTCAGCCTCAAGAGCCTCTCGCGCAAGAGCATGCCGGTGGGGGAGCGTTGATGGAAAAAACCGTGGCGCCGCATGCTATTCATGACCGAGAAGCCGCGATTCAGGCCGGAATCTTGATCGACGTGACGCCGGCCGCACTGCAACTCGGCATCACGTTCCCTGTCACGATCACCCGACCACTCTGGGAAGTGGGAATCGTGACGAACCAATCGCTCTCCGAAGAAGATCAAACCAGCCGGGTGCGAGACATTCTGATGGCCTTTCGTTTACGCCTAGCCAGCCTCACGACGGTGTCGCCACTGCTCGACTTCCCGGTTCTGCTGGCCTTACCGCCGAGCCAGGTGCCGCAGCCGGTGCCGTTGTTCGCCCTCATTCAAGCGGACCCCACGCATCATGCCAACGTGACGCTCTTGCTGCCGAATGAGGTGTCGTTGTCCATCACCTCACTGAATTAGGCAGGATGCTGAAAAAGTCCGCCAGCTTTGTTCTCGCATCGCTCAGAGACTCAACGTACCGCAAGGGTACGCCTCGTCTCCTCGCTCGCTGCGGCCCCGCTGGACGGCCTTTTTGAACATCCTGCTGGCTCATCTACGATCACTACAAACGTCTCGTCCGCCATGCCCCACCAGGGAAAAGCAGGTTTCCCTCAACCTGTTAGCCACTTCCGCACAAGGGCACGTTCCTCCGCTTCGGTTATGACCGTTCCATCAAGTCGTGCGTCCAATAATTTCTCCAAGATCGTTTTATACCGCGGTCCCGGTTGCAGCCCCATGGCTTGAAGATCCCGCCCCGTCAGTGCCGCCTTGACCGTCCTGCTCTTCATATAGACCGCCAGGCGTCGTTTTAGCAGGCTCAATTCCCCCCCCTGCTGCCGACCAACTTGCTTCGCCACAAGCAGCACAAGGGCCTCGTCCGAGAAATCTGCCAGGAGGCGAAATATCTGTGACCGCCGTACGGTCCCTGTATCGGTCAGTCTCTTCAGCGCGCCATCGACCCGACCTCCTCCAGTGCTCACCTTCTTGGCCTGCTCACGTGACAGGGCTAGCCGTCGGATCATCGTGGCCACGACGGCTGGACTGGACTCGCTCGACAAGGCCATGAGAAAGACGATTGGCTTGTCGATCGCAGAGTCCGGGAATCGACGCCTCCACCAAGCGAGCGTCTTGGGAACGGCAGCGACTGTTCGTTGTACGTTCTTCGTGTAACACAGACGTCGATGAAGGAAGCGAAGCAACTTCAATCGCCCTAGGCGCGCAATCGCGCGCACCGGATCCCGCTCGACGAACAGCAACAGGATTTCGTTCTGTAATCGGGGGCCGGAAAGCTGTTGGATCAGGTTCGTAGAGGCCGCTTGCGCAAGCAGGCGCGAGGTGGCTGGTTCAAGGCGGAAACCGAACCGCTGTTCGAATCGAATCGCTCTGAAGATACGAGTGGGATCGTCCTGGAAACTGCCTTGATGCAACACACGGATCCTGCGCGCCCGAAGATCTCGTTGCCCTCCGTAGGGGTCGAGCAGGCGACCGAACTGCTTTGGATTGAGTTGTACCGCGACGGCATTGATAGTGAAATCCCGTCGAGAAAGATCCTCTTCGATCGACGCCGGCTGAACCGTCGGCAGAAGGGCGGGCTGCGCATAGGACTCTCGCCTGGTCGTCGCAATATCCATCTTGAGGCCATCTGGGAACGTCAGCCGCGCCGTCGCAAACCGTTCAAACACCGCCAATCCAGCCTGGTACCGATCGGCTACCAGCCTCGCAAAGCCAACCCCATCTCCCTCTACCGTGAGATCGAGATCCCAGTTTTCCCGCTTCAGCAAGAGATCTCGGACAACTCCACCGACGAGGTACAAGGACACCCCGGCCTCATCCGCCAGGTTCCCCAGCGCGCGAAGCAACGACAACGGCTTCTGAGGGAGACGATGTAACAGATCGTTGTGGATCGCGCGATGCGGCATGCACGGTATTGTAGCAAGGTCTCTCTGGATGAGGAACCATGTTCCTGATCATCGAGACAACGACGCGCTCAGGATACCACCCCAAGCGCCCCAACGAGTCTCCGCACAACCGTGAATTACCGGCGCCGCTTGCCCCGGTGAACAGACTCTTCGCGCGCAATATGACGGGATGCACGGGCTTGTGCCGCGCTGATCCTGGCCCGCTCCTTATCCGTCATGGTGCTGTTGGACTGTACCCTGGTCTCTCGCATACTGACTTGCGCCTGCTGCCCGTTCGTCATCCCCTGATCGATCCACTGTTCCTGATGCGTCTGGCCCTGATCCATCACGGATGTTTCTGGCCCAACACAAGCCATCCCGTTTATCAATAATGTCATCCCACTCACTGCGAGCAGCAACCTCTTCATCGGCGCCTCCCCTATTGACCCACGCGCAAAGAGTTTTCACGCTATTGGATAGCACGACCATGCATCCTTGTACAGACTTGTGATTCTCAGAGCATGGTGAATATTATACCGTTCATTTGGGGAGGCACCGATGGATCTGCATTGTTGTTATAACGCCGGCGAAGATACTTTCCCCTTACCTCGACACATGAAAGCGCCCTATGGTCCGTTTGGGTTTCCGGAACCTGCCGACGCCGGTCGCCCGTATATCAGTTCCAATTTTGTGATGGGACTTGACGGCAGAGCTCGTTTAGAGAGTTGAAGGGCCATGTCGATGGCAAGACAGTGTCAAGGAGCAGAGAAGACCGCTGGCTGATGGATTTTCTTCGGGCGCACCACGACGGGCAGTTGATCGGCGCGAATACCCTCCGTGAAGAACGAATCGCTGAAGGGCGGGGCTGGGACTACGGCATCGATGATGAGGAATTGCGGAGCTATCGACAGGACACGCTCAAGCTCGGTCGGCAGAAAGTTCTCGTTCTCAGCGGTTCCGGCAACCTCGATCTCTCTCTTCGCCTCTTCAGCTCTCCGCGTGTTGACGCGTGGATCATCACCGCGCGGAAGGGGCAAGAAAATCTCCGGTCGCAGCTCAAGAGGTTAGACCGTGATGGCACGAAAAAAATCATTTCCGTGTGTGAAGGCACGCGGGTCGATCTTGTCACGGCCACACAACTGCTCCGACAAGAACATGGCATCAGCACGCTGCTCTGTGAAGGCGGACCAATGTTGTATGGAGAGTTTCTCAAAAACCAGCTGATCGATGAGGATTTTCGAACGATGTCGCTTCAGTATTGGGAGAGTCCAGCAGACGAGGAATCGACCGACCGACCGCATATGGCCACGTGAGCTACACACCTGAAACCGCACCGTGGTTTCGATTGATAAGCCTACACTATGCTCTGCCTCACCATGCCTTCTTCCGCCTGCGGTACGAGGGCCCGAGAACATTTCAGGATTGAGGAGTTTACCGGCTGGGGCGTGTACTCGATCGAACGACACACAGGACATGTCGGCGAGGCGCTCCTTGCCCTCACTTCATTAACGAGCGCGAAGTCGTCTCGGCTATGCCGGCGCGCGAAACGGTTTGAACTTCTGTTCGGCTTTGGCCGCCAAGATAAAGTCGCTCTCAGTTAGACCCGTAACCTTGTGCGACCAGATTTCGACCTTGCACTTCCCCCATGCCAGATACAGATCAGGATGATGGCCCTCGGCCTCCGCGACAGCCCCGACTTCCTTCACAAATGCCAGCGCTTGAGCGAAATCCTTGAAGGTGTAGCGCCGCTCCAAATGCCCTTTTCCGTTGAGTGTCCAGCCCTGGCCCAGTTCCTTCAACAGCTCCCTCGCGCGGAGAGCCTTCAGCGGGGGGACACCGTCTCCATCGTGACATTTCTTATCCGCCAGTTTCATCCGAACTCCCCTCAATCATTCTCGAAGTTGCATTCACTTCTGAGGAGACTTGGTTGGAGCATTTGCTCCCTCAGTGGTCGTCGTAGTACTGGTGGTGATCGACGTTGAGCTTCTTGGACTGCTGGTTTGATCACCGGCTTGATCACTGGGTCGATCATTGGTACGTCCAATTGTTTGATCACTGGGTTGACCAACTGGTTCGGCCACGGTTTTGATCGCTTGTTTGACCAACGGCCTGGCCGCCCTGTCCTCCAACCTTGATGACTCCCTGAACATTGATATCGCCAGTCGTCTTGGCTGATTTCATCCTGACGATATACCGGAAATAGCCGGCATCTCGGAAACAGACGCTGGCGGTTTCGTTCGCAGCCAGTTGGGCTGTGTCGCTAGGTGTCATCCACCCACCCACATTATTCTTGCATGACAACTGCTTGTCCAACACTGCGTCGAGAAAGATGACTCGCACAGGCTGGGTCCTTTTGTTGATCCACCGAACTTCATCGCCTGTATTGACAGCTATTTCGCCTGACGTCAGGTTATCTCCAAATAATGATGTCTTTGACGTCCCCAGTCCTCGTGACCGTGGGCATACCCTGACAGCCCATCACGAACAGTAACGCAACTCCTAGATATCGGGTCAGATTCATGGAAATACCTTCTTGTTAAAGTCTGGAACTCATCAACGAAAATTCCATCGGTTTTTTCCTGAAGGTCACAACATTCACGCTGGTAGGTCGTGAATTGGCGAAGGAGTGACGATGCGGCATGATGTGAGTACTACGCGTATGAAGAGACACAAATCCGATCAATACAGCACAGTTTAAAAAATTGACGAGGTCGCAATGCAACGCCGCCCCTGTGCGACGCCCCACAGGGATTATTCTGCGCGCCTGATCTGCCTATACAGTGCCAAGGCAATGCGCGCGCGCATTATAAGACTTACTACAACGACAATCTGCTCAGCACGCAGACCATGCGAGTGCTCACTGCGCCAAATCTGCCCGCGCGGTCGATAGTGCTCGACTCCGGTTCAAGAGAATCCTGCCGGTTAGGGTACCCGCACGGAGCGATTCGTGAACAGATGGATCGCCAGCAACACGATCCCGACCAAGAACAGAATCCAGGAAATCTGGACCGCCACGGCGGCCACTCCGGCCAGATTCAGGGCACCCGCAATGACTCCAACCACCAAGAACATCAGTGCGTAGTAAAGCATGTCGAACTCCTTTCAATAAGACGATTCTCAATGATTATGGAATCGTCAATGCACCCACAGTTCACACATCTCATTCTCCTGAGCCGCTTCTCACGGACATTATCGACGAGACAATCCCAATCCTCGATCACCAGGAACCCACCGCATCGCGTGCACGCCATA
>JAWXBV010000207.1:0-6369 GCA_034440335.1 Nitrospirota bacterium | reverse complement strand
CTCGGGACCCTGAGCTTTGTCGAAGGGCGACGAACCGTCATGAATAATGCGGGCCAAAGGCTCACCCCCCTCTCGCAATGATCGCCCTGTTCCCCTTCATGTATAAATGGGGTGTCTCTACGTTCGATTCTACGCATCTGACATCGCCGCACTCTACATGCGGAGAGGAGGAACCGCATGAGCACAGCAACGGTGGAACGTCACCCAACAGCGTCGGTCGCGAGGCTGATGTAGAGGCGTCGCGAGATGGGCCAGGACCCGCTGAAACTGTACACCCAGGTGCACGCCGTCACAGTCCGGCTGTGAACGATCACAGAGGAATGAACGGATGGTAGAAAGAGTACAGACTCTGCACTGTTTGGGGTGCAAGACCTGAAGCCATATCTGATATATTGAGCAGGAAACCTCCAGCGGTATGGTCGCTGATCCCTTGTGACGTTGGTGCGATACGCGATGAGCCCTTCTCCCTCCACGAACGTGGCGACTCCACCCCCGAGGCTACGGCTCTTAGTCTTTTCGGAGGTTGACGACTGGGATTTTGGCCGGCTCGTGAAAGCGAGCGGTCATGAAATTGTCGCGTGGGCTCGCCCTATCTGGAAGAGACAGCCAAAATCTGACGGTCTTGGGTTTACGATCAGGACCCTCGTCAGAGCGCTGTTGTGCCGATCGAAACCGATACGGCTGATGACGCCCACGTTCGATGCCTGGAGATGGCTTGATAAGGAAAAGATCCGGCGCATCACCTCACCCAACGTAAACTCTCCCACATTTGTTGAACATGTACGGGGCTTGAACATCGATCTTATCGTGGTCTTTTTCTTCCCTCAGATTTTAAAGACGGCCCTGCTCCACACTCCTCGATTAGGCGTCTTGAATTGCCACCCTTCATTGCTCCCTCGTTATGGAGGGCCACATCCGGCATTTTGGATGATCAAGAATGGCGAATCGCTTGCAGGGCTCACCGTACATGTGATGACGGAAAAAATCGATGCGGGAGATATGATCGCCCAGCAAGAACTGACGATCGGCGAGCATGACACTGCTGGGCAATTGACGCAGCGACAACACCATGCAGCCGCGGCGCTCCTGACAGAAGCCGTCAATGCCGTGGCGCAAGGAGCCCTCACTCCCAAGCCGCAATCTATCGCGGACCGTACCTATTTCGGAAAGAAGAAAGCCGCCGACACGATTCCTGATTGGAACGGGTCCGCGAGACACATTGCCAATCTCTGGCGCGCGCTGCAACCCTATGAACCTCTCACCGCCTGTCTCAATGGGACCGCCATCAAGATTTACGATGCGCAGCCTCACGAGGGGCCTCCGTCAGGGAGAGCTCCTGGAGAAATCATGTCCAAGCAATCGGGAACGCTCCTGGTACAAACCGGCAACGGGTATTTCGAGATACGGTCCTATGAAATCGTCCCGTTTCACGGTTGGATCAATCGTATGCTCCAACCGTTCCTGCTGCCTGTCGGCAGCCGTTTTGACCATGCTCCGTCAGCCATCGAGCTCGCCTCTAAAGCCGCCTCATGAGCAGGGTGTAATGATCTATCGACCTTCGCCTATGTGTGACCCCGAACAAACATCTCGCCACCTGAGGTTGGTGGGTCGTTCGCCGGGGAGGAGTCTTCTCACCCGCTGTAGGATTGTGATGGCCCTTCTCCTGGCCGTCATGATGCCTATGACGCAGGCGATATCGGTGGTGCCGGCTGAAGATGCCTCACGTATCCCGATGTCATGGATACAGATGAACCAGGCGCCACCAAAAGTGCCGTTCCTGGGAGGCGCACAGACCGTGCGCCCTTCGCCGAAGGAGCGAGAAGCGATCTACCAATTGCTCGCGCTCACACCACGCCCCAACAAGCTGAAGGCTGCTGATATGAAAATCCTGCAGGGTCTGCGTGACAAGCCGTCATGGTTTGTGTTCGAGCAACGAATGGTGCATGAACTATGGGCAGAGGTGAACGGGAGGGAGTGGCGTGACACTGAGTGACTGCCGCTTCCTACGAATGAACCATCACGCGAACCGACTATGCGAGAAGGCGGGTGAGGCCCAGATGAGGACGTCAGGCCTTCGCCTAGCCCTGGCCCCCGATCTTGCCGCACTCACGCCCTCGACTCCCGACGTCTCGCAGACGCGAGCCTCAGACAGAGTGGAATCACGACCATGAAGTGGGTCGTCTATATCCTGGAATGTTCGGACAGCAGCCTATACACCGGCATGACCAATGATCTGGAGAGGCGACTGGACGCACACCGGTCTGGCCGAGGCGCAAAATACACGAAACACCGAAGCCCGTTACGGGTGCGGTATGTCGAATATCGACGGACCAAAAGCGCGGCACTCATACATGAGGCCGCAATCAAATCCCTCACCCGATCTGAAAAACTGACACTCATCGCCGCTCAGCCTCCGACTGCGTTCCACGGCTAGTCCTTTTGTGTTTCTGTGCGGGCAGCGAGACACACAACCACTGCTCGCGCGCGACCACACGAACCAGTCATGGACGGTGATGGTGTTCCGAGGGACGGAAAAGAAACTGCGCAGACCGGCAGTCTCATCCATGTCCTGGCGCGAGACCCGGCTCCCTATCTACGGAAAACGCTGCTCCATCGCATTCAAGGCCGCTGCTGGACGGCGCCCTCATCGTGATTCGATGACGCTCCCCGTAGCAGCCTACTCCGCTGAAGTCGTTACTTCAGCTACGAAGGCGGAACGCTACGGGGTATTCGGCGAAGGAGAATACAACCCAGACGGCCATGTAGCCGGCACCTCAAGACACCTGACCCTTCTCTCCACCTTCCCATCTGCAACCATGTTCAGGCGAGTCAGCTGGGATGACCGAGGACAGACAATGCCGTCGACTACACCCCTGAACGTGGCCCTGGATATTGTACTGGTCTTTTATGGTCGATCGTGAAATCCTGGTTCCTGAATATATTCGGGACAGAATCCGAGTCCAATCCTGCAAGACTGGATACGACCGCCGCGCAGGGACGAGGCGATGCGAACTGTAGCAGGTCCTCGATTCTGCCCTCCTGAAGATCGACCTTGCAGCCCCTACGCTTTACCTTTAAGGAAAGCATAACCGGCCCGCTCCAGGGCTCGCTGGACAGCGGGCATCACGGCGGGACTGTCGGAGCAAGGCAGCACGGCCAGTTCCGGTGCAGCCTGGAGTGTGGCCAGAAGCTGCGCCGCTTCTGAGCTTGCCAGCTCGTCACAGGTTTCATACAGGCCCCCCGGGCCCTCCTCTATGGTGTTATGTACGTTAAGCACGGCACGAATCGTCGCAATGACGGCAGCCGAAGGAGGCGGCATGAGCAACGACGCGATGGCCCCATGGTCGAGCCGGAGCTTGGCTGCAATGGAAAGCGGCTCCCCGCCTCGCAGTCGCTGAGCGGCCGGCAAAAGGATCTTTTCTTCCATGCCGATATGGCGGAGCAGCCCCGCTCGAAATTGATCGTACGTTCCCTGATCGACAGAGCCAACCTGCGCCACAGCCGATTGCAGCAGCGCTTCCAGTCGCCCGTGGTCTTTCACAAGAAAGTCTGTGATGGGGCCGACTTTTTCGCTTTCTCCTGGTCTCATCCGTAGCCTCCGAATATGCTTTGACTAGATTGCGATCGACGCGCACGGACAAAGCGAAGAGAAAACCAGCATAGCTTCTCAATCGTGCCGATTCAATGGTCAGGGAATGGGTACGGAGAATGAGGCTGCGCAGGAGATCTGTCGCTTGTAGAGGCAGGAATTGGGCAGCTGAGACTATGGGAAGCCATGCCTGTGGAGCCGCTTCTTCATGTCGTCAGTAGTGACCGGCTTCTCATCGCGGCGTTCAGCGACCACAGCAAGATCAGGCAGATCTCTCATCAGGCGTGAGTAGCGCTTAACCCGCATGATTCATGACGGTTCGTCGCCCTTCGACAAAGCTCAGGGTCCCGAGCACAGTCGAGGGACGAAATCGCCAGGAAAACGCGTTCCTCGTATAAGTGTTTCGAGTTTCATGTTTCTGGTTTCAGGTTCGAAACCGGAATTTCAGCAATCCGAAACGAGCAACTTGAAACCTGAAACCTGAAACTAGAAACCAGCAACTCCACTCCCGAATGCCGCTTCACGCCCAAGAGCAGCGAATCGGCCTGCCTGCGTGCTGGCACGCACAGGCAGGCGATTGCAGCAGAAGCGTTCATGAATCATGCGGGCTCACTCAATCCGACGCCAAAACTTTGGCGGATTTCTTCACATCCACTGGCTTAACCCATAGGATGGCGCCGAAGCGGCCCTGGCCGGCACAGAGGCCGGTCATCGCGATCATGTTGATCTTGGCTGAACCAAGTCGATCGGTCAGATCGGCCAGCGCTCCCGGGCGATCTTCGCCGTCCACCAGTAAGCACTTTTTCGGTCCCTGCACTTTCAACTTGTGCATCTTCGCGATGCTCTTGAATAAAACGGGATCTTCCGGCACCACATCCACCTGTGTGCGGCGACTCCGAGGAAATGCATGCACCGCCAGCAGATTCACTCCAGCCTCACGCAGTGGAGCAAGCACGCCGGCTAACGTCCCTGGTTTATCCCCAATCTCCACCTTAAAATACTGAGCAGTTCGAATCACATCGGCCATCATACCCTCCTCTTCCCGCCAAAATAGCGGGTATCATTCGACAGAACATGCTTCGCGGGAAAATGAATGTGTAGTGGAATCATCATCACGGGGACTGACCTCCACAGAAGTCGCGCAATGAAGGGATGGAAATTAAGTCTCTATAGCCTAGGCGACTCACCAGACGAAATGCAATCGGTAAAACCTACTTTCAAGAACAGAGTTGCAGCCTCCGACGGTCGCTCCTAAAGACCCCTCCTTGTCCTTCTCGCCAACTTCAATTTATCCTCGCTTCGATGGAGGTGGTGTTCTCCACGCGAACAAGGCCTGAAGCAACGCCTCCCCACCGTTTTCGAGCCCTTCGAGCCCTTTTCAATCCCGTATGGCGCACTCGTTGGGAAATTGATGGGAACATCATCCGAGGAGATCGCATCCATCGTTGTCGTGACCTGCCCTTTCTCTGCGGATGGGGCACTTTGACGGCGAGCGATTCGCAGGATAGTATGCATGATGGGTTCTATTCCCTCACTATTACGTCAACTGAATTGGCGCCTTCGGGACATCTGTATCGTGATATGTGCCATCATGTCCATACTCGTGAGCACAATTTCGCCCGCCGCGGGAGCCTCCCGCCCTGATCATCAATTCTCGCTGGAGTTTGAAACGGGAGCCGTCTGGCAATCGCGAAATCAGATCCATATTCCAGACAGCAGCGCAGGAACGCGCTTTGCTCTGACCGATATCCAAGGAAACGGTCCCGATGCGCAGCGACGCGTCGAACTCACATGGAATATGGCCCACCGACATTCGGTCAGGTTTGTATACGCCCCGCTCGCCTTTTCCGGCACCGGTGCGTTTGACATGCCTGTACGTTTTGCCGGCGGGTCATTCACTCCAGGCGCCGCAGTGGATTCCGAGTACAAGTTCGACTCCTACCGACTGACCTACCGATATCTCCTCCATGAATCGGATCGCTGGCGATGGCGCGTCGGCGCCACCGCGTTCATTCGAGACGCTCGGGTGGAGTTACGTCAACAAGGGGTCGTGGCATCCGACAGTAATATCGGGTTCGTGCCCTTGCTCAGCACCAGTCTGGAATATGACGTCGCCCCACGCTGGACGGCTCTGCTGGATTTCGATGGGCTCGTCAGCACACAGGGACGGGCCATCGATGCAGCAGCAAAAATCCGTTACGATCTCACCGACGCCTGGTACCTGACTGCGGGATATCGCGTATTCGAAGGTGGAGTGGATAACGACCGGTACGCGTTTGGCTGGTACAATTTCGCCCTTGCCTCGCTGGGTGTTCGATTCTAACCGATGGCAGACGATCGCACGGCAGATACTCTAGCGAGCACATGTTGTGCCTCCCATGCTTTGAAGGATTCCGGGAACTATCTGGACAAGAAAAACTCCCACGCGTGAACGAGGCGACCCAACAAAGACTCCCGACCCCTTATCTGTGCCCGTCCTCCTGGCGAGAGAGGACATCGCATTTTGTCCGTTATTCGTCCGACAATCGCATTCGTTTTATTCTAATATTCTCAAACTCAGTCGCGAGTTTTTTGGCTTTTGCCTCTTGCTTAGGACTCATTGGACGGTTCATCACTTTCATATATTCGTCCTGAGCATCAGAAATTAGCTGAGCGCGAGTTAATTTGCTGATAGTGGCGCATTTACTGATGAGACCGTCAAAGTGTGCGCGTATAACTTTCTCGAAAGTGCCATTTCTGCGGGAAACCAAGCGATTATTGAGCACAGACTACGCACTATT